>JANMWN010000076.1:0-27715 GCA_031394045.1 Sporichthyaceae bacterium
TGCCGCGGCTCGCGGCCCGTCGGTGCGCAGGGGGAGGATGTCCGCGATGACCACCGTGCCCAGCGAGAGCAACGACCCGCTCGACGGCTTCTCCCCCGCCACCCGCCAGTGGTTCGAGGGAGCCTTCGCCGCGCCCACCCCTGCCCAGGCCGGAGCCTGGGTGGCCGCCGCGACCGGCCTCGACGCACTGGTGGTCGCGCCCACGGGTTCGGGCAAGACGCTGGCGGCCTTCCTGTGGTCGCTGGACCGGATCGCCGCTGAGCCGGTCCCCGAGGACCGCAAGCACCGGTGCCGCGTCGTGTACGTCTCCCCGCTCAAGGCGCTCGCCGTCGACGTCGACCGGAACCTGCGGGCGCCGCTGGCCGGCATCGGGCAGGCCGCAGCCCGGCTCGGTCTCCCGGTGCCGGACATCACGGTCGGCATGCGTACCGGGGACACTCCCGCCGACGAGCGTCGACGGTTCATCACCCGGCCGCCAGACGTGCTGATCACGACGCCCGAGTCGCTGTTCCTGATCCTGACCTCGGCGGCCCGCGAGTCGCTGCGCAACGTCGACACGGTCATCGTCGACGAGGTGCACGCCGTGGCGGGCACCAAGCGCGGCGCCCACCTGGCGCTCAGCCTCGAACGCCTGGACGCGCTGCTCGCGCGGCCCGCCAGGCGGATCGGGCTGTCGGCGACCGTACGCCCGGTCGACGAGGTGGCCCGGTTCCTCGGCGGCAGCCGCGAGGTGATCGTCGTGCAGCCGCCGTCGGACAAGCGGATCGAGGTCGAGGTCGTCGTCCCCGTCGACGACATGTCCGAGCTGGGCCAGCCCACCGGCGAGATCTCCGGCTCGGCCGCGGGCGACGAGCGGCGAGCGTCGATCTGGCCGCACGTCGAGGAACGCATCGTCGACCTGGTCGAGGCCCATCGCTCCACCATCGTGTTCGCCAACTCGCGCCGGCTGGCCGAGCGGCTGTGCGCGCGGCTCAACGAGATCCACGCCGAACGGCTCGCGCTGGCTCTCGGCGAGGACAGTGGGCTCGCCTTCTCAACTGCCGTCCCCGGTACGGGATCTCCCGCGCAGGTGATGGCGCAGTCCGGGGCCTCGCGGGGCGCCGCACCGGTCCTCGCCCGTGCGCACCACGGCTCGGTGTCCAAGGAGCAGCGCGCGCTGATCGAGGAGGAGCTCAAGGCCGGCCGGCTCCCCGCCGTCGTCGCCACTTCCAGCCTCGAGCTGGGCATCGACATGGGCGCCGTGGACCTCGTGGTGCAGGTCGAGTCGGCGCCGTCGGTGGCCAGCGGGCTCCAGCGGATCGGCCGCGCCGGCCACCAGGTGGGCGCCGTCAGCCGCGGCGTGGTCTTCCCGAAGTACCGCGGCGACCTGGTCCAGGCGGCGGTCGTCTCCGAGCGGATGGTGGCCGGCCAGATCGAGGCGCTGCGCTACCCACGCAACCCGCTGGACGTGCTGGCGCAACAGGTTGTGGCCATGGTGGCGATGGACGACTGGGTGGTCGACGACCTGCTCGCCCTGGTACGCCGGGCGGCACCGTTCGCCGGGCTGCCGCAGTCCGCGTACGACGCGGTGCTGGACATGCTGGCCGGCCGCTACCCGAGCGATGCGTTCGCCGAGCTGCGCCCCCGTCTGGTCTGGGACCGGGTGGCGGGCACGCTGTCCGGCCGGCCGGGGGCCCAACGCCTTGCCGTGACGAGCGGTGGCACCATCCCCGACCGCGGCCTGTTCGGCGTGTTCCTGGTCGGCGGCCCATCAGCCGGCACCGACGCGGGCACAGCGTCGGGCGGCGGCGCCGCCAAGGGTCGTGGCGGGGCACGGGTCGGCGAGCTGGACGAGGAGATGGTCTACGAGTCGCGGATCGGCGACGTGTTCACCCTCGGGTCGTCGGCCTGGCGGATCGAGGAGATCACCCACGACCGCGTACTGGTGACGCCGGCCCCCGGCCAGCCGGGGCGGCTCCCGTTCTGGAAGGGCGACGCGCTCGGGCGGCCGGCCGAGCTCGGGCGGGCGGTCGGCGCCTCCGTACGCGAGCTGCTGCGGCTGCCCGACGCGGCCGCCCACGAGAAGCTGCGCGGCGTCGGGCTGGACGAGCGCGCCGCCACGAACCTGCTGGCCTACCTGCACGAGCAGCGGGCGGCCACTGGTCACGTACCCGACGACCGGACGATCCTGGTCGAGCGCTTCCGGGACGAGCTCGGCGACTGGCGGGTCGTGATCCACTCGCCGTTCGGCGCCCAGGTGCACGCGCCCTGGGCACTGGCGCTGGCCGGACGGCTGCGCGAGCGGTACGGCATCGACGTCCAGGCCATGCACGCAGACGACGGGATCGTGCTGCGGCTGCCGGACATGGATCTGCTCGGCGGCAGTGGTGGGGGCCGGCTGGGTGCCGCCGAAAGCGACGACCTCTCCGCCGGCGAGCTGAGTGGCCGCGCTCTCGGGGCCGCGCTGGCCGCCATGTCGGTGATCGAGCCGGACGAGGTCGAGCCGCTCGTGACCGCCGAGGTCGGCAGCTCGGCGCTGTTCGCGTCGCGCTTCCGCGAGTGCGCAGCGCGTGCCCTGCTGCTCCCCCGCCGCGACCCGACGAGGCGCACACCCCTTTGGCAGCAACGGCAACGGTCCGCCCAGCTGCTGTCGGTCGCCTCCGAGTACGGCTCGTTCCCGGTGGTCCTCGAGACGATGCGCGAGGTACTGCAGGACGTGTTCGACGTCCCGGCCCTGGTCACCCTGATGCGGGACATCGAGGGGCGTACGGTCCGCGTGGTCGACGTCGAGACCACCGAGCCGTCGCCGTTCGCCCGGTCGCTGCTGTTCGGCTACGTCGCGCAATTCCTCTACGAGGGCGACTCCCCGCTGGCCGAGCGCAAGGCGGCCGCCCTGGCGCTGGACTCCACCCTGCTGGCCGAGCTGCTCGGCCAGGCCGACCTGCGTGAGCTGCTCGACGCCGGCGCCGTCGAGGCGATCGAGCTTGACCTGCAACGACTTTCCCCGGACCGGCAGGCCCGCAGCGCCGAGGGTGTGGCCGACCTCCTGCGCATCCTCGGGCCGCTGACGACCGACGAGGCCCTCGCGCGCGGGGCGACGGCACAGTGGCTGCACGACCTCGAGTCGGCCCGCCGGGCGATCCGGGTACGCATCGCCGGCACAGAGCACTGGGCCGCCGTCGAGGACGCGGGCCGGCTGCGCGACGCGCTGGGCGTACCCCTGCCGGTCGGCATCCCGGAGGTCTTCCTCGAGCTGCTCGCCGACCCGCTGGGCGACCTGGTGGCCAGGTACGCGCGTACGCACGGGCCGTTCCACGCCGGCGAGGTCGCGACCAGGCTCGGCCTCGGGGTCGCGGTCGTCCACGGCACGCTGGTCCGCCTCGCCGCGTCCGGGCGGGTCTCCGAGGGCGAGTTCCAGCCGGGCGGGGCGGGCACCGAGTGGTGCGAGACCGAGGTGCTCCGGATGCTGCGCCGGCGGTCCCTGGCGGTGCTGCGGCGCGAGGCCGAGCCGGTGCCGGGCTTGGCCCTGGCCCGCTTCCTGCCAGCGTGGCAGAACGTCGGCAGCACGTTGCGCGGCGTCGACGGCGTGCTCCGGGTGGTCGAACAGCTGGCCGGTGCGGCGGTTCCCGCGTCGGCGCTCGAACGGCTCGTGCTGCCGTCCCGGGTGCTGGGCTACACGCCCGCCCTGCTCGACGAGCTGACCGCGTCCGGCGAGGTCGTCTGGGCCGGCCACGGCTCACTGCCCGGCGACGATGGCTGGGTCTCGCTGCACCCCGCCGAGACCGCGCCGCTCACCCTCCAGCTCGATGCTGCCTTCGTACCCTCGGCGCTGCAGGAGCTCGTGCTGGCGGAGCTGATGGACGGTGCCGCGCTGTTCTTCCGCGGCCTGTCCGATCGGGTCGGACGTGAGGACGGACCGGTCGAGGACTCGGTGCTGGCGCTGGCCCTGTGGGAGCTGGTCTGGGCCGGCCGGGTCACCAACGACACCGTCGGACCGCTGCGTGCCCTGCTCGCGGGCGGCCGGGGCGGCGCGCATCGCGCCCGTCGGGCCACCCCGCGAGCCCGGTACGGACGGTACGGGCGGGCCTCTGGCGGCGTACCCGCGGGCCTGCGCGCGGCGGCCCCGACACTCGCTGGCCGTTGGTCCCTGCTGCCGGCACCCGAGCCCGACCCGACCCGCCGAGCGGCCGCGCTGGCCGAGGCCCTGCTCGACCGCTACGGCGTGGTCACCCGGGGCGCGGTCGTCGCCGAGCGGGTCGTCGGCGGGTTCGCAGCTGCCTACCGCGTGCTGTCGGCCTTCGAGGAGACCGGCCGCTGCCGCCGCGGCTACGTCGTCGAGGGCCTCGGCGCGGCCCAGTTCTCGGTACCCGGCGCGGTGGACCGCTTGCGGGCGGCGGCGGGCGACCTGCGTACGCCCGCACCGGCACTGGTCCTGGCCGCCACCGACCCGGCGAACGCGTACGGCGCCGCGCTGCCCTGGCCCGAGCGACCCGGCGCCGACGGCCACCGCCCGGGACGCAAGGCAGGCGCACTCGTCGTCATCGTCGACGGGGAGCTCGCCGTCTACGTCGAGCGGGGCGGGCGCACCCTGCTGTCGTTCACCGACGACCTCGCCGTCGTGCAGCCGGCCGTCGACGCGCTGGCCCTGGCCGTCCGCGCGGGTCAGCTCGGCAAGCTGGCGGTCGAGCGGGCCGACGGCGCCTCAGTGCTCGCATCTCCGCTCGGGCAGGCGCTCGAGGCGGCCGGCTTCCACCCGACGCCGCGCGGCCTGCGGCTGCGGGCCTGACCCGAGCCCGGCGATGCCCGAGGGAGACACGGTCTGGCTGGCCGCGCAGCACCTGCACCAGGCACTCGCCGGGTCGGTCCTGCTCGGCTCGGACTTCCGCGTCCCTGCCCTCGCCACCGCGGACCTCGCGGGTCAGCTGGTGCTGTCGGTGGTGCCGCGGGGCAAGCACCTGCTGTTCCGGTTCGAGGATGGCCGCACCCTGCACACGCACTTCCGGATGGACGGCAGCTGGCACCTCTACCGGCCGGGGGTGCGCTGGGCCGGCGGACCTGAGCACGAGGTACGCGTCGTGCTCAGCACCGAGTCCTGGGTCGCGGTGGGCTACCGGCTGCCCGTGGTCGAGCTGCTGGCCACCAGCGACGAGGCTGAGGCGGTCGGGCACCTCGGGCCGGACCTGCTCGCCGACGACTTCGACCACGCGCTCGCGGTGCAGCGCCTGTTGGCCGATCCCGGGCGGGCGGTCGGCGAGGCGCTGCTCGACCAGACCAACCTTGCGGGCATCGGCAACCTGTACAAAGCCGAGGTGCTGTTCCTGTCCGGGGTCTCGCCGTGGTGCCCGGTCGGGTCGGTCCCCGACATCGCAGCCATGGTCGTACGCGCGCAGAAGTTGTTGGTAGCCAACAGGTCTCGCGCAGCCCAGGTGACGACTGGCGACCTGCGTCCCGGTCGCGGTACCTGGGTCTACGGGCGGGCCGGGCGGGCCTGCCGTCGCTGCGGGACGCGGATCCGGTCGGCGGAGCAGGGCGCCGCACCGTACGCACGGATCACGTACTGGTGCCCGTCGTGCCAGCCGGAGCCACCGAAAGGGTGACCGACTCGGGCCCGGCAGCAGCGGCAGAGGCGGCAGAATGCGCCAGGAGCGTCGCGGTGTGCCGCCTGGTCTCGGGCTCGGCAGGTACGAGCAGCTGCCCGGCGAGCCAGCGCAGCACGAGGTCGACCAGCGGTCCGTCGGCCGGGGCGCCGAGCAGCTCACCGGTGCGGCGCTGCGCGTGCCGCCAGCCGGGCGCTACGGCGGTGGGAGCAGGGTCGGGGGCGAGCAACGGCGTCAGCGCGGCGGGCTCGGTGGTCGCCAGGCGACGCGCGGCGGGCAAGGCACCCAACGCCTCAGCGGCACGGTCCAGCGCGTCGGCCAACGAGCCGTCCGGCTCGGCCAGGACGCTGCCCGCGAGGTCGGCCACCCGGTCGACCTCGCGCTCGACAATGCCGGCCAGGACGTCCGCCTTGGTACGGAAGTGGTTGTACAGGGTGGCCTTGGCGACCCCGCTGCGGACCGAGATGCCGGCCATCGTCGTACCCCGGAGACCTTCGCGCTCGATCGAGGCCAGCGCGCCGTCGAGGAGTCCGTCCCGGGTACGCCCCATGGCGTTGCCCGCCCGGGTGTGCAGCCCGGACGATGCGGGCCCGGCCACCACGTGCTCGGTCAGGCCGCCGAGGCCACGACGTCGGGCAGGGCGGTCGGCAGCACCGAAGGCCGGGTGGGCGAGGCCGCGAGCTCGGCGAGCGCGAGCTCGTCGCTCACGCCGCGCAGCACGACGGACATCGGGACGTCCAGGGCCGTGCAGATCGAGGAGAGCAGCTCGCTGCTGGCTTCCTTCTGGCCGCGCTCGACCTCGGAGAGGTAACCGAGGGAGACCCGCGCCGCAGCGGAGACCTCACGCAGGGTACGACTCTGGTGCAGCCGCTGACGCCGGAGCTCGTCGCCCAGCAGTCGTCGTAGCAGGACCATCGGTCATCCCCTCCTCTTCGTCTCGCGCAGCCGTGCTGCCCTTAGAACCTGTCGAGAGTGCAACCGTACCCTCAGGTGGCCGCGGACGCGCGTAGTGGCGGGCGCGATCACCCGCTTGGCTGTTGTAACGAAGTAATCATATCGAGTGTTCCCGGGCGTCCAGCAGGACGCGCCGGAGCAGGTCGAGCGCGTGCACGACCGCGACCCGCCGGACCCTCTCTCGCCCCCCGCGCAGGTCGAGAGCCAGCGTGCGCAGGCCCTGCGGACCGGCCACCGCGACGTGGACGACGCCGGGCCCGGCACCGTCCTGCGGGTCCGGGCCGGCCACCCCGGTCGTCCCCACGCCGTACGTCGCGCCCAGCCGGGAGCGCACGCCCTCGGCCATCGCCACCGCCACCTCCGGCTGCACGGCCCCACCTCGGGCGAGCAGCCCGGCATCCACGCCCAGGAGCGAGGTCTTGAGCTCGGTCGCGTAGGCGACGACCCCACCGCGGAAGGCGGCCGATGCGCCCGGGACGTCGACCAGCGCCGACGCCAGCCCGCCCCCGGTCAGCGACTCGGCCACCGCGACCGTCAACCCGTCCTCGGTCAGCAGCCTCAGCACGGTCATCGGCAAGGTCTCGCCGTCGCGACCGCTCACGTCCGCGCCGAGCAGGCTCGCAGCCTGCTCGGCGGTCGCGTCGAGTGCGGCCACGTCGGTCCCGCTGAAACGCACGCGCACCTCGCCGGGCGAGGCGAGGTAGGCCAGCGTCACGCCGTCGGCCAGCCCGGCCTCGACCGGCGCCAGGGTCGCCGCGACGGCAGACTCGCCGACCACCGCGACCCGGAGCTGGCGGGTCACCAGAGCCGCAGGCTGCCCCGCGCGGGCCCGCAGCTCCGGCAGCACCGTGCCGGTGACCATGCCGTACAGCTCGGCGGGCACGCCCGGCACCGCGTACACGAGCCGGCCCTCGATCTCCATCGCCAGGCCAGGTGCCGTACCCGAGGGGTTGTCGATCGGCCGGGCGCCGACGGGCACGTCGGCCTGGACCCACACGTTGTCGGGCGCCTGCCGGCCTGCGTCCGTGAACCAGGCCCCGATGACCTCGACCAGCGCGGGGTCGCGCCGCAGCTCGACGCCGGCCAGCTCGGCGAGGGCGGCCCGCGTACGGTCGTCGGAGGTCGGCCCGAGCCCGCCGGTCACGACCACGGCGTCCGCGTCCGTCAGCGCCTCACGCAGCACGACCACCATCGCCGCGACGTCGTCACCGACCTCGTAGCCGCGGACCACGGGGGTGCCGCCGTCGGCAAGGGTCCGGCCCAGCCAGGCCAGGTTGCCGTTGATCACGTCCCCGAGCAGCAGCTCGTCCCCCACTGCGACGACGGCGACCCGCACGATCAGCCTCGAACCTGACGGTCGGCGGCGCGGGCCGCCCGGGCCGCCCGCTTCTGCGCGGCCCGCTCGCTGGTACGCCGCAGGGTCAGGGCCTTGACGATGTAGTCGACGCCGGTGACCAGCGTGACCACCACGGCCAGCCCCAGCACCACGGCGGACGCACCCCGGAGCCAGCCGGACAGCGGGAGGATGTAGAGGCCGATGCCGACGCCCTGCAGCAACGTCTTGAGCTTCCCCCCGCGGCTGGCAGGGATCACGCCGTGCCGGATCACCCAGAAGCGCAGCAGCGTGACGCCGACCTCACGGAAGAGGATCACCGCGGTGACCCACCAGGGCAGGTCGCGCAGGATCGAGAGCCCGATCAGCGCCATCCCCATCAGGGCCTTGTCGGCGATGGGGTCGGCCACCTTGCCGAAGGTCGTGACCAGGCCGCGCCGACGGGCCAGGTCGCCGTCGAGCAGGTCGGTCGCCGACGCCACCGCGAAGACGCCCCACGCGGCCCACCGCCAGCCCACCTGGTGGCCGTCGCCGTGGAACAGCACGACGGCGAAGACCGGCACCAGCAGGAGCCGGAGCATCGTCAGCTCGTTGGCGATGTTCCAGAGCCCGACCTGCTGGACCGGGTCGCCGATGCGGTCAGGAGGAGCCGGTCTCACCGGCGCTCCCCCGCGACGGGCTCGGCCACCAGGTCGACGCCCTCGGTCGCGACCACGACGGCGCGTACCAGCTCGCCCACGCGCCAGCCGCTCGTACCCTGCCGCGGCCGGGCCAGCGCGGTGGTTCCGTCCACCTCGGGACCCTGGTGCTCGGCCCTGCCTTCGGCGGAGCCACGGCCCGAACCGCCAGCACCGTCCTCGACCAGCTCGACCAGCACCTCGACGGTCTCGCCCACCCGCTCCTCGGCGCGCTGGGCGGTGAGCTCCTCGACCAGCCGGGTCACCCGGTCGACCCGCTCGGCGACCTCGTCCGGCGCCAGCTTGTCCTCGTACGTGGCCGCCTCGGTGCCGTCCTCGTCGGAGTAGCCGAACACGCCCACCACGTCGAGCCGGGCCAGGACCAGGAAGCGCTCGAGCTCGGCGAGGTCCGCCTCGGTCTCGCCGGGGAAACCCACGATCACGTTCGAGCGGGCGCCGGCCGTCGGCGCAGACGCCCTGGCCCGGTCGAGCAGCCCGACGAACGACTCGGTCGACCCGAACCTGCGCATCCGGCGCAGTACGCCGGCGCTCGCGTGCTGGAAGGACAGGTCGAAGTACGGCACCACCCCGGGCGTACCTGCGATCACCTCGACCAGGGACGGTCGGGTCTCGGCGGGCTGGAGGTACGAGACCCGGACCCGCTCGATGCCGTCGATCCCGGCCAGCTCGGGCAGCAGCGCCTCGAGCAGCCGGCCGTCGCCGAGGTCCTTGCCGTAGGACGTGGAGTTCTCGCTGACCAGCACGACCTCGCGTACGCCCCGGTCGGCCAGCCAGCGCGCCTCATCGAGGATCTCGGCCGGCCGCCGGGACACGAAGGAGCCGCGGAAGGCCGGGATCGCGCAGAACGAGCAGCACCGGTCGCAGCCCGAGGCGAGCTTGAGCGGTGCGGTCGGCCCGCCCTCGAGGCGCCGGCGCATGATGCGGGGGCCGGACGCCGGGGCCAGGCCCTCGGGCAGGTCGCCGTGCCCAGGCAGTGAGGTGCCCGCCGCAGCAGCCGGCCGGTCGGTCGGCGAGATCGGCAGCAGCAGCCGCCGGTCGGAGGGGACGTGGGGTACGTGCGGGGTGCCCGCGAGGACCCCGCGCAGCCGGTCCCCGATGGCCGCGTAGTCGTCGAAGCCGAGCACCGCGTCCGCCTCGGGCAGCGATGCGGCCAGCTCGGCGCCGTACCGCTCGGCCAGGCAGCCGACGGCCACCACCGCCTGCGGCCGGCCGGAGTCGCGCAGGTCGGCCGCGGCGATCAGGGTGTCGATCGAGTCCTTCTTGGCCGACTCGACGAAGCCGCAGGTGTTGACCAGGACTGCATCGGCGTCGGCGGGCTCGTCGACCAGGGTCCAGCCGTCGGCCTCGAGCCGGGCCGCGAGCTCCTCGGAGTCGACCTCGTTGCGCGCGCACCCGAGGGTGACCAGTGCGACCGATCGGCCGGTCAGCATGGGTGCGGTCACGCGCCCCAGCCTAGGCGCAGGCGCGGGGTCGCCCGGACGAGGTCGCTCAGCCCGTGGCGATGGGGTCGCCCGGGTCGAAGCTGAGCCGGACGACCTGTCCGGTGGCCCCCGGCGTACCGATGTCGACGCCGTTGACCGTCAGGCGGACCGCACCCGCGTTTCCGACCACGATCTTGACCTGCTTGGGGTCGGTGAAGATCTTGACGGCACCGGTCTTCAGCAGGCCCTCGAAGAGCTTGCTGCCGCCGCCGGTCGTGGAGATCCAGGTGTTCCCGGTGGTCACCTCGAGGCGGACGACGACGCCCTGGCTCGACGGCGGGACCTTGGCGATCACGGTGGGAGAGGGGCTCTGCGTGGGGGCAGACTGCGTGGGGGTGCTGCCTGTGGTCGAGCCGGTCGGGCCGGTCGAGCCGGTGGACGTGACGGCCGGGGTGGAGCCGGTGCCCCCGGCGGAGGGCGTCGACGAGCCGCCACGGGCCACCTGGAACACGACGATCACGGCCACCACGAGCAGGGCGCCGGCCATGGCCGCGGTCCAGTTCGGCCCGCCGCGCTCGCGCTTGGTGGAGGTCTCGGACTCGAACACCTCGCTGGCCAGCGGCGCGTTCGGTGCGTGCAACCGGTCGAACTCGGCCACCAGGGGTACGGGGTCGGTCCCGACCACTGCTGCGATGGTGCGGATGTGGCCGCGGGCGTAGACGTCGCCGCCGCAGAGGCTGAAGTCGTCGGCCTCGATGCGTTCGATGACGGTACGGCGGAGCCGGGTGCGGTCAGCTACGTGCTCAAGGGTCAGGCCGGCTTCGGTGCGGGCCGCGAGTAGGTCGGAGCCGAGGGACATGGACTACCGCCTCCCGTCGACCTGCGGTTGAGATCGTGCACGCTCGGACTCGGACCATCGTACGCCCGCGGACCGTACGCTCAGAAGTGGCGCAGAGCGCCGGTCTGACTACTCTCCGCGCAGGAGCAGCAGGACGCTGTCCAGCTCGTCCGGCTGGACCAGCACGTCGCGCGCCTTGGAGCCCTCGGACGGCCCGACGATCTCGCGGCTCTCCATCAGGTCCATCAGCCGGCCCGCCTTGGCGAAACCGACCCGCAGCTTGCGCTGGAGCATCGACGTCGAGCCGAACTGGGTCGTGACGACGAGCTCGGCCGCCTGGCAGAGCAGGTCGAGGTCGTCGCCGATGTCCTCGTCGACCTCCTTCCTGGCGGCCGCGACGACCGTGACGTCCTCACGGTACGAGGGCTGCAGCTGGGTCTTGCAGTGCGCCACGAGGGCGTGGATCTCGGGCTCGGTGACCCAGGCACCCTGGATCCGCATCGGCTTGCTGGCGCCCATCGGCAGGAACAGCGCGTCACCCTGGCCGACCAGCTTCTCGGCGCCCGGCTGGTCCAGGATGACCCGGCTGTCGGTGACGCTGCTGGTCGCGAAGCCCAGCCGCGACGGAACGTTGGCCTTGATCAGTCCGGTCACGACGTCGACGCTCGGGCGCTGGGTCGCCAGCACCAGGTGGATGCCGGCTGCCCTGGCCAGCTGGGTGATCCGGACGATCGAGTCCTCGACGTCGCGCGGGGCCACCATCATCAGGTCGGCCAGCTCGTCCACGATCACCAGCAGGTACGGGTACGGCGCCAGTACCCGCTCGCTCCCCGGCAGGGGCTGGAGCTTGCCGGTGCGTACCGCCTTGTTGAAGTCGTCGACGTGCTTGAAGCCAAAGGCCGCGAGGTCGTCGTAGCGCTGGTCCATCTCGCGGACCACCCACTGCAGGGCCTCGGCGGCCTTCTTCGGGTTCGTGATGATCGGCGTGATCAGGTGCGGGATCCCTTCGTACGCGCTGAGCTCGACCCGCTTGGGGTCCACGAGCACCATGCGTACCTCGTCCGGGGTGGACCGCAGCAGGATCGAGCAGATCATCGAGTTGACGAAGGACGACTTGCCGGACCCGGTCGCGCCGGCGACGAGGAGGTGCGGCATCTTCGCGAGGTTGGCGACGACGAACCCGCCCTCGACGTCCTTGCCCAGCCCCACGATCATCGGGTGGTGGTCGGAGTGCGCGACCGCCGAGCGGATCACGTCGCCGAGGCTGACGATCTCCTTGTCGGTGTTCGGGATCTCGATGCCGATGGCCGACTTGCCGGGGATGGGCGACAGGATGCGTACGTCGGCGCTGGCCACCGCGTACGCGATGTTCTTGCTCAGTGCCGTCACCCGCTCGACCTTGACGGCCGGGCCGAGCTCGACCTCGTACCGGGTGACGGTGGGGCCGCGGGTGAAGCCGGTGACCTGCGCGTCGATCTCGAACTGGTCGAGCACCTCGGTCAGCCGCTCGACGACGGCGTCGTTGGCCTTGGTCCTGGCCTTGTGCTGGGCGCCGGGCTTGAGCAGGTCGGCCGGCGGCAGGTGGTAGGTGATGTCGCCGGACAGCGCCAGCTGTTCCATCCGCGCGGGCATCGGCTCGGAGGCGTGCGGCACCGGGGTCTTCGAGCCCGCGTCCGCTGCTGCGCCCGTACCGGTCAGGACGATCGTGTCGTGCTGCTCGACCGTCCGGGTCGAGGTGACGTCGACCAGCGGGGTGTCGAACGCGGGGTCGCCGGTGACCTCGTCGGTCTCGCTCGGGTCCATGGGGTCCATCGGTGGCATCGAGCCGACCCGGCGGCGCGGCCGGGTGCGCTTCAGCGGCTCGGGGGCATCGGGGGCATCGAGGGCATCGAGGGCATCGCCGTCGCCGTCCCCGTCGCCGGTCAGGTCGATCAGCCCGGGCGGCTCCTGGGCCAGCGCCTCCATCGGGCGGCGGAGCAGCCGCGACTCGAGCAGTCGGAGCCGCTCGGGTACCTGGTGGACCGGCGTGCTGGTGAGCACGAGGAGGCCGAACCCGGCCAGCAGCACGAGCAGCGGCGCGGCGACGTACCCGGTCACGCCGGCGACGATCGGCGCGGCGGCGAGCCAGCCGAGCCAGCCACCGGCTGCGCGCATGGCCTCGGGCGCAGCGGGCTGGGGAGTGCCGTGCAGCACGTGGATGAAGCCGAGGACGCCGAGGATCACCGCGGCCCAGCCGATGAACAGCCGGCCGCCGGGGGCGTTGCGGTCCGGGTGCCGAAGCACCCGCCAGGACCATGCGGCCAGCAGGAAGGGTACGGACCACGCCATCGAGCCGGCCGCGCCGAGGGTGATGCTGCGGGCGACGCCGCCGACCGGGCCGGTCAGCCGCCACCAGGTGGATGCCGCGACGAGCAGAGCCGCAGCGATCAGCAGCAGGCCGAAGCCATCGCGGCGGTGCGCGGGGTCGAGCTGGCTGGCGCTGTCGCGGGCCCCCTTGCCGACCCGGCGGGTAGCCCCCCCGATCAGGTGCGCGATGCCCAGCCAGAGGCCGGACACAGCGCGGCTGACGGCTCGGGCGGACCGGCTGATCAGGCCTGGACCCTTCGGGGGCCGCTGTCGACGTCGCTGAGGCGCGGGGGCGCGACGGTGCGACGCGGGGGGACGACGGGCTGCCGGCCGGGCGGGCTGCTTGCTCCCGCTCGCCTTGCTGCCCGTACGTGCCGTTCGCCCTGGGGAAGCCGCCTGACGACTCGTACCCGCTGAGGTGCGCGCACGAGTGGGGCCGGCGGAGGTACGGCTGGCCATGGCGGGCAGAGTACCCACATGCCCCACGTTTCCCACGCGTCCCACGCCGCGCCGCCCCGATTTCCCGTCGATCTTGAGTCGATCTTGAGAGATAACTGGTCCGCACGGCGTGTCGGCCAGTGATTTCTCAAGATCGACTCGGTCCGGTCAGAAAAGGAGCGTCAGACCTCGAGGACGACGGGGATGATCATCGGGCGGCGCCGGTGGGTGTCGCTGACCCACTTGCCGACGGCTCGGCGCAGGATCCGCTGCAGCTCGTAGACGTCGGTGGTGCCCTCGCGGAGCGCGTCCTCGAGCGCGGCGGCGATCTTGGGGCGTACGGAGTCGAACACGGCCTGGTCCTCGGCGAACCCGCGCGCGTGGATGTCCGGCCCCCCGACCACCTTGCCGTCGTGCAGGTCGACGACCGCGACCACCGAGATGAAGCCCTCGGAGCCAAGGATGCGCCGGTCCTTCAACGAGGACTCGGTGATGTCGCCCACGGACGAGCCGTCGACGTACACGAAGCCGCAGGGCACCGCCCCGACGATCTTGGCGACGCCGTCGGCCAGGTCGACCACCACGCCGTCGTCGGCCAGGATCACCCGGTCCCGCGGTACGCCGGTCTTGATCGCGAGGTCACCGTTGGCCCGCAGGTGCCGCCACTCGCCGTGCACCGGCATCACGTTGCGCGGGCGCACGATGTTGTAGCAGTACGTCAGCTCACCGGCTGCCGCGTGCCCCGACACGTGCACCAGCGCGTTGCCCTTGTGCACCACGTCGGCGCCGAGGCGGGCGATGCCGTTGATCACCCGGAAGACGGCGTTCTCGTTGCCAGGGATGAGCGAGGACGCCAGCAGGACGGTGTCACCCTCGCCGATCTTGATCGGGTGGTCGTTGTTGGCCATCCGCGACAGCGCCGCCATCGGCTCGCCCTGCGACCCGGTGCAGACCAGCACGACCTTCTCGTCCGGCAACGACGCGAGCTCGTCGACGGTGACCATCAGCCCGCTGGGGATGGTGAGGTAGCCGAGGTCGCGCGCCACCCCCATGTTCCGCACCATGGACCGGCCGATGAACGCGACCTTGCGCCCGTGCTTGTGGGCGGTGTCGAGGATCTGCTGGACACGGTGCACGTGCGAGGCGAAGCAGGCCGAGATGACCCGTCGCTCCGCGCGGGCGAACACCGCGTCGATGACCGGCTCGATGTCGCGCTCGGTACGGACGAAGCCGGGCACCTCGGCGTTGGTGGAGTCGACGAGGAACAGGTCGACGCCCTCTTCGCCCAGCCGCGCGAACGCCCGCAGGTCGGTGATCCGGCCGTCCAGCGGCAGCTGGTCCATCTTGAAGTCGCCGGTGTGCAGGACGAGCTGGCCCGCGGGCGTACGGATCGCGACCGCGAGGGCGTCCGGGATGGAGTGGTTGACCGCGACGAACTCGGCGCTGAACGGGCCGACCTGCTCGGTCTGCCCCTCCTTGACCTCGAGCGTGTACGGGGTGATCCGGTGCTCGCGCAGCTTGGCCTCGACCAGGGCGAGGGTCAGCCGCGACCCGATCAGCGGGATGTCGGCCTTCTCGCGCAGGAGGTACGGCACCGCGCCGATGTGGTCCTCGTGGGCGTGCGTCAGCACGATCGCCTCGATGTCGTCCAGGCGGTCCCGGATGTACTCGAAGTCGGGCAGGATCAGGTCGACGCCGGGCTGGTGGTCCTCGGGGAACAGGACGCCGCAGTCGACGATCAGCAGCCGGCCGCCCCACTCGAAGACGGTCATGTTGCGCCCGATCTCGCCGAGGCCGCCGAGGGCGACGATCCGGAGGGCGCCTTCGGCGAGCGGCGGTGGTGCGCCGAGCTGGTGCTGCGTCGGGGTCATGCGGTGAATCCCTCGACGCCGCCGTCGGCGAGGTCGCGGCACAGCTGCGCGACCTGCTCGGACGTGGCATCGGGGAGCGGGAGCCGGACGGGTCCGGCGGGCAGGCCCAGGTGGTTGAGCGCGGCCTTGGTCAGGATGACTCCTTGGGTACGGAAGATGCCCGCGAACACGGGCAGCAGCTGATGGTGCAGGACTTTGGCCCGGGTGACGTCACCGGAGCGATAGGCGTGGACCATCTCGGCCAGCCGCGGGGTTGCGACGTGCGAGACGACGCTGACGATGCCGGCCGCGCCGACGGACAGCAGCGGCAGGTTCAGGACGTCGTCGCCGCTGTAGTAGACGAGGTCGCAGCGGGCCAGCACCGCCGAGGCGCCGGCCAGGTCGCCCTTGGCGTCCTTGTTGGCGACGATGCGCGGGTGCTCGGCCAGCCGCAGCAGCGTCTCGGTCTCGATCGCCACGCCGGTCCGGTGCGGGATGTCGTAGAGCATCACGGGCAGGTCGGTGGCGTCGGCGATGGCCGTGAAGTGCGCAAGCAGCCCGGTCTGCGGCGGCTTGTTGTAGTACGGCGTGACGAGCAGCAGGCCGTGCGCGCCGGCCTTCTCGGCGGCGTACGCGAGCTCGATGCTGTGCGCGGTGTCGTTGCTCCCCGCCCCGGCGATCACGAAGGCTCGGTGGCCCACGGCCTCGATGACCGCGCGTACCAGCAGCTCCTTCTCGGCGTCGGTGGTGGTCGGCGACTCGCCGGTCGTCCCGTTGAGCACCAGCCCGTCGTTGCCGGCATCGACCAGGAGGGTCGCCAGCCGCTGGGCACCGTCGACGTCGAGCCCCCCGTCGGGGCGGAACGGCGTGACCATCGCCGTCAGGACCCGCCCGAAGGGGGCCTCGGCGGACAGGGTCGCTGGCATGAGAGCAGATTACTCGGGTATCAGGGGGAAACCCGGCCGCCGGCCTCGAACGCGGCGTGGGTGATCGGCATCAGCTCGGCCCACCGCGCCTCCATCACCTCAGCCACCATCTCGATCTCCCGCTGCGGGTAGGACGGGAAGTGCGACCCCTCGCGCTTGGTACGCAGCGACAGGAAGTTCATCAGGGAACGCGCGTTCATGGTGACGTACATGGACGAGTACGTCGCTACGGGCAGCACCCCCCTGGCGACCTCTCTTGCGACGCCGGCCTCGAGCATCGACAGGTACGCCTGGTAGGCCTGGGTGCACGACCGCTTGGTCTCGGACACCACGAGGTCGTGCTGCTCGCGGGTGCCCTCGAGGAAGACGTACGCCCCCGGCTTGCCCTCCTGCACCAGTCGGCGTTCGGGGCCGGGCACGTAGAACACCGGGTCGAGCTGGCGGTAGCGGCCGGACTCCTCGTTGTAGGACGCGATCCGGTGCCGCATGAACTCGCGGAAGACGAAGATCGGCGCCTCGACGAAGAAGGTCATCGAGTTGTGCTCGAACGGGCTGCCGTGCCGATCCCGCATCAGGTAGCCGATCAGGCCCTTGGACCGGCTGGCGTCGGCGTCGACCGCCTCGAGCGAGGCCTCCCCCGCGGTAGAGACCCGCGCCGCGAAGACCACGTCGGAGTCGTGGGCGCTCGACTTCACCAGCTCGACGGTCATCTCGCTGCGGAACCGGATCGCGTCGGTGCTCGCAGGGCTGCCAGCGCTGCCAGGGCTGCCTGTCGCGTCCGATGGCGCAGATAGTGCTGACACGTCGTGCTCCTCCTGTGGCTGGCCTCGTGGGTTCGGGAGCCAGGCTAGTACGGTCGCAGCCATGGCCGACATGAGCGTGCGCCCAGCCCGAGGCGACGACGCACCGGCGCTGGCGTCGCTGCAGGTCGCGGGCTGGCGGGTGACGTACACCGGTCGGCTCCCCGACGCCGCGCTCGACGACCTGGTCGGCCAGCAGGCGGCGTTCGCCGAGCAGTGGGTGGCCGCAGTCACCAGCCCGCCGTCGGGGCGGCACCGTGTTCTCGTCGCGTGCGCGGGGTCCGATGTGGTCGGCGGTGCCGCGCTCGGCCCGGCGCAGGACGAGGACCAGGACCCGATCAGCTCCGGCGAGCTCTACACGTTCACCGTCGACACAGGACATCGCCGGCAGGGCCACGGCTCGCGGCTGCTGACCGCAGCCGTCGACTTCCTGCGCGGCGACGGCTTCACCACCGCCAACGTCTGGATCGACGCGACCGACGACGCGGGACGCGCGCTGTTCACCGACTCGGGCTGGGGGTCCGACGGCTCGCACCGCACGCTCGACCTCGACGGCGACGGGTCCGTCGTCGTCCAGCAGGTACGGCTGCACTGTTCCCTCACGGATGACCCCGCGCAGGACCGACCATGACGGCGCCGGCCTCGCACGCTTTCGAGGGCTTCCCGGACGCCGCCTTCGCGTTCTACGAGGGGCTCGTGGCCGACAACTCCAAGGCGTACTGGACGCAGCACAAGCCCACGTACGACGCCTTCGTACGCCAGCCCATGCTCGACCTGCTCGGGGACCTCGAGGACGAGTTCGGCACCGGGCACGCGTTCCGCCCGCACCGCGACGTCCGGTTCAGCAAGGAGAAGACGCCGTACAAGGATCATCAGGGTGGCTTCGTCGAGGTCGGGGACGCTGTCGGCCTGTACGTGCAGATCTCCGCGGACGGGCTGCTCGTGGCCGGCGGGTGGTACTCGCCGCAGGGGCAGCAGATCCACCGCTACCGCGACGTCGTCGACGGGCCGTCCGGGGCCGAGCTCGAGCGGATCGTGGCCGCGACCAGGGCCGCGGGGATCGAGGTCGGCGGCGACCGGCTCGCCACGCGGCCGCGGGGTACCTCGCCCGACCACCCGCGCCTGGAGCTGCTGCGGCACCGCTCTGTCGTGGCCTCGCGGTCCTGGCCGCCGGAGCCCTGGATGCACACGCCCGAGGCCGAGAAGGTCGTCCGTGACACCTGGCGGGAGGTGTCACCCCTGGTCGAGTGGCTGGCCGCGTCCGTGGGGCCCGGCGCCGACCCCGGGGAACGCCGCCGGTGAGCCTGCCCCTGCCTCCGCTGCCTCCCCTTCCGTGGGCCGACCGACGACGCGTGGTGCTGCGCAACTCCCTGGGCGTCGGGATCGCGGTCGGCACCTACGGAGTCTCGTTCGGCGCGCTGGCCACGACGTCGGGACTGTCGGTCGCCCAGACCTGCGCCCTGTCCGTCCTCGCGTTCACCGGGGGCTCGCAGTTCGCCCTCGTCGGCGTGCTGGCCGCCGGCGGGTCCGCGCTGTCCGGCACGCTGACCGCGCTGCTGCTCGGCTCGCGCAACACGCTGTACGGGTTGCGGCTGGCTCCGTTGCTGGGGGCGCACGGCATCAGGCGGGCCGTCGCCGCCCAGCTCGTGATCGACGAGAGCACCGCGATGGCCATCGGCCAGGACGACGAGGAGTCGGCTCGGCTCGCGTTCTGGTCGACGGGGCTGGCCGTCTTCATCTTGTGGAACATCGCCACTGCAGTGGGTGCGCTCGGTGCCACCGCCCTTGGTGACCCCAAGAAGCTGGGGCTGGACGCCGCCGTCGGCGCAGCCTTCCTCGGCCTGCTCTGGCCGCGGCTCAAGGGCCGCGTCCCATGGCTGACCGCACTGGTCGCCGCAGCGGTCGCACTGGCGCTGACCCCGGTCCTGGCGGCCGGCGTACCCGTCCTGGTCGCGGGTGTCGTCGCCGTCGCGGTGCTCTTCCGCAGCGCGTCGTCGGCCGAGGCAGGCGAGATCGTCGAGCCCGACGAACCCACCCCCGGGAGCCCGGCGTGATCTGGGCGGCGGTGCTGGCGACGTCGGTCGGGTGCTACCTGCTCAAGCTCGCCGGCCTGTCGGTCCCTGCGCGGGTGCTGGCATCCGCTCGGGTGCGAACCGCCGCGCTGCTGCTGCCGATCGCACTCCTGGCCGCGCTGACAGCGGTGCAGACCTTCGGGCACGGGCAGAGCCTGGCCCTCGACGCGCGCGCGGCAGGTCTAGCCTTCGCGGTGGTGGCGCTCCTGCTCCGCGCACCGTTCCTGGCCGTCGTGGTCGGCGCGGCCGCCGTCGCTGCCGCCCTGCGCGCGCTCGGCTGACCTCGAAGCTGACCGGGAAGGAGACGACGCCGTGACGGACAAGCCCCCGCCGAAGTACCGCTTCTGGCCTGAGCGTGCACCCGGGCCGGTCGACGACGCGTACGTCCAGGCCCGGTGGATGCGCCCGTACCGCCCGGGGATCATCCGCGTCGCGACCACCGTGCTGCTGATCGCCGTGCTGGGCCTGGTCACCGAGGTGTCCTTGCTGACCACGTTCCATGCCCCGGACGGGGCCACGCTGGTGATCCGCATCGTGGTGACGCTCGCGCTGCTCGTCTCGCTGACCCTTGTCTTCAGCCGTTGCTACCTCAGCGGCGTCTGGGTCACCGACCAGGGGGTCCGGGTGCTCCGGCCGCTGTCCACCCGGGTGTGGACCTGGCAGCAGATCACCGACGTGCGTTCGGTCCAGGGGCCGATCCGGCTGCTGGGCTCGCCGCTCGGCGTACCCGGCCGTGGGGTCGTCCTGGTCCTGGCCGACGGCACAGACATCAGCACGCCGCTGAGCGACCGCTCCCCCGACTTCCTCGGCCGCCCAGAGGCGTACGACATCGCCGCCGACGCCATCGAGGGCTGGTTCGAGCTCGCCACTCGCCGCCGGGCGGCCGGCTAGGCCTTGGCGTCCACGCAGCGCCGGACGTCAGCGAGGTCGAGGCCGTAGGTCGGGCCACCGGTGGCGGCGTACTCGTCCACCCGGGCCAAGCCGCGCTCGACCAACCGCTTCGCGCCGACCGCGTTGCCGCGAGCCGCGTGGGTGAGGCCCACACAGATCTGAGCGAGCCCCTGCCAGAGCAGCCGCTCGGCCGGGGGGCCCGCCTTCCAGCGCGCCTCGAGGACCTCGTGCGCGGAGAACGGCCGACCCTGCGCCACGAGGCGTCGTGCCTCGGCGAGCGTGTCGGCAGGAGGGAGGGCGGCCTCGGGCACCGGGACGACGCCTGCGGCACCGTAGGCCAGCGGCCGTCCGAGAGCGTCCCGCGGCCGCGCCTGCCTGGCCCGTCCGGCCTCGTCCCGGTCCCGCTCGGTCATCGGCCGGTGCCAGCAGCTAGTCGAGCGCGAGGAACGGTTCGAGCCCGACGGTCAGCCCCGGGCGGGCGCTGATGCCGCGTACGGCGAGGAGCACACCGGGCATGAACGAGGAGCGGTCCAGCGAGTCGTGCCGCAACGTCAGGGTCTCGCCCGGACCACCGAACAGCACCTCCTCGTGCGCCACCAGACCACGCAGCCGTACGGAGTGGACGGAGATGCCGTCGATGTCGGCGCCGCGCGCCCCCTCGAGCCCGGTCGACGTTGCGTCGGGCACCGCCGCCATCCCGGCCGCCCGCCGCGCCGCCGCGATCGCGTGCGCCGTGTGGGTGGCCGTACCGGAGGGCGCGTCCAGCTTGTCGGGGTGGTGCAGCTCGATCACCTCGACCGACTCGTAGAAGCGCGCCGCCTGCACGGCGAAGCGCATCAGCAGCACCGCGCCCAGGGCGAAGTTGGGGGCCACGAGCACGCCGACCGAAGGCGCCGGGCCGAGCATCGCGCGTACGGCATCGAGGCGGGCCGCGTCGAAGCCGGTGGTGCCCACTACGCAGTGGACGCCGGCCCCGATCAGCGCCCCGAGGTTGGCCAGCACAGCGTCCGGCCGGGTGAAGTCCACGGCCACCTCGGCGCCGGCCGAGACCAACGCCGCGACCGGGTCGGCCGGGTCACCCTCGGCGCCGAGGTCGACAGCGGCCACGAGGTCGAGGTCGACAGCGGCTGACACAGCGCGGCAGACCTCGGCCCCCATCCGCCCCCGAGCACCCAGGACCCCGACCCGCAGCGCCATCAGGCCACCGCCGCCGAGAAGTCCCGGTCATCGTCGAACGGGCCGATCATCGCCAGCGTGGGCGGAACCGCCAGCACCTGCGCAGCCACCGCACGTACGTCGTCGAGGGTCACGGCGTCGATCCGGGCCAGGATCGAGCTGACGCCGAGCAGCTCGCCGTAGACCAGCTCACTCTTGCCGATCCGGCTCATCCGCGAACCGGTGTCCTCGAGCCCGAGCACCAGCGAGCCGCGCAGCTGACCGCGCCCGCGAGTCAGCTCCTCGGGCGTGATGCCGCCGTCGACGACCTTCGCGAGCTCGCCTCGGCACAGGGCCAGGACCTGGTCCACCTTGTCCGGCTGGCAGCCGGCATAGATGCCGAACAGACCGCTGTCGGCGTACTGCGCGTTGTACGAGTACACGGAGTAGGCCAGGCCACGCTTCTCGCGGACCTCCTGGAACAGCCGGCTCGACATGCCGCCGCCCAGCACCGCGTTGAGCACACCCAGGGCGAACCGCCGGTCGTCCACGCGGGAGACCCCCGGCGTGCCGAGGACGAAGTTGGCCTGCTCGGTGGATCGCCGCTCGACGTGGACGCCCGGTCGGGCCAGCCGAGGCTGGCCACCGATGCGGGGCGAAGTGGGGACGACGGACCGGTCGGCCAGGGCCCCGGCCGCGCCGAAGGCCTTGCGTACCAGCCGCACGACCTCGGTGTGGTCGAGGTTGCCTGCGGCCGAGACCACCATGTTCTCGGGCCGGTAGTGGCGCCGGTAGTACCCGTTGATCGTGGTGCGGGACAGCTCCGCGATCGAGCCGGAGGTCCCGAGGATCGGCCGGCCGAGCGGGGTGTCGCCGAAGATCGCCTGGGCGAACGAGTCGTGCACCAAGTCGGACGGGTCGTCGTCACTCATCGCGATCTCTTCGAGGATCACGCCGCGCTCGTTGTCGACGTCGGAGGCCAGCACAACCGCCGAGGTGATCATGTCGGACACGACGTCGACCGCCACCGGCAGGTCCGCGTCGAGCACCCGCGCGTAGAAGCAGGTGTACTCCTTGGCGGTGAAAGCGTTCATCTCGCCGCCGAGCGCGTCGATCGTCGACGAGATCTCGAGCGCGCTGCGCCGCCCGGTGCCCTTGAACAGCAGGTGCTCGAGGTAGTGCGAGCAGCCGGCCTGGCGGACGGACTCGTCCCGCGAGCCCACCCCGACCCACACCCCGAACGTCACCGAACGTACGGAGGGTACGGCCTCGGTGACGACCCGAAGGCCGCCGGGGAGCACGGTGCGACGCACCAGCCCCCCGTCGGCCTCCTTGAGCAGCGTCCGGGTGCTCCCCGGCCGCTGCACGGTGCTGCGGTGGTCGGCCAACTCAGGCGTCGGCTGAGACGTCGTCGGTGGCCAGCGAAACCGAATCTGCGGCGTCAGCAGGCGCGTCGGACGATGTCGACCCACCGGACTCACCCTCGATGACCGGGACCAGCGAGAGCTTGCCGCGCGGGTCGATCTCACCGATCTCGACCTGGACCTTGTCGCCGACCTTGACGACGTCCTCGACGTTCTCGACCCGGCGACCGCCGGCCATCTTGCGCAGCTGCGAGATGTGCAGCAGGCCGTCACGGCCGGGCATGAGCGAGACGAACGCGCCGAAGGTCGTGGTCTTGACCACGGTGCCGAGGTAGCGCTCGCCCTTCTCGGGCATCTGCGGGTTGGCGATGGCGTTGATCATGGCCCGGGCGGCCTCGGCCTTGGGGCCGTCGGTAGCGCCGATGTAGATTGTGCCGTCGTCCTCGATGGAGATCTCGGCGCCGCTGTCGTCCTGGATCTGGTTGATCATCTTGCCCTTGGGGCCGATGATGGCGCCGATCTGGTCGACCGGGATCTTGATGGTGATGATCCGCGGGGCGTGCGGCGACATCTCGTCGGGTACGTCGATGGCCTCGCCCATGACCTCGAGGATCGCGAACCGCGCGTCCTTGGCCTGGGTGAGCGCCGCCGCCAGCACCGACGCCGGGATGCCGTCGAGCTTGGTGTCCAGCTGGAGCGCCGTGACGAACTGCTTGGTGCCGGCCACCTTGAAGTCCATGTCGCCGAACGCGTCCTCGGCGCCGAGGATGTCGGTCAGTGCTACGTACTCAATCTTCGGCCCGTCCGCTGTCTCTACAACGTCGGAGATCAGACCCATCGCGATGCCCGCGACCGGCGCCTTGAGCGGCACACCGGCGTTGAGCAGCGACATCGTGGACGCGCAGACCGATCCCATCGAGGTCGAGCCGTTGGAGCCGAGTGCCTCGGACACCTGCCGGATCGCGTAAGGGAACTCCTCGCGCTTGGGCAGGACGGGCATCAGCGCCCGCTCGGCGAGCGCGCCGTGGCCGATCTCGCGGCGCTTGGGCGAGCCCACGCGGCCGGTCTCACCGGTGGAGTACGGCGGGAAGTTGTAGTTGTGCATGTAGCGCTTGCGCGTCTCGGGCGCCAGCGTGTCGAGCTGCTGCTCCATCCGGAGCATGTTCAGCGTGGTGACACCGAGGATCTGCGTCTCGCCGCGCTCGAACAGCGCCGACCCGTGCACGCGGGGCAGGACCTGTACCTCGGCGGACAGCGGGCGGATGTCGCTGAGCCCGCGGCCATCGATGCGGATCTTGTCGCGCAGGACGCGCTGGCGGACCAGGTTCTTGGTCAGCGACCGGTAGGCCGCCGAGATCTCCTTCTCGCGACCCTCGAACTTGGGGGCGACCCGCTCGACGGCGATGGCCTTGACCCGGTCGAGCTCGCTCTCGCGCTCCTGCTTGCCCGCGATGGTCAGCGCCTTGGCGAGCGGCTCGGCGACCTCGGACTCGACCGCGGCGTACACGTCGTCCTGGTAGTCGAGGTAGAGCGCGAAGTCGCCGGTCGGCTTGGAGACCGCCGTGGCGACCTCGGTCTGGGCGGCGCAGAGCACGCGGATGAACGCCTTGGAGGCCTCGAGGCCGGCGGCCACGATCTCCTCGGTGGGCGCGGTGGCACCGCCGGCGATCAGGTCGATCGTGTTCACGGTCGCCTCGGCCTCGACCATCATGATCGCGACGTCACCGTCGGCGACGACGCGGCCGGCAACGACCATGTCGAAGACCGCGGACTCGAGCTGCTGGTGCGTCGGGAACGCGACCCACTGGCCCTCGATGAGCGCGACGCGGGTGGCGCCGATCGGGCCGCTGAAGGGCAGCCCCGCGAGCATCGTGGACATCGACGCCGCGTTGATCGCGACGACGTCGTACAGGTCTTTGGGGTCCAGGGCCATCACCGTGACGACGACCTGGATCTCGTTGCGCAGGCCCTTGACGAACGAGGGGCGCAGCGGCCGGTCGATCAGCCGACAGGTGAGGATCGCGTCCTCGGACGGGCGTCCCTCGCGACGGAAGAACGAGCCGGGGATGCGACCCGCGGCGTACATCCGCTCCTCGACGTCGACCGTGAGGGGGAAGAAGTCGAGCTGGTCCTTCGGGTTCTTCGATGCGGTGGTGGCGGACAGCAGGGCCGTCTCGCCATCAAGCGTGACGTACGTCGAGCCAGCGGCCTGACGGGCCAGCCGCCCGGTCTCGAAGGTTATGGTGCGGGTGCCGAAGCGCCCGTTGTCGATGACCGCGTCTGCGGTGTGAATTGCGGGACCCTCCACGGGGTGCCCTCCTCTTTGTTTCTTTCCTGAGCCGCACGCGGATGTCGTGCTGGCTGGTGGTGCTGGTCGTTGCGGTGGTGCTGGTCGTTGCGGTGGTACGGGTACTTGCGGGTACTTGCGGGTACTTGCGGGTGCTGCACAAGAAGGGAGCGGCTCCCGGAGGAACCGCTCCCGACATGGTGCTAGCGACGCAGACCGAGGCGCTCGATGAGGCTCCGGTAGCGCGAGATGTCCTTGGCCTGGAGGTACTGCAGCAGCCGGCGGCGCTGGCCAACGAGCAGGAGCAGGCCACGACGTGAGTGGTGGTCGTGCTTGTGCGTCTTGAGGTGCTCGGTCAGGTCCTGGATGCGCTTGGTCAGCATCGCGACCTGGACCTCGGGAGAGCCGGTGTCGGTCTCGCCGGTCCCGTACTCGGAGATGATCTGCTTCTTGACGGCGCTCTCAAGCGGCACGTTGCTCCCTTTGTGTCGTTGCGCGGCGCGCCGGGGCTTGTTCTCCCGGGCTCTCTGAGTTTCACAGCAGCACTGCGAATCCGCGGCCGATCGGACGGCAGTTCGAAGGATACCAGCGGTCGCGGGCTCAGCCGACCTGCGCCCGCGCGGTGGCGACGTCGGCGGACATCTGGACAAGCAAGGCGTCCACCGAGTCGAAGCGCTCCGTGGCCCGCAGGCGGTGCGCGAACTCCACGGCCACCTGCTCGCCGTACAGGTCGAGGCCGGTGCGGTCGAGCACGTACGCCTCGACCCGGCGCTCCGCCCCGTCGAAGGTCGGGTTCGTGCCGACCGAGACCGCTGCGGGCAGCCGCTCGCCGTCGGCCCGCACCAGCCAGCCCGAGTAGACCCCGTCGGCCGGCACGGCGGCGTCGGCGGCCGCCGCGACGTTGGCGGTCGGGTAGCCCAGCTCGCGGCCGCGTTGGTCACCGTGCACGACCTCGCCCTCGACCCGGTGCGGCCGGCCAAGGATCTGGGCGGCCGTGGCCACGTCTCCCTCGAGCACGCACCTGCGTACCCGGGTGGAGGACCAGACCGGCGCATCGGGCGCATCCGGCCTAGAGGTACGGCCCACGAGCCCGACCACCTCGACCGTGAAGCCGTACTTAAGCCCGAGCTCGGCCAGGGTCTGGACGGTGCCCGCGGCGCGGTGGCCGAAGCGGAAGTTCGCGCCGATCACGACGGTCTGCGCGTGCAGCCGACCGACCAGGACGTCGCGAACGAAGTCCTCAGCAGAGAGCTGGGAGAGCTCGTGGGTGAACGGCAGCACGACGACGGCGTCGGCACCGGCCGCACGCAGCAGCACGGTGCGGTGGGCGACGGTGGACAGCAGCGGCAACTTCGAGTCCGGGCGGACGACTGAGCCAGGGTGCGGGTCGAACGTGAGCACCACGCACGGGAGCCCGGCGGAGGCTGCGACGGCCGCCGCGCGGGCCATGATCACCTGGTGGCCGCGGTGGACGCCGTCGAAGACCCCGACCGTCACGACCGCAGCTCCAGCGCCGGCCCCCGCTGCGCGTGCGTCGACGTCTGTGCCGTCGTCGGCAGTCACGTCAGGGCGTCCGGGCACGGCCATATCCTGCCCGATCCCAGCCGTTCCTTCCGACGCGCCCTCCAGACTCGATCGTGAGTCGATCTTGAGAGATAACGGGGCGACACGCCGATGCGACCAGTTATCTCTCAAGATCGTCGGGGGGAAACACGACCAGGGAGCGCAGCAGCCCCTCCTTGGGAGACATCAGCGCGAGGACCGCACCGTCGGGACCGAACACGCCGTACACGCTGGCCCCGCCCGAACCGCCGGACGGGGCAGCTGCGGCGCCGGCCGGCAGCGGCAGCGGGTGGCCGTGGCCGACCCCGCTGGCCACCTCGGCGTCGACGTCGACCCGTTGGAACGCCGCCGCGACCGCCGCACCCAGGGGTACGAGCGGCAGCGGCTGGCCGCTCTCGACGCGTTCGGCCAGCTCCGCCAGGGTGGTCGCCTGAGCAAGGTCATAGGAGCCGACCCGGGTACGCCGGAGCGCGGTGAGGTGACCGCCGACGCCGAGCGCCGCCCCCAGGTCACGGGCGAGCGCGCGGATGTACGTACCGCTCGTGCAAGTGACCCGGACGTCGAGGTCGAGCAGGTCCGGCAGGTCCGGTGACGGCCGTCGCAGCTCGACCAGGTCGAGCACCGAGACGGTGACGGTACGCGCGGCGAGCTCGACCTGCTCCCCTGCGCGGACCCGTGCGTAGGACCGCTTGCCGTCCACCTTGATGGCCGACACCGCCGACGGCACCTGCGCGATCGTGCCGGTGAGCCGGGCCAGCCCCGCGCGGACATCGGCCTCGCTCACCTGCGCCGCCGAGGCGCCGCCGGTCACCTCACCGTCGGCGTCGTCGGTGACGGTCGACCGGCCGAGCCGGATCGTCGCGGCGTAGTCCTTGTCGCCCAGGGCGAGGTGCCCGAGCAGCTTGGTGCCCTTGTCGAGGCCGAGCACCAGAATGCCCGTCGCGGCCGGGTCAAGGGTGCCGGCGTGCCCGACCCTGCGGGTCCCCGCCAGTCGCCGGACCCTGGCCACGACGTCGTGCGAGGTGAGTCCGGCCGGCTTGTCGACGACGAGGAGGCCGGACCCGTAGGGCCCGGCGCCGGCCGGGCCGCGGCTCACTCCCGCGGCGCCGCGCCGGCCGCGCCGCCCGCTGTGCCTTCGGCAGCGTCGTCGGCTTCGGCAGCGTCGGCGGCGGCGTCGGCTTCGTCGGCTTCGTCGGCTTCGTC
>JANMWN010000127.1:0-28750 GCA_031394045.1 Sporichthyaceae bacterium
TCGACAGCTACCTGTACGGGTTCGCGATGCAGGAGCTCAACCTTCCGTTCCACACCCCGGAACAGACCGCCGCGATGGCGGTGACTTTCCTCGAGCAGTTCCCGGTGACGGAGTTCCCGCACCTGGCCGAGCTGACGACAGAACACGTCATGCTTCCCGGCTACGACTACGGCGACGAGTTCGAGTTCGGGCTCGCCCTCATCCTCGACGGCCTCGAACGAGCCCGTACCGTCTGACCGGACGTGGCCTTGACGCCTCCGCAGTCACGTACGAGGCGGCGGTGCCGACCCCCGGGCTCCCAGGCGCGCCCATCAGCGACGCTCCTGGTTGTCGCGCGGGATCCGGATGCCGTACTGCGACAGCTTCCGGTATAGGGTCGCGCGGCTCATGCCGAGCTCCTCGGCGGCGCGCGCCATCGTCGTCCCCGGCTGGGTCAGGACGCGCACCATCTCGTCCCGCTCGAACGCCCTGATTCGCGGGAGGTGGTGCGTCGCGTCGTACAGGACCTCGCTCGGCAGGTGCCGCACGTCGATCAGGTCGGTACGCCGGGCGGCGGCCGTGACGACACGTCGCAGCTGTTCGACGTTGCCCGGCCACGCGTAACCGGTGAGGCCGTTCTTCGCGGCCGGACTGAGGTCCACCTCGCGCCCCCGAGCCAGCCGCGCCAGGTGGTGGGCGAGTGGCAGCACGTCCTCGGGGCGGTCCCGTAGTGGTGGTATGTAGACGACCGTGTCAACGAGGGAGGCGAGCGGGGCCGGGATGTCCTCGAATCTCTGGGCGGTCATGGAGAAGGGCACAGCCGCCGCGGCACCAACCGTCGCGGCCTGCTCCTTGCGGATCCGAAGCAGCAGGTCGCGTATCTGCTCCGCGACCCAGGTGGGGAGCGCGTCGACATCACGGACGACCACGGCTGTGTGCGGCTTGCCCAGCTCTGGGGTCCACAGCGACAGCCACGCGGCCGCGTCCTCCGGCGCCGGCGGGCTGGCCGCCAGGACGCGCTCCCGCGGCCGGGTCTGCCGCTCGGCCTGGGCGAGCAACGTGGTTCGGCCGGACCCTGATTCCCCGACCGCCGCAACCACGCTCCCGGCGAGCATCGCGGCCCGCGTCCGGTCCAACGCCTGCTCCCACGGAGCCGACAGTGGCTGGACGGTCCCAAGACCAGGCTCCAGGCGGATCGCGGCGACCCGGAACACCTCGCCCCGCGGTGCCGCCCGGGAGCTCCGGCCGCGCGACCGGGCGAGCATCAGGGCGGTGGTGTTCGCGGCAGCCGACTGGGCGAGCGCGAGCAGGAGGTCGCTGGACTGTCGCGACCAGGTCGTGAAGTTGATGCTGCCCTCCAGCCGACCCATGAGCGGGTCCATCACCGGGACGGCCGCGCAGGTGTACGTGCACAGGCTGAGGACGTAGTGCTCCTCGGCGCGGACGAGCGTCGGGACGCGGTCGGCCAGTGCGAGCCCCAGGCCGTTCGTCCCGGCCTCCCGCTCCGAGTACGCGAAGCCGGGAGCGAGGTGTACGGCGTCCAGTGCGCGCAGCAGCGACTGGTCGCCGCAGAGCCGGTTCAGCACCACACCGTCGGCGTCGGTGAGCATCAGGCTGATCGGCTCGGCGGCGAGCGTCTTGTGCAGGCTGCGCAGCACCTCCTGGCCGCACTCGAAGAACAGCGACTCGGTGTCGAAGGAGCCGGTGAAGACGGGGTCGACGTCTTCGAGCGGGACGCCGTAGTCCTGGCTGCGCCGCCAGGACGCCAGCAGCCGGTCGTCGCGCAGCTTGACCGGGGCCGACTGGTCCGCGTCGCGAGCCAGCTCAGCGCCAAAGCGCGCGTGAAGCGAGGCTCGCTCGGAAGGCTCGCCGGGCAGCACGAGTCGGCACCTCCTCCACGCCGAGGTTTTCGCCAGGATATAGCCGATGAGGCGCCCGCACGGGCGGGGCTGTCTCAGATTGAGACCTCGGTGGGGGTCGTCGAGACCCAGTCCGCCTCTACCTTCGCCTCATCCCGTGACACGGGTCACGGTGGAGGAGGTCACGGAGCATGTACACCACGGACGGGGAGAGCTACTTCGTCGTCGACGCGCACATCGCGCTGTGGGACGCGCGACCCGAGAACCAGCGGAACGTGCACGGCAAGCAGTTCATCGACTGTTTCTACGACTACCACCGCAACCTCTCCCCCGAGCACGCCGTGTGGACCTACGAGGAGTACCTCTACCAGGGCGGCGACCGCCTCATGAGGGACCTCTTCGAGGACGGCTATGTCGACCACGCGATCTTCCAGCCGGCCTACCTCGGCGAGTTCTACCACCGCGGGTTCGGCCAGACCGAGGAGGCGTTCGGGCTCGCGTCCCGGAACCCCGACAAGCTGACCTACAACCACAGCTTCGACCCCCGCAACGGCGAAGCAGGTCTCGACCAGCTGCGCGCAGACGCCGAGCGCTTCGGCCTCAAGGGCGTCAAGCTGTACACCGCCGAGTGGCTCGGCGGGTCCCGCGGCTGGCGACTCGACGACCCGTGGGCGTACCGGTACTTCGAGGTGTGCCGCGAGATCGGGATCACCAACATCCACGTGCACAAGGGCCCGACCATCCGACCGCTGGACCGGGATGCGTTCGACGTCGCCGACGTCGACCACGTCGCGACGGACTTCACCGACCTGAACTTCGTCGTCGAGCACTGCGGCCTCCCCCGTCTCGAGGACTTCTGCTGGATCGCCACCCAGGAACCGAACGTCCACGGTGGTCTGGCCGTGGCGATGCCGTTCATCCACACGCGGCCGCGCTACTTCGCTCAGATCCTGGGCGAGCTCCTCTACTGGATCGGCGAGGACCGGATCCAGTTCTCCTCCGACTACGCCCTGTGGACGCCCAAGTGGCTGGTAGAGGCCTTCGTCAACTTCCAGATCCCCGAGGACATGGTCGAGTACGCCCCGATCACCACGGCGCAGAAGAAGAAGATCCTCGGCCTCAACGCCGCGAAGATGTACGGCCTCGACGTTCCGGTCGAGCTGAGGCTGCCGGACCCCGCCGACCAGGCACCCGACCAGCTCGTCACCGCCTGAGATGTCGACCCCGGCACTCGCCCCGTCCCGCGAGGACGTCCTGGCCGAGCAGGCGTTCGCTGCTCTGTCCGTGGTCCTCGACCCCGAGCTGGACGAACCTGTCACGGATCTCGGGTTCGTCCGCTCGCTGGTCGTCGTACGCGGAACCGCCGGCGCCGACGTCGAGCTGCACCTGCGACTGCCTACGTCCTTCTGCTCGCCCAACTTCGCCTACCTCATGGTGTCGGACGCGAAGGACGTACTGACCGCACTGCCATGGACCGGACGGGTGGTCGTCGAGCTCGACGACCACCACGACTCCAGCCTGATCAACGCGGGGCTGGCGGCGGAAGCAGGGTTCCGCGGTACGTTCGGCGACGAGGCCGAGGGCGACGACCTCGAGGAACTTCGCATGACGTTCCGGCGCAAGGCGCACACTGCGGCGGCCGAGCGCTGCCTGACCGCGCTGCTGCGGGCCGAACAGGACCGGACGGTCGAGAGCCTCGGCGACGTCATGGTCGCCGACCTGCCCGACGACCGGCTGACCGAATCCCTGCTGCGTCGTCGTGACGCTCTGGGGCTGCCGCGGCGACCGGACGCCCTCGTGCTCGTCGACCACGAGGGCCGGGGGTACGCCGCGGCGGACGTGCCGCTCGCGCTGCGGCGGGCCCGGTCCACCCGGATCTCCATCGACGGCAACGCGCACTTCTGCCGCAGCCTGCTACGCACCCGCTACCCCGAGGAGCGTCTGACATGAGCACCATGCGAGCCGTCCGGGTCGTCGGCTACCACCAGGTCCTTGAGATGACCGAGCTCGCGGTCCCGGAGCCCGAGGGTCCGCTCGACGTCGTCGTCCGGATCGGAGGCGCCGGTGTCTGCCGCACCGACCTGCACATCCTTGAGGGTCAGTGGGCCGAGAAGACCGGAGTCGCGCTGCCGTACACGATCGGCCACGAGAACGCCGGCTGGGTGCACGCGGTCGGCTCGGCGGTCACGAACGTCGCCGAAGGCGACAAGGTCATCGTCCATCCACTCATCACCTGTGGGTTCTGCCGGGCCTGTCGTAGTGGCGACGACGTGCACTGCGAGGCGAGTGCCTTCCCGGGCATCGACACCAACGGCGGGTATGCCGAGTACCTGCGGACGTCGGCCCGCAGCGTCGTACGCATCGACGACTCCCTTGAGCCCTCCGACGTGGCAGCGCTTGCCGACGCGGGCCTGACCGCGTACCACGCCGCGGCGAAGGCGGCTCGTCGGCTCGGGCCGCGGGACCGCTGCGTCGTCATTGGAGCCGGTGGCCTCGGTCACATCGGCATCCAGGTCCTCAAAGCGCTGACCGCGGCCGAGCTGATCGTCGTCGATCGCAATCCGGACGCCATCAAGCTCGCACTGTCCATCGGCGCCGACCACGGTGTGGTTGCCGAGGGCGGGCAGGTCAACGAGGTCCTCGACCTCACCGGCGGGGTGGGCGCCGAGGTCGTCGTCGACTTCGTCGGCGAGGGGGGAAGCACCCGCGAGGGGCTGCGCATGCTGCGCCGGAGCGGCGACTACCACGTCGTGGGCTACGGCGAGAACGTCGACGTCCCGTCCATCGACATCATCTCCACCGAGATCAACATCATCGGCAACCTGGTCGGCTCATACAACGACCTGTGCGACCTGATGGTGCTCGCCGCCCGCGGATCGGTGACGCTGCACACCGTGAAGTACCCGCTGGACGACTTCCAGAAGGCCATCGACGACCTCGACGCGGGACGGGTTCGCGGGCGCGCGATCCTCGTACCCTGAGCCTGCCCACTGCCGAGAACTGGGAGAACCGTTGATCTTCATCACCGCCAAGTTCCGCGTACGCCCCGAGCACGCCGGCGACTGGCCCGCCATCACTCGGTCGTTCACCGAGGCGACCCGGGCCGAGCCCGGCTGCCTCTGGTACGACTGGTCGCGCAGCCTCGACGACCCGACGGAGTACGTCCTGGTCGAGGCGTTCGCCGACGACGCGGCCGCGGTTCAACACGTCACCGGCGATCACTTCAAGACGGCTCAGAAGGAGCTGCCGCCCTACCTGGTCGAGACGCCTCGCATCATCAACTTCACCGTCCCGGGCACGGACTGGTCGGAGCTCGGGGAGCTCGCGGTCGTCAGAAGTACGTAAGGCCGACGACGTCGACGGGACGGCCTCCGCGTGGTTACCTCGGCTGACCACACGTCCGTCAGATCAGGGGAGTGCCGGCATGCTTCCGCCATCCGTACAGTCATTCATCGACGCCGAGATCGCGGCCAACGGAACTGACTACTCCGACCTGCGCGCAGTCTTCCTGAACGGGTCGCTCAAGCGGTCGCCTGAGACCAGCCACACCGACGCGCTCATTGACATCAGCGCGCACATCCTGACTGGCGTCGGTGCTCGGGTCGACGTCGTACGTACCGTCGACCACGTCATCCCACCGGGCGTCTACCCGGACATGCGCGACAGGGGGTGGCGGGTTGACGACTTTCCCGACATCTATCGGGAGCTGATCCAGCCGGCGCACATCCTCGTCCTGGCGACCCCGATCTGGCTCGGCGACCAGTCGTCCATGACGCGGCTCATCATCGAACGCCTGTATGGCTGGTCCAGCAACCTGAACGAGTCGGGGCAATGGTCCTACTACGGCAAGACCGGCGGGGTGCTGATCACCGGCAACGAGGATGGCGGCAAGCACTGTGCTGCGCAGATGCTCTACGCCCTGTCGCACATCGGGTTCAGCATCCCGCCGCAGGCAGACGCGTACTGGGTGGGCGAGGCAGGCCCCGGGCCCTCGTACCTGGACGACAACCAAGGCGCCCGGAACCACTGGACCACGCGCAACACCGTCTTCGCGACGTGGAACCTCCTGCACTGCGCGCGTCGGCTCGTCGACGGCGGAGGGGTGCCGGCGCACGGGAACCGCACCACCAACTGGGACCTTTCCGACCCGGAGCACCCCAACCCGGAGTACCGCGCCTGAACGGTCCTTCTCGTCAACTGACTCAGCTGGCACGCCGACGAGCCGCGAGGACAGCCAGATCTGCGATCTGGTACGCCAAGCTCAGAAGGGCTCGACCCGGGGTGGCTCGCGCAGCACGTCGGCCACCACGGCACGCGCTGCCTTCAGGTCCTTGCCGGTGATCGAGACCTCGCCCAGCAGCGTCGCGAAGACCGCCTCTGGCCCCTCCACGGCATCCCCCACCTCGACGTCGAGGTCGATCGCCGGCCGGCTTCCGTCTGCGCGCGGGCGGTCATCGATGGGCAGCGAGACGAGGCGACCCGTGTTCGGCGCGTAGAGCAGGCTGTTGATCACGGTGCACAGCGGCTTGCGGCTCGGGGTGATCGCCGGCGGCAGGTCGAGGCAAGCGCGCAGGTGCGCCCCGATCAGGTCGACGTCCCAGACGGTGCGGACGTACTCATGGATCCGTCCACCGCCCATCCGTGCGTTCACCTCGACGATGCGGGGTCCGCGACTGGTCGACTTCGCCTCGATGTGCAGGACGCCGCGAGTCAGGCCGAAGGCCTGCGCAGTGCGCACGCACAGGTCGACGAGGCGTGCGACCGCCTTGCGATCGTGGTCCGGCGGACAGTGCAGGCCGGTCTCCTGGAACGAGGGCTCCGCGGTGGGCCAGTTCTGCGACACGCTCGAGAACACGCAGTTCCCCTGGTGCATGACCAGATCGACGTCGAACTCGACCCCGTCGAGGTACTCCTCGACGATGAGGTCGTTGCCCGCGCGGAAGATCCCGTCGTGCTCTGGAGTCACCACGCTACGGACCAGCGAGTAGATCCGGGGAAGCTCCTCGATGGAGTCCACCTTCACGCAGCCCATCGCGCTCGCGCCGAACTCCGGCTTCACGACGGCTGGGAACTTGACGTACGGGGCGGCCGCGAACAGCTCGTCGAGCGAGCGGACCCGTCGGGCGCGGGGCGAGGGCAGACCGAGCTTCTCGGAGAGCTCGCGGGTGCGTACCTTGCTGCGCGCGGCGTCGACCGACTCGACCGGGTTGCCTGGCAGACCCAGCGCGGTCGCGACACGGGCGCACACGTCGATGCTGTTCTCCCAGAAGGTCAGTACTCCGTCCGGTCGGACGCCCGCAGCCGCGAGGGCGTCCAGCACGGCCTTCGCGTCCTGGTCGGGATCTCCGACGATGGGAGCGGCGAGCCACGCGGTCGCGATGCCCTCCTCGACGAGAAGCTCCGACCAGTGCCCGGGCTCGTCCACGATGACGAGCCGAGCGCCGAGCTCGGCCATCCGGGCGTGGATCTTCCGCTTGCCCTCATAGCCCGCGCCGACAACGACGACCAGAGCACCCTCGACGCTCATCCAGCCTCCCAGCGTGGGTCATCCACGAGTGCCGTGCTGGGCACGCCCGTCCCCGGTCGGCGCCCGCCGCCTACGAGCTCGGAGCGCATCTTCGGTGCGGCCTCCAGAGCGCTCAGCAGAACGCTGCCCTCCAGCCGGAGCACGGTGCTGTCGACGCTCGTGGTCACCGTCGCGTTGCGCGGTACGTTGTCAAGGAGGCCGACCTCGCCGAACCACTCACCCGGTCCGAGCCGGATCACCTCGCTGCCGTCGCGGTGCACGACGACCTCACCTTCGACCACGATGTAGAACGCGTGCGCCGGGGCACCCTGCACGACGATGTCGACGCCCGGTGGCAGCGGACAGATCTGAGCAGCCGCAGCGAGCTCCTCGAGCACGATCTGCGGCGCGTCCTGCGCGAGAGGCACCTTCTCGATGACAGCCACCCGCGACGCCAGAACCTCCGCTCGGCGGCGACTGATCGCATCGAGACCGCGAAGCCCGGCCAGGCTCAGCACCGTGACGACGACGGCGGCCACGCCCATGACCATCAGGCTGGTCGTCAGCGAGGTCCGGCCGATCAGGATCGGTGCGATCACGGCGCCCGCGACCATGGCCGCGACCGACATCGAGTCGTAGAGACCCATGACGCGGCCGAGTAGATCAGCCGGGACGACGCGGGCAAGCGTCGTCTCGGTCACCACCTCACAGGCGACCAGGCCGATGCCACCGAGGACCGTCACGACGACGGCGACCGCGACCGCGTCAGAACGCGCGTAGACCAGCTGGGTGGCGCAGAACAGCGCTGCCATGCCCACGGCGATTCGCGAGACCTTGCTGCTCGTGGACAGCCGCGCATTGACCAGGACGCTCAGCAGGCCGCCGAGACCCGTGGCGGCAAGCAGGTAGCCGTAGCCCGCGGCGCCGAGCCCCAGCGACTGCTCGGCGTAGAGCACGAGCTGCACCGTCTGCGCCCCGTAGGTGAGCTCGACCATCGCGACGATGACGAACAACGGAACGACGAAGGGGGTTCGCCACACGGTCGCGAACCCCTCCTTCAGCTGTGAGGAGGCTCCCGAGTCCTCGACCGTCGCCGCCCGTATCGGACGTCGGCGGAGCAGGGAGACCAGCATGGCCGAGATCACGAAGGTGAAGGCGTTGACCACGAAGGCCACCCAGGTGGCCGCCACCGTGAGCAGGATCGCCCCGATGGCAGGTCCGACCACGACTCCGAGCTCCTGCACGGTGTGCAGGAGGGCGTTGGCCGGTCCGATGCGCGACTCGCCGACGAGCCGGGGCAGCAGAGCCATCGCGGCCGGCCGCTCGGCCGCCCCGGCGATCGAAGAGACAGCCGTGAGCGCGATGACGACGATGATCGGGCTCTGGGCCGCGACTGCGGCAGCGAGCGCGAACATCAGAACCGTGCGCACCAGGTCGCCGACCAGCAGCACGGTACGGCGGTCGAAGCGGTCGGCAATCACGCCACCGAACGGGCCGAGCAGCGCGTACGGAAGCAGCCGGAAGATCGTCGCGGCGCCCACCCAGGCCCCTGAGCCGGTGGCCAGGTAGACGTATGCGAGCAGCGCTGCGTTGTACAGCCAGTCGCCCGTCTGCGAGGCTGCGCTCGCGCCGATGAGAAGTCGGGCGTCACGAATCGCGAGAACACTGCGATATGCGCCTGAGCCCAGCACGCGCGGATCGTATCCGCTGGGCGGTGCCTGAGTGGGCGAACGTCCAGGACGGTACGAAGTCCCGTAAGCCGATCGGGCGATGGGGAAGGGCCCGAACAGCGGTCAAGGCGACGTCGGTCTGATCCCTCGCCGTGCGAACCCCGGCCGCTGACGCAGGAGACAGCTGTCTGTGGCCGGCCTGTAGTCGATCATCTTGTGCGCAACGTCAGGGCGACCCGGTCGTGGTCGGCGAGCGCGCCGTCCTCTACCAACGCCACCCAACCACCGCGGCGCAGGACGGTCTCGATCAGCTCGTCGATCGCGTCGTCGATGACGTCGGGGTGCTCGACGTCGTCAGCGGGGCTCAGCAGCTCCCCGCTGACGTCGACCCGCGCCGGGTAGAAGTACCCCTCCTCGACTGCGAGCATCTCGGGCCGCTCCGCCTGGGCGGCCAGCCAGGCCGAGGCGATGCCGGAGACCGCCCGCTGCCCGCTGGCCCTCTCCTCGAGCAAGGCGAGGGCTTCCTGTTGCCGGGACCGCAGGTAGCCCTCCATCACGAGGCGGATCCGTGGCACCAGGTCGGCGATCGGCGCGGTCACCATGCTCCCGTGGACGAAACCCGCCAGACGGCCGAGGTTGGCGGAGAGCCCTCGGAACTCGGCCAGCTCCCGTTCGGTGCCGACCAGGACAAGGGGAGCCGGGTGGACCCTGAGGTACGAACCGAGCGCCCGGTCGACCTCGCGGTAGAAGGACTTCCGCTCCTGCACGCGCATCCCCCGCTGACCGCGCTGCGCAGTCTCGGCGCCCGATGCGAGGCGGGGGAACGACCGACCGGCTGCAGGGTTGAGGTCGCCACCCACGCCGTCGAACAGCCGCGCCTCGTGCTGGCTCAACGTCAGGACGACATGTCGCGGCGTCTGGTGCAGGGCCCTCACGAGGTCTCGCGTGGCGAACGTGCGGTCGACGACGACACGGTCCACGACGAGCACGTTCAGGTGGACCAGGGCGCGAGTGGCCGCCGAGACAAAGATCGCGATCGCCTCGGTGGCCGGTCCGTGGCCCGCTTCCCGGGCGAGATCGGCGAGCGGCCGCAGGATCGTTCCACGGACTCCGGGAAGGGACTCAGACATCAGCCGCGCCTCGGCGTCCCTGGCCATCCCGAGCAGCCGCTCGGCATCCTCGGGCAGCATCCGCGATGCAGGCGTGGTCGACATCAGCAGGCTCACGGCTGGGTAGCTCTCGATGGCCTGGAGCAACGTGACCATGCTGGGGGTCGGCAGCGCCGGAAGCAGGCGGGTGGGGAGATCAGCGGGCTGGGTGGTCATGACGGTCCTCCTGAGGAGATCGACGGGTTGCTTGTCTCGGAGATGGGAATCTGCGCGTCCGAGTCGTTCTTGGTACGCCACAAGCTCGCGGCGACCGACCCGAGGACGAGGGCCCCGATCACGCTGAGGGACAAGGTGATCGGGATCTTGTAGACGTCGTGGAGCAGCATCTTGACGCCGACGAACACGAGCACCGCGGCCAACCCGACCTTGAGGTAGACGAAGCGGTGCATGAGGTCTGCGAGCAGGAAGTACATGGCACGCAGACCGAGGATTGCGAAGGCGTTGCTGGTGAAGACGAGGAACGGGTCCTGGGTGACGGCGAAGATTGCGGGGATCGAGTCGACCGCGAAGATCAGGTCGGTGGTCTCCACGAGCACGAGGACGGTGAACAGCGGCGTGGCCAGCCAGCGGCCGTTCTCCCGGACCCAGAACTTGGTGCCGTGCCAGGTCGGTGTGCTGGGGATGATTCGCCGCGTAAGTCGGAGCATGGGGTGCCGGGTCGGGTCGGAGTGGGAGTTGCGGGTCCGGAACATCTGGATGCCGGTGACGACGAGGAACGCGCCGAAGACGTAGAGGACCCAGGCAAACCGGTCGATGAGTACGGCGCCGCCGGCGATGAAGGCTGCGCGCATGACGAGCGCACCGAGGACGCCGAAGAAGAGGACGCGGTGCTGGTAGGCCCGAGGGACGGCGAAGGCGGCGAAGATGAGGGCGAAGACTAAGACGTTGTCGACGGCCAGGCTCTTCTCGATGACGTATCCGGCGTAGTACTCGCCGGCCGCCTCGGAACCGAACATCCGCCAGACGACCACGCCGAAGCCCAGCCCGAGACTCACCCAGACGACGGACCAGAGGGCAGCTTCGCGGAGGGACACGACCCGCTCACCCCGGTGCGCCAGCAGGTCGATCGCGAGCATGATCAGGATCACCGCGACCACGGCGAACCACAACCACGGGGGAACGGACACGGGACAGCCTCCGGTTTCGAATGCGAACCGAAGGTCTCCCCCGGTGCCGGCTCCTCGCCGGTCACCCGCTCACGCCGGGCCTGCCCGGTCACCCGGTCGGGCCGTACTGACGACGAGAACGTCCTGGGGTACTCCCCTTCACACGCCGAACGGGTCGGCGTCGCCGGCAAGGTCTTCTTATCGGCTGCACTCAGTTTCAGGTATTCGCTTGCCTATGTCAAGGGGAGTGCCTGGACGTTCCTGCGCAACCACGGGCACGTACTCCTCGCCGTCGGTCCGGACCCCACCGCGCGGGTGCGCAGAAGGTCCAGTCGCAAGTAGCCTGACCAAGCCGACAACCTTGTCCGTCAGAGCGGGGGCAACCCCAGCGCCGGAGGCAACACATGGCAGACGAACCGACACAAGGTCCGACGGATGCCACCCGGATCCCTCGGTATGCCGGGCCGGCTACATTCGCCCGCCTCCCTCGAACCGATGAGGTCTCCCGCTGCGACGTGGCCGTGCTGGGGGTTCCCTTCGACTCCGGCGTCTCCTACCGGCCGGGCGCCCGCTTCGGCCCCGCGCACATCAGAGCCTCGTCCAAACTGCTCCGCCCGTACAACCCGGGCCTTGAAGTGGAGCCGTTCGCTCGCCAACAGGTCGCCGACGCGGGCGACGTCGCAGTAAACCCTTTCGACATCAACGAGGCCATCGCAACCATCGAGGCGGCCTCAGACGAGCTCCGCGCCGACGGTGCAGCCTTGTTGACCATCGGCGGTGACCACACGATTGCGTTGCCGTTGTTGCGTTCTCTCGCGCGCGACCATGGGCCGATCGCTGTCCTGCACTTCGACGCCCACCTCGACACGTGGGACACCTACTTCGGGGCGCCCTACACCCACGGCACTCCCTTTCGACGCGCCTCGGAGGAAGGCCTTCTCGACCAAGAGCGCTGCTTGCATATGGGGATCCGCGGCCCGCTCTACGCCGCGCAAGACCTCGAGGACGACCGCGTCCTGGGCTTCCAGGTGATCCGCTCGGACGACTACGAAACCGACGGGGTGGCCAGTCTGGTCCAGCGGATGCGGAGCCGCTTGGAGGGGGGACCGGTGTACGTCTCTGTTGACATCGACGTTCTTGACCCGGCTCACGCGCCAGGGACAGGTACTCCGGAGGCCGGAGGGCTGACCAGCCGGGAACTGTTGAACACGCTGCGCGGCCTCGTAGGCATCAAGGTCGTCGGTGCTGACATCGTCGAGGTGGCACCTGCCTACGACCAAGCCGAGATCACCGGAATTGCCGCGGCCCATGTCGCCTATGAGTTGTTGTCCGTCTTGGCGCTCAACCGAGGGCTCGTCCCGGCATGAGTACTGTCGTCGTCGCTTGCTGCCAGGTCGCTCCTGTCATCGGGGAACGCGCTGTCAACATGGAGATCATCGCCTCCGCGGTGCAGGGCGCCGCCGCCCTTGGCAGCAACGTGGTGGTCCTGCCGGAACTAGTGACCAGCGGATACCTGTTTGCCGACAGAGATGAGGCCCGCGCCAACGCCGAGCCCGCGGATGGCCCGGCCCTGACTCTGTGGCGACAGCTGGCCGCCGACCACCAGCTGATCATCGTGGGTGGCTTCTGCGAGCTCGACGCCGACGGAGACTTGCGCAACAGCGCCGCCATCGTTGACAAGAGCGGTCTGCGGGCGGTCTACCGCAAGGCTCACCTCTGGGACGCAGAGCGCCTCATCTTCAAGGCGGGGGACGCCCCCCCGCCCGTTGTCGAGACTGAGTTCGGGCGCGTGAGCACGATGATCTGCTACGACCTGGAGTTCCCCGAGTGGGTTCGGTTGCCTGCGCTTTCCGGCGCCCAACTGCTCTGCGCACCAGTGAACTGGCCAGCTTCCCCGCGCCCGGACGGAGAGCGCCCGGCCGAGGTCATTCGAGTCCAGGCTGACGCGGCGGTCAACCGGATGTTCATTGCCGCCTGCGACCGAGTGGGCTCCGAGCGGGGCGTCGAGTGGGTCGGCGGCTCAGTGGTGGTCGATGCCGACGGCTGGCCACTTGCTGGGGCGCAGGCATCAACCGAAGCGATGACCATCTCCGCACGGTGTCGGCTCGAGGATGCCAGCGACAAAGCCATCGGCGGCCTCAGCGACACCCACGCCGACCGGCGGCCGGAGCTGTACGGGCCTGTCGCCGAAAGGTTGCTCGAAACCCCACCCGTCTCCCGCTCCAGGGTGTAGGAAAGTGGTCCGCGTTGTGGACCAACGAAGGAGAGACCATGTCCACCGAGATCGAGGAGCAGGGCATCGAGCCGATGCAGCCCGCCGGCATCGAGGTGCACTCGATCGACTGGGTTCCCAATGAGGAAAGGCACGGGCAAGTTCGTCATCTCGGCGCGATCTGGTTCGTCGGCAACATCAATCTGACCGCCATGGCCACCGGGGTCGTCGCGTTGAGCATCGGCACGAGCCTGATGTGGACGATCATCGCCACGATTCTCGGCTCGCTGTTCGGTACCTTCTTCATGGCCTTCCACTCGGCACAGGGACCGCAGCTAGGACTCCCGCAGCTCGTCCAGTCGCGGCCCCAGTTTGGTTACGTCGGGGCCGCAATCACCGTGTGGATCTTCGCGTTGATCAACTACGTGGCCTACAACACCTCCGATGCAATCCTGTCCGGAGACGCGTTCAGCACCCTGTTCGGGATCAACCGAAGCGTCGGCTACTTCCTCGCCGCAGCTGTTGCCGCGGCGATCGCACTGTTCGGCTATCACTGGATCCACCGGGTGAATCGCTTCCTCACCTGGCCGCTCCTCGCGATCATGGCGGTCCTGACCGTCGCAGCGCTTTCCGACTCCGCGCTTTCCGCAGGCGCATTCTCACTCGGGGACTTCCAGACGGCCCAGTTCATGACGGTCTTCGTCATCGTGGCCGGTTTCCAGCTGGGCTGGGCTCCGTATGTCTCGGACTACTCGCGATACCTGCCGGCGACCGTCGGGGTGAAGAGCACGTTCTGGTGGACCTACCTGCCCAGTGGGCTTTCAGCCATCTGGGTGTTCGTCCTCGGGGCAGTGATGTCTAGCGCCGCTGGGGCCGACGCCACCCCCGTTGAAGCATTCAAGGCAGCCGGTGACAGCCTCTTCAAGGGGTTCGGTTGGATCGCGGTCTTCGCCCTGCTCATCGGCCTCTTGTCAGTCATGGCCATCAACCAGTACGGCGGAATGATGTCAATGATCTCGATCCGTGACTCGTTCAAGCCCGTCACGCCAGGCATCAGGATCCGCGTCATCTGCATCGCTCTCATGTTCGTCCTGGTCTGGGGCGTCGCCCAGTTCGTCGGAGTCGAGCGATTCAACACGTACTACGGCAACGTCTTGATCTTCCTGGCGTACTTGTTCACGCCGTGGACTGCGATCAACCTCGTCGACTACTTCTACGTACGCCGTGGCGGGTACGTCATCAAGGAGATCTTCAACCCCACCGGCATCTACGGCAGGTGGGGGTGGCGCGGTCAGACTGCGTACGGCGTCGCTCTGTTGACGATGGTTCCCTTCATGGTCACCACTCCGTTCACCGGGTTCATCGCCAGCGCGATGGACGGCATCGACCTCTCCATCTTCATCGGACTTCCGGTCGCGGGCTTGCTGTACTGGTTCCTTTGCCGCGATCTCGACCTGGCGACCGAACGCCGGATGGTCGACGAGGAGGGGATCCTTCCCGTTGCCCACCACTGACCTGGCCGGGACCGCCCCGGCTGATCTGGTCATCACGGGAGCTCGGGTGCGCTGCGCCGGCGACCGCGAGGCCACCGGCGTGGCCATCCGCAACGATCGAATCGTCGCCCTGGGTGTCGCGACGGACGTTGCCGACCTGATCGGCCCTGCCACGCGAGTGATCCGCTCCGACGGCGGTCTGGTGCTGCCGGGATTCCAGGACAGCCACGTCCACACCCCCTTCGCGGGACGCAACAGGCTCCGGGTCTGGCTCAATGACACCGCTGGCCGGCAGGACTATCTGGCCGCAATCGCCGAGTACGCCGCGGCCAACCCAGATGAGCCTTGGATCATCGGAGGCGGCTGGGCGATGGAGTACTTCCCTGGCGGGACCCCACGGCGGGAGGACCTCGACGCGATCGTTCCCGATCGCCCGGTCTTTCTCTTCAACAAGGATGTGCATGGCGCGTGGGTCAACACCCTGGCCCTGGAGATGGGCGGCATCACCGCGGACACTCCCGATCCCTGGGACGGACGGATCGAGCGCGACCCCAGCACGGGGGAAGCCACCGGCACGCTGCATGAAGGTGCCGCCTACTCGTTCAACGAACGCGTTCTGCCCCCCGCGTCGGCGGTGGAATGGGAGGCCGCCGTGCTCGAGGGGCAGCGCCACCTGCACTCTCTCGGCCTCACAGGCTGGCAAGACGCCTGGGTGACTCCCGCAACCCTCGAGGCCTACCGGAGTCTGGCGGCTGACGGGAGGCTCACGGCTCGAGTCGTGGGAGCGCTTTGGTGGGACCGACACCGGGGCCTCGAGCAGATCGACGATCTGTTGGCTCAGCGCCAGGCAGCCTCAGGGGCAGCGCAGCGATCCGGAGCCCCTGTGCCGGGCTTCTTCCCGACCACAGTCAAGATCATGACCGACGGTGTGCTGGAGAACTACACCGGAGCCCTCATGGAGCCGTACTGCGACGGCTGCGGCGGTCACACGGACAACCAAGGCTTCACTTATCTCGACCACGATGAGCTCAGCGCAGCCGTCGTTGAGCTCGACCGGGAGGGATTCCAGGTCCACATGCACGCCATCGGGGATCGAGCGGTTCGCAACTCCCTGGACGCCGTCGAAGCAGCCCGGTCGCGGAACGGGACAAACGACAACCGCCACCACATCGCACACGTCCAGATCGTGCATCCCGACGACGTCGCCCGCTTCGGCGAGCTCGACATCGTGGCGAACTGCCAACCGCTCTGGGCGCAGTCGGACGCGCAGATGGAGGTGCTGACCGTCCCCTTTCTCGGCGCGGACCGGGTCCAGCAGCAATACCCCTTCGAGAGCATCCGACGCCACGGAGCGCGCTTGTGTATCGGCAGCGACTGGTCGGTGACCACAGCGAACCCCTTGGAGCTCCTCGAGGTCGCGATCACCCGCACTGATCCGCAGCACCGTGACAATCAACCGTTCCTGCCCGGCGAGCGGCTCTCCGTGGACGATGCCCTCGACGCGTTCACGGTGGGCTCGGCGTTCGTGAACCACGACGAGGACGGCGGTGCGATCGAGCTCGGCCGACGCGCCGACCTCGTCCTCCTCGACGAGGACGTCCTCGCCGACGGGTTCGCCAGTCCGGGCCGTGCCCCCATCGCCGACGCTCGTGTCCTGCTCACCGTTGCCGGAGGCACGGTCGTTCACGACATCACCTGACGAGATTCGGTGCCCGAGCAAGCACAACGACCCGCGATCCCCTCGAAGACGTACCAGGAGAGCCTTGGTCACCTGCCTGCGCTCTGCCTTCGGTAACGGCGCGAGTGCAACTCGCATGCCGACGGCCGCGGCCGGCGGTTGAAGCGGACCGGGCGTTCACTGCACGCTCGTCGGCCCTTTGCCGGCTGGCTCGACCCGGACGTGCATACGCTCGCCGGGTCTCCCATAGATGCTGAGGATCTCCACCGGCTCGTCCCCCGTGCTCCCGAACCAGTGGGGCACCAGGGTGTCGAAGCTGGCGACGTCCCCCGGTCCTAGCACCGTGTCCCGGTCGCCGAGCACGAGCCGCATGCGCCCTGACAGGACGTAGATCCATTCGCTGCCCTCGTGCGCGCGTGGCTCGGGGATGACCTTGCTGGTCGGGATCACGATCTTCCATGCCTGTACGCCACCGGGCTCCCGAGTCAGCGGGATCACGGTCCTTCCCTTGACGCTGCCCGGCCGGAGCCGGATCCGAGGATCACCCTCCGCTGGTGCGGCGACGAGGTCGTCCAACGGCACTCGGTAGGCGTGCGAGAGCGCCAGGAGGAGTTCCAGGGTGGGCCGCCGCTGCCCGTTCTCGAGCCGCGAGAGCGTGCTCTTCGAGATGCCGGTGCTGCTCGCGAGGTCGGTCAGGGTGATCCCTCGCTGCTTGCGGAGCCGTCTGAGCCGAGGCCCCACCTCGTCGAGCGCGGCGCTGATTGCCGCTGCCGCCAGGTCCTCCACGAGGCTCATACGACTACGAATTCCCGTAAACAGCAACGTTTCTAGGCGAGCGGCCTCCGAGGCCCAACCCTTGACCCATGAGCCAATACGACGTAGCGATCATCGGCGGCGGCGCCGCCGGACTGTCCGCAGCCCTGGTCCTGAGCCGGGCGCGCCCCAAGGTCCTGGTGATCGACTCCGGCACACCACGCAACGCCCCCGCCACCCACATGTACGGCTACCTGTCGCGCGACGGCCTCTCACCCGCCGCGCTGCTGGCGGCCGGCCGCGACGAGGTGAAGGGCTACGGCGGTGAGATCGTCACGGGCACCGCCACTGAGGTGATTGCCGCTGGCGAGAACGGGTTCGAGGTCCGCCTCGACGACGGACGGCAGATCTCCGCACGGCGTCTCCTGGTCACGACCGGCCTCAGGGACGTGCTGCCGGACATCCCGGGGCTCCGCGACCGGTGGGCCCGGGACGTCCTGCACTGCCCGTACTGCCACGGGCACGAGGTACGGGATCGCCGGCTCGGCGTGATCGGCGGTAACCCGGGCGACGTGCGCTACGCGCAGATCGTCCGCCAGTGGACCCACGACCTCGTCTACTTCACCCCGCCGGGCAGTCTCGACGCCACCGAGCGAGCCGAGCTGGTCGCTCGCGCCATCGGCATCGTTGAAGGCACCATCGAACAGCTTGTCATCGACGACGATCGCCTCCGCGGCGTGCAGATGGCCGACGGCAGCATGGTCCCCCGCGACGCCCTCTTCGTGCCGCCCCGCTTCGTCCCGAACAGCGGCCTCCTGGCCAGCCTCGGCTGCGCCATCGACGCCGCAGGGTGGGTCATTGCTGACAGCACAGGACGCTCCAGCGTTCCCGGGGTCTGGGCCGCCGGCAACGTCATCGACCCGCGCGCCCAGGTCATCACCGCAGCGGGCGCCGGCTCAGCGGCGGCGATCGCCCTGAACGCAGACCTCGTCGACGACGACGTGCGCAACGCCGTCCGCGACTTCAATCACGGCTTGCTGCCGCGACCAACCACTAGTACCTACCAGAAGGAGAAATCATGATCACCCCCGCACCGAGCTCCCCGCCGGTCGTCGCCGGACCGCCGACCAAGCACCAGCTGGCCCTGATGATCTGGCTGGCCGTCTTCCCGACCCTCACCATCCTGAACCTGACGCTCGGCGGCTGGCTGCGAACGCAGCCAACGGTCCTGCGAACCTTCGTCCTCGCCACCGTCGCCGTACCGATCGTGATCTATGGCCTGATGCCCTACCTGCACCGCGCCCGCACGAGCTTGCTGTCTCGCCAGCGGATCCGCTGATGTCCGCCGAAACACAGGGCAGGCACCGAAGCCTTGCGCCGTCATGAAAAGCCGTTAGCGTCGCGAAGCGAAACCCAACCCAAGACCAACGCGGAGAAGGCTCCTCACATGACAAGTACCGAGATTCCCCTCGCAGGGGCCGCAGCCTTCCCCGCGCGGCTGCAGGTCGACTATCCCGAGGGTCTCAACCGCGTGACGACGCTGTTCCGGCTGATCCTCGTCATCCCGATCGCGATCGTCATCGGAGTGCTGACCTCCGGGGCGAGCAAGACGGTCTACGACCAGGCCGGGCACGTCGTGAGCAGCGCGAGCGGCGGCATCGGCACGGGCCTGTTCTTCGCGACCCTGCTGATGATCGTCTTCAGGAGGCGCTACCCGCGCTGGTGGTTCGACTTCGCGCTCGAACTGGCTCGCTTCGGAACCCGGATCGCCGCGTACGTCGCGCTGCTCACGGACAAGTACCCCTCCACGGTCGAGGAACAGGTCGTTCACCTCGAGATCGACTACCCCGACGTCGAGCGCGACCTGAACCGTTGGCTGCCGTTGGTCAAGTGGCTGCTCGTGATCCCGCACGTGCTCATCCTGATCGTGCTGTCCGTAGCCGCGTTCTTCGCGGTCGTGGTCGCGTGGTTCGCGATCCTGTTCACCGGCCGCTACCCGCGCGGGTTGTTCGACTTCGTCGTCGGCGTCGGACGCTGGTGGCTACGCGTCGAGGCGTACGCCATGCTCCTGGTCACCGACCGCTACCCACCCTTCGGCCTCAGCTGATGAGATGTGAAGTCCCGGTTCTCGATGCGCGTTGACCGAGAGCCCCGACAGTCAGGATTCGGGCCCACGGTCACGCTTTAGTGCCGTACGAGTCACCCAAGGTCAGGGGCATCACCACCAAGATCGGTGATCATGCCCCTGACCTGCTGGTTCTCTTGCCCTGACTGGGGAGGCCGCCACCTGCTCGCTGGCGGTTAGTCGTGCACCGACCCGTGCCCACAAGGACCGAAGCGGTACCAACGGTCCCAGTGCCACAGCTCGTTCGGCGTCCCGCCATCGGTCACCGACACCGCGACCTGGTTCCTGCTGGCCCCGGAACGCCGGCAGGTGGTCCTCCTGCGTGCTCGACCCGATCGAGTGGCCGTTGCGATCCTGGCGCTGTCCATACCGGCGATGATCGTGTGGGCGCAGCACAACTCCGGCCTGCAGATCCCCACCATCGACGGCAACTCCGGTGAGTAGCTGCGCTTCGACGTCACTGGTCTGGCGTTGATCTTCGCTACCCTGGGCGCCTTCGCCGCGCTGCGCCCCTCGGGTCGACGTTGGCCTCTGGGCGTCGTCGCCGCCGGTGCCCTGTATGTGGGAATCGACACCCTGGCCACCAAGGCAACGGACCTGGCATCCCCCGGACTCCCCGGCGGTGCGGCATTCCTCGCCTTGGCGGGTCTGCTGGCCTGGCGGGCCCACCAACCCGTGCCGTCGCAGGACGCAAGCCCTGCGATCCCGTGCGGACGGCGCCCACAACCCGCGTTGCGACGTCGGTGACGGTCGCCGTCGACCAGCAAAGTGCCCGGATGGACGGCGCCGACGTGTTCCGGTTGCCCACGGCGACCCCTTCCGTTGGGCACCGCGGAGTATCTCGTCAGGGGGCGGCCGGCCCGCGGTCGGCCTCTTGCTCGACCAGAGCATCCAGATCGCTGAGCCGGTCCAGGCCGCTGAGGGGTTGGCCCATCCGCGGGTTCCCAGCCAGCCGTTCCCGGTTGCGGTGCAGGAAGGCCCAGTAGCCCGCGGTAAAGGGGCAGGCATCGTGTCCCACTCGCTTGCGCGGGTCATATCTGCAGGTGGAGCAGTAGTCACTCATCCGGTTGATGTAAGCGCCCCCGGCGGCGTACGGCTTGGTGGCCATCACCCCACCGTCGGCGTACTGCGACATCCCGACCACGTTGGGCACCATGACCCAGTCGTAGCCGTCGACGAACGAACGATGGAACCAGTCGGTGACCTCCGCAGGGTCCCACCCGCGCTGCATCGCGTAGTTCCCGAGCACCATGAGCCGGGGGATGTGGTGGACCCAGCCGTGGTCGCGCACACCAGCCAGGGCATCGGACAGGCAGGCCGCATCGACTGATTCCGCGTCAAGATCGGCGAACCAGCCCGGCAGGGGGTTCGTCGCCTGCAATTCGTTCCTGGCGCGATAGGACCGCGGAAGCTGCCAGTACAGGTGCCACACGAACTCACGCCAACCGATGACCTGCCGGATGAACCCCTCCACCGACCCCAGCGGGGCGTGCCCGCTCCGGTAAGCGTCCTCCGCGTGGGCGATCACCTCGATCGGGTCGAGCAGGCCCAGGTTCAGCGGCGCGGACAGCAACGAGTGCGCCATCCACGGATCGGCGGACAACATCGCATCCTCGTGCGGCCCGAACCCCGGCAGCCGGTGGGTGATGAAGTCGTCCACACCAGCCAGCGCCTCACCGCGAGTGGCAGCGAACCGCCGCGGGCCGTCAGAACCGAGAAACGCGACTTGTCCGTCTCGCTCCCAACGGTCGAGGTCGTGACGGACCTCCGCATCGATCTCGTCCTCAATCGGCCAGATGGGCTCAGGGACCCCGAGCGAAGCCGAGCGAGGCGGCGGTTCCCGGTTGTCAGCGTCGTAGTTCCACCGACCCCCAGCGGGTTCCTCGCCCTCCATCAAGATCCCCAGCCGGCGACGAGTGTCTCGGTAGAAGTCCTCCATCAGCAGACGTCGACGACCCCGGGACCGCACCCAGAAGTCAAAGTCGTCCATGGACGTGGCGAAACCACGCGTCGGCACGACCTCGATGTCGCCGCGGCCTTCCACGAAACGCAGGGCGGAGTGCGAGGTCGGGTGGCACACGCTCAGCGGCTCACCGATGCTGTCGAGCGCTTCGCCATAGCTGGTGGCGCGCACGTAGGAGCACTGGTCCCCCAGCTCGACTGCCCGATGGCGCATCGCGGAGAGCACCAGCTGTGCTTTCGCTCGATGGAACTTCCGTCGGGCGAAGACCCCGCGAGCCTCCACCATCAGTACCGGCTGGTCCGCACTGTCAAGGAAGTGCGCGCCAAGCTGATCACCGAACAGCCAGCGTCTGGTCACCCCGCCAGTCAAGCGCACCCGCCCACTCCTCGCTTGCCCGAACATCCGTGACTCCATCGGGACGTCGATCCGGTCCTCCAGGGGCGCAGCCAGCCGGAGACTGGCAAAGTCTGCTCATGACCTCTCTCAACGGGCTCTCGGTGCTGGTGTCCGGTGCAACCGGTGGGCTTGGCGCCCCGATCAGCCTCCGCCTTGCCCAGCACGGTGCGCAGCTCACCCTCCTGGGCCGCGACATCAGACGACTGCAGGCCCTCGGTCTCGATGCCGCGTTGGCGACAGGGGACCTACGCGAGCCCGAGACGGCGAAGCAGGCCGCAGCCGCGGCCATAGCGGCCTACGGCAGGGTCGACGGTCTGGTCGTCGCATCCGGTGTCGTCGCGTTCGGTCCGGCGGGCGACCTGCCCGACGAGACGCTCGTTGACCTCTTCCTCATCAACACCCTGGCACCTGTCCGGCTGCTGCAGGCCGTCCTCCCCCACCTGACGGCGTCAGCCCGCGACGGTCGATCACCTTTCGTCATGCACCTCAGCGCGGTCGTCGCCGAGCAACCCACCGCCGGCATGGCCGCCTACTCCGCGTCGAAGGCCGCGCTGACCGCGTACGACGCCGCCGCCGGCCGTGAGCTGCGCCGAGCTGGGATCCGCCTGGTTGACGCCCGGCCTCCGCACACCGAAACCGGTCTGGCCTCGCGTCCACTCGCCGGCACGGCACCGCCGCTGCCCCCCGGCCTCCACCCCGACACCGTTGCCACCCGCCTGATCGCGGCCCTGATCGACGACGAACGCGACCTGCCCAGCACCTCCTTCAGCTGAGCCCACCCAAGGCATGGAGATGGTGGCCGCACTGGCCGCCGATCACCAGATGGTGGCCCGTGCCGCCGCCCGGGTTGTCGCAGTGGCAAGCGCGGGCGGAGACGAACCAACAGCGGGCCTCCCACCGCTGAAGACACTGCCGAGTCGCGCAGTGGTCCACTCGGTGTAACTATGGGAAAAAGCCCCACGACTTTGGAGAATCCCCATGCTCGCCAAGCGGATGAAGAACATCGGCATCACCAGCGACCTTCTGCAGATCCTCGGCTTCGCCTCGGTCTTGGGCAGCATCGCGACCTGGCGCACGGCAGCCGGATCAGGGGACTCCGCGCACGCCGAGCGTTTCGGGATCTTCGTCGGACTGTGGGCGCCGACGTTCTTCGCCCTCGCTGGGCAGGTGGCGCTCGCGGAAACCAACGACACAAAGGCCATCGACCAGAACTCCTAGCACCGGACCCGCCCGGGAATCTGCACTCACCGGGGACAGGGGTGTGGGCACTCCAAGCATTCACCCGAACCGAGCAGCGCACTAAGCGCTGACAGACCGCGAACCCCCCAACGACAGGACCCCGCGCCTCACGCGTCAAGGCGACAGTGTCGACGAGACCCGGCAGCCAACGATGGCGGTCCTGCACGCCGTTTTCGACAGGCTCCTTTGGCAGCCCAGCCCCCCACCTCAGGGCGTGAACTTGTCGATCCAGCGCAGGATCGGCCCGCTGCAGCGGCCGTTCTGCCAACCATGGCGCAAGATGGCGTCACGGCCGTTCTTGAAGGCGAACCTTCCGCGGGCCGCGAGTCCGTGATTGCCTCGCACCACGTCGTGCTGCTCGCGGGCTCGGCGATGCAGAGACTTCGCGCACTGGAAGCAGACGCCAGCCCCTGAGTGCGTCCCCAGCCGGACCAGCCTCTCCTCGGGATAGTGCCGCCCGCAGCACCAGCACGTCGGTCCCGGCTCCGCCGGGTCGTGATCGACGTCGACCTGTGGCGCGCTCATCGCGGAACCTCCGTGAGCCGATCCATCGTCTGGGACCCAACCAGGCCCTCGGGCGTGGCGTGGACCCGGCAGGCGAGCCCCACGGGTGCGCCTGGCGGGGCGAAGGGGCGCGACTGTAGTGGCTCCGTCGCCTTGAGAGCTTGGATCATCGAGGGCGGAGTCGTCCCTTCCCCCGGACGGGTGCTGGCGGCACTATTTCAGCCACCCTCGATGGCTGCCTGTTGCGGCTGGGTACCGGGGGACAGTCAGAGGACCTCGAAGCCGTAGTCGTGGAACTGGCCCGACTGGTTAAGCGGGCCGCGGCACTGGAGTAGCACCGCCTCCGAGTCACGTTCAACTTCGCGCTTGTGACGATCGCGCGGCGTTGCCATGAGTGCGAAACGGACACTGTCTAGCCTCCCCCGCACGGACGTCAGAACGGCCAGCGCTGCGGGAGTCGCGCGCGGATCGACTGGGCGATGCTGAGCTGGGACCAGGTTGGCACGATCGTCAGCAACACCAGAGGGAGGAGGTCTTCGGCGGGGTACTGCCACAGGTAGAGGTTGGCGTGGAGCAGCATGATGTAGATCGGGCCGATGAGTAGCAGCCCCCCGAGAGCGGCCAGCCGGGGAAGTATCCCGAGGATCAGCCCAACGCCGATGGCCATTTCGGTGAAGGTGAGGAACCAGCTGAAGAACCCGAAGTGCGGCAGTACCAGGTCGCGGTAGAAGGCTCCGAGTGGGGTGATGTACGTCCGCGACGACGCGTCCTTCGCGATGCTCTCGGCGACCCCGCGGTCGACGAGGTTGAACGAGATGAAGCCGAGGTCGTACGTCGCCTTACCGATGAGTTTGGCCAGCCCGTTCGTCAGCCACACCAGACCGGTGAAGACGCGAAGCACCGTGAAGGCCTTAGCCATCAGCATCGCGTCCGAAAGAGCAACTGGCGGGCGCGGCCCGGTCGTTAGCCGACTCTTTGGACCGTTCATCGTCCGCCTCCGTCACGCCAGCCCATGCGATGCCCGACCGCGGCGGTCGGTCGGGGGCCAGCGACTTCCACCCTAGACCCGCTGGCGCATACGAGGAATGACGTGGACATTACGCGCACGGGAAACTCGCGGCGAGCATGTCGCCGCGACGGCGGTAGCCGACGTACTCCTCGCGGATCGCCTCGATGCTGGCGCCCAAGTGCAGCAGGTCGGTACTCACCCTCATAGCCGGGTCGGTGGCCCCGACCGGATGCCACCAGACACCCTCCGCCGTTGCGCACACCTCGGGGACAAGGGTGGCCCGCGAAAGCACGATGCCGCTGGTTGCCTCGCCTTGGCGGGCGATGTGCCGCACCACCATGTGCTCCGATGCGATCCCCATACTGGCCGCGAGCTGTCTGACATGCTCCTCCTGCGCATCGTCGCGCCGGGCAACGGTCATCGCGATCCGCACAGTGAAGCCCATCGATCGGGCCATCCGGATCCCCTCGACCGCCCGGGACCAGGTGCCTGCTCCTCGGTGGGTGTCGTGCAGGTCCGGGATGGCCGAATCGAGGCTGACCTGCAGGGTCAGATCCTCGCGCGGCATCGCATCGAGCATTCGCAGCCGGGAACCCCGGAACAGCATGGCGTTGGTGAGTAGCACCGTCGGCAAGGCAGCGGCGCAGCGGCGCACGACCTCGTCGATCGCCGAGTGCATCAGCGGCTCGCCCCCGGTGACCAGGACCTCGACCGCCCCGGCGGTCACCGCTTCGGCCACAAGCGAAGCGACCGTGTCGACCCCGAGCACGCGGGGGTCCGCCGATGGCGAAGAGGAGACACAGCAGTAGTCGCAGGCCAGGTTGCAGTGGAAGTTGGCGTAAAGCCACAAACGTCGACCCGGCATCCGTTCAGCCGGGATCTTGCTGTCGAGGTCAGAGAGTCTCCCGCGGTAGACCTCCACCGCGCTGGGATGCACCGCAAGCACGCTGTGGCCATTGCCGCGGCACCAATCGTCGACGACGCCGACCTCGGCTGGCGACTCAACGGGCACGAGCGCGGTCGTCCCGGCAGCAAGTCGGCCAACCACGTCCACCAGCGTGATCGCGAGCTGGGCGCGACGCCGCGAGGTGACCGGAGTCTGCGTGGTTACCACGTCAGCGGGATCGCCTGCTCCTTCATGGCCTCCTCAAGGGAGCGATAGCCGTCCAGCTCCGGTCGAACCCACTGCCGCAGGCCCTCCAGCTCCAGGATCCGCCGATGCTCCGGCACGTCCCAGTCCATCGCCAGCAGGTGGCTGGTCCATGCCTCAGCGCGGTCCCCGTCGATGGACGACAAGGCGGTGAAGTTGCAATGGCAGTAGTCCGGGCTGGTCCAGACCTCCTCCACGCCAAGATCCCCTGCCTGCTGCAGTTGCTGCCACGTCGTGATCCCTAGGGCGGCGACGTCAGCGTCGTCTGACAGCACCGCCTGCAGCGCGTCGAGCTCGCTGCGGCCTGTATCGCCGTGCTTGCCGACGTCGGAGTCGAAGATGACCGGGGTGACCGCGTCGAGCGTGATACCGGCGTCGGCAAGGAATTTCGTCGGCAGGATGCGGGCCTGACCGGAGTCCTTCGAGCCCAAGGCAACTCGGGTGCCACGGACACTCTCCAGCCCCCGCAGGCCAGACCCCTCGCGCGCCACGAAGACCGTGCGGAACGTGAGGTCGGTGTCGCGCATCGCGAGGGCGCGGCAGCCACCCGCGGTCAGCCCTACGGTTCGCAGGTAGGCGAGGTTAGTGTTCCACGCGACGTCGACGTGGCCAGCCAGCAGCGCGTCCACCTGGCGCTCGTAGTTGGAGAACAGCACGAAGTCCATCGGGACAGCGGAGCCGGCGAAGTACTCCCGGATGCCCTCCCAGATAGGGACGACGTTGGCGGTGTAGGCGACGGCGCCCACAACGAGGGTTTCCATCAGAACAGGTCCATTCCGCACAAGAGCTTGGCGTAGAAGTCGTAGAGGACGTCGGAGGTAGGCGCCATGACGTGGCCGGCGCGCGCGTCGCGGAAGGCCCGCTCCACCGGCAGGTGCTTGGAGAACGCCGCGCCGCCGCACACCCGCATCGCCTCATCCGTGACCTGGAGCGCGGCGTCGTTGGCGGCCGCCCTGGCCCCGAGAACGTAGAGCATCGCGTCGTCCGCGCCGGATGCGATCTTGCGGGCCATCGCCCAGACATACTCCTCATTGGCCGCCAACACCGTGCCGGCCCGACCGATCCGCGCGCGGATCGTCGGCAGGTCAGCGAGGCGCGAGTCCAGGTGCTCCAGGCGGGCGCCCGACACGTGGCCCACGGCCGCCTCGAGGGCGGCGCGGGCCAGACCCAGGGTGATGGAGGCGTTACCGAGGTTGAACCAGGGCAGGACGACTCCCATCATCGTGCCGAACCCCGACCCGCTGTCGCCCAACCGCAGGCCCTCGGCAACCGGGGTGTCGAAGCGCATCGGCGACGAGGCGTTGCCGCGTAGCCCCATCCCCAACCAGGGCGCAGAGACCTCAAAACCCCCGTGCTCGGCGGTCACGGCGTAGAGATCGGTGGTGGTCGGGGTTTCAGCACCGACCGACTTGGTGCTGACCACGTAAACATCGGCGTGCCCGGCGGAGGTGACCCAGCTCTTGTCGGCCTTGAGCTGCACCCCCGCCGACCCGTCGGACCTGGCGACGGCCTCCGACATCGGCGCCCAGAAGTGACTACGACTGCCCTTCTCGCTGAACGCTAGGGTGCCCAGCAGTTCACCACTGGCCATTCCCTTGAGCAGGTCGACTCCCGAGGGGGTCGCTGCGGCCAGCGGCATCGCCGCCGCCACGTGCATGAGGTAGATCATCGAGGTCGAGCCGCACGCCCCCGCGAGTCGGCCGGTGACGCGGGAGAACTCCTCTGGGCCGGCCGCCAGACCGCCGACCTCTTTGGGGAGCGTCAGCCCGAGGAGGCCCGATGAGCGTAGGGCAGCGACCGCCTCCTCCGGGTAGCGTCCATGCTCGTCGACGTCAGCGGCGTGGCTCGCGGCTATCTCCAGGATGGGGGCAAGCCGGTCGTCGATCGACATGGGTCGAACTCCTTGTCACTGAGGGAGGCCCACGACCGTACCTCCCGCTGAGGCCCTGGCGGTAGGTGCCGCCGCGAGTCACCCAAGATGTACAAGTGTCCGCTTCGTGACTTCACGAGAATGCCCATCGACGGTGGGCCGGCATACCCGGCCGACGACTCTTGATTCAAGCGCGAATGCGCGGACCTCCGCGACCACCCGTTGAAGGGTGAGCCCAGCACGCACAGCCATATCAACAACCCGTCTACGCTCAAGACCGAAAACCGCTATGGCGCACGGCGCGAGCACTGACCTTCGAGCACATCCACTCTAGGTTCGCTGCCCGGCGACTCATCGATGGGGAGTGTCAGTCGTGGTGCTGCTCCGCGGTTCCGCCGAGGAGGACGCGTGTCATCGTGTTGCGCGTGTCGAGCAGCTCGACCAGAGCGGCGTCGAGCTGGTCGGCTGAGACGTGCAGGGTGCCGGGGAACACCCCTGCGGCCTCCGCCGCGAGGAGAGCGGCTCGGCGCAGCAGTTCTTTGATGAACGACGCAGTGACTCCGTCCGTGCTGTCTAGGCCGGTGTCCAGTCGGGAGGTGTCGACTTCGAGGCGGGCTCGATAGAGAGCGAACAGCTGCTGTCTCGCCGCTCGATCTGGCAGGGTCAGCGCGACGGCCTGGTCGACGCGTCCAGGGCGGGCCGCCAGGGCCGGCTCGAGGAGGTCGGGCCGGTTCGTGGTCAGGACGAACAGAACGTCGGCGTCTTCGGCGAGGCCGTCCATCTCGTTCAGAAGCTGGAAGCGAAGAGGGTGCTGGCCCGGATGCGTCCCTCGGTCTTCGGCGATGAGGTCCACGTCCTCGATCACGATCATGGTGAGACCGGCATCCCTTCCCGCAGCGTCGCTGGATGTCTGTCTGAGTCACGCGGCCTGGTCTCCCGGAGGGGGTCCCGGTGTCTGGTGTTCGAGGCAGCTGCGTAGACGCTCGAGGTCCGCGGCGATGTTCTTGCGGACTTGTCGGGTCATGAGCGGGGAGGCCCACCCGAAGAACCGACCGGGGGTGCCGGCAGC
>JANMWN010000149.1:0-13108 GCA_031394045.1 Sporichthyaceae bacterium
AGCTCAGAACAGGACAGTGGCGAACGTACCGACTCGGGAGAAGCCGACCCGGGCGTACGTGGCGAGCGCCGGGGCGTTGAAGTCGTTGACGTAGAGCGAGACGACGGGAGCCACCTCGTCGAGGCACAGCTTGACGACCGCGGCCATCCCGGCGGCACCAAGACCCTGCCCGCGTCGGCTCGGCGCGACCCAGACCCCCTGGACCTGGCAGGCCTCGGCCGTGACGGCGCCCACCTCGGCCTTGAAGACCACCTCGCCGTCCTCGATCCGGGCGAACGCCCGGCCGGAGGTGACAAGCTCGGCAACGCGCGAACGGTAGATGCCGCCGTCGCCGACCAGCGGTGAGACTCCGACCTCTTCGGTGAACATGGCGACGCAGGCCGGCATCACGACGTCGATCTCGTCGACGCGGACCCTGCGGACGGCTGGGTCGGCGGCCACCATCGGCGGGCAGCCGGTGGCCATCAGGGGCTGCGCGGACCGGACCTCTCGTGGCGAGCCCCACGACGGCTCCAATAGCTGCCAGAGCGCGAGTACCTCGACGGCCGGTCCCACCACCGAGGAGCAGCGGCGGCCCTGCCGGCGGGCGCGCTCGGCGAAGGCCTTGATCGCCTCGGAGCTCGCCTCGACCGGGACCAGGTTGGCCCCGGCGTAGCAGAGCGACTCGATCCGGCCGTCGACGACCCAGCCCCACAGCTCGCCACCCAGGCGCCACGGATCGAACCCGGCGCCGCGAACGCGGGCGGTCACGAACACGTGTGCGACCGGGTCTCGGGCCAGCAACTCGGCGACCTCGTCCCGGTCGCGGGCGTCGAGCACCCGCAGAGCCGCGGTACGCAGCATGGGTCCGGACGACGAGAGGATGGACATCGCGCCCTATGGTGCCCTAGCCGCTAGCTGACGTCGACGGTAGCGCGCCCGGATTCGGCGCCGTCGTCCTTCATCTGCTCAGCCAGGCGCATGGCCTCCTCGATCAACGTCTCGACGATCATCGCCTCCGGCACGGTCTTGATGACCTCGCCGCGGACGAAGATCTGGCCCTTGCCGTTGCCGGAGGCCACGCCGAGGTCGGCCTCCCGAGCCTCGCCAGGACCGTTCACCACGCAGCCCATGACCGCGACGCGCAGCGGGACGTCGAGGCCCTCGAGCCCGGCGGTCACCTGCTCGGCGAGGGTGTAGACGTCGACCTGGGCCCGCCCGCACGAGGGGCAGGAGACGATCTCGAGGCCGCGCTTGCGCAGGTTCAGCGACTCCAGGATCTGCAGCCCGACCTTGACCTCCTCGACCGGCGGCGCGGACAGCGAGACCCGGATCGTGTCGCCGATTCCCTCGGACAGCAACGCTCCGAACGCGACCGCGGACTTGATCGTGCCCTGGAAGGTCGGTCCGGCCTCGGTGACCCCCAGGTGCAGCGGGTAGTCGCACGCCGCCGAGAGCTGGCGGTAGGCCTGGATCATCACCACCGGGTCGTGGTGCTTGACCGAGATCTTGATGTCGCGGAAGCCGAACTCCTCGAACAACGAGCACTCCCACAGTGCCGACTCGACCAGCGCCTCGGGGGTCGCCTTGCCGTACTTGGCGAGCAGCCGAGGGTCGAGCGAGCCGGCGTTGACCCCGATCCGGATGGGTACCCCCGCATCGGCCGCGGCCTTGGCGATCTCGCCCACCTTGTCGTCGAAGGCCTTGATGTTGCCGGGGTTCACGCGTACGCCGGCACAGCCCGCGTCGATCGCGGCGAAGACGTACTTGGGCTGGAAGTGGATGTCGGCGATCACCGGGATGTCGGACTTCCTGGCGATGGCCGGCAGTGCGTCGGCGTCGTCCTGGCTGGGTACGGCCACGCGTACGACCTGGCAGCCGGAGGCGGTCAGCTCGGCGATCTGCTGCAGCGTCGCGTTGACGTCGGCAGTCAGCGTCGTGGCCATCGACTGGACCGAGATCGGTGCGTCCCCGCCGATCTCGACGGGGTGATGGGGGTGCCGGAGGACGACCTTGCGGGTCAGCCGGCGCTTGGCGAGCGGCTCCAGCGGGAGCTCGGGCATCCCCAGGTTGATCGTCATCAGGTTCCCTCGGTGGAGCGGCTAGAGCTGGACGGGCTTGAGGATGTCTGCTGCCACCAGCAGGACAGTCATCGCCACGAAGGCGAGGAACACGACGTAGACCAGCGGCAGCAGCTTGTTCATGTCGGGGCGCGGCGGCTCTGGCTGACCCCGCCGCCGGAAGATCGCCGCCCGGGCCCGCTCGTACGCGAGCACCGCGACGTGGCCACCGTCCAGCGGCAGCAGCGGCAGCATGTTGAACACGCCTACGGAGATGTTGAAGCCCGCCAGCAGCGCCAGGATCGTGGCGATCCGCCCCTCCGCCGAGAGCTCTCCGGACTGCGCGATCTGGCCGCCGATCCGGGAGATCCCGACCACGCTGATCAGCCCGTTCGGGTCGCGCTCGGCGTTGCCGAGGAGCACCTGCGTCACCTGGACCAGCTTGGCGGGCAGCGAGAGGATGACGGTGACCGAGCCGGTGATCGTCTGCCACGTCATGGACAGCGAGGTACCGAGGGCGGACACGGGTCCCTGCCGCACCTGGGTGACGGCGACCGGGGCGGCGGCGACCCCGAGGGCGCCGACGGTGACCTGCTTGCTCGGGTCGGCCAGGTCGCCGCGTACGACCGAGACCGGCGTCATGGTCTTGGTCAGCGTGGTCCCTGCGCGGTCCACCACCAGGGTGACCTCGGTGCCGGGCTTGGCCCTGATGGCATTGGTGAGGTCCGACCACTGCGTCACGGGCTTGCCGTCGATCGAGAGGATCTTGTCGCCGGCCTGGAGGCCAGCGGCGAGCGCAGGCGACGGCGGGTCGGTCTTGACGCAAGGAGCGCTGACCACGGCGGGTACGCAGGGCAGGACGGTGCCGAGCTCGTTGCCGGGCGTACCTGCCACGGGGTTGCCGAAGGCGAAGATCGCCAGCCAGAACAGGACGATCCCGAGGACCAGGTGCATGAAGGAGCCGGCCGACAGGGTCACCGCGCGCTGCCACGCGGGCTTGCGGTAGAACGCCCGCTCCTCGTCCTCGGGGGCGATCGTCTCGAGGTCGGTCATACCCACGATCTTGACGTAGCCACCGGCCGGGATGCCCTTGATGCCGTACTCGGTCTCACCACGCCGGAACGACCACAGCTTGGGGCCGAAGCCGACGAAGAACTCGGTCACCTTGGCGCCGAAGTGCTTGGCACTGACCATGTGTCCAGCCTCGTGGATCATCACCGACACCAGGATGCCGACGACGAACACGACGATCCCGAGCCAGCCGACCGCACTGAGTCCCTGTCCGCTCACGCTTGCGTCCCTGCCCTTTCGTCGATCATCGATGCGGCCCGGGCGCGAGCCCAGGCATCCGCAGCGAGCACGTCCTCCAGCCCAAGGGGCTGAACGGGCGCCCCGAGGCCCTCACGGAGGACCTCACTCAGAACCTCGGCCACCGTGTCGACGATCTGCAGGAAAGGCAGTCGACCGTCGAGGAATGCCGCGACGCACTCCTCGTTGGCCCCGTTGTAGACCGCGGGCGCGGTGCCGCCCCGCAGCCCGGCCGCGCGGGCCAGGCGTACCGACGGGAAGGCGTGCTCGTCCAGCGGCGCGAACTCCCAGGTCGAGGCCTGCGACCAGTCGCACGACGGCGCAGCGCCCGGCACCCGGTCGGGCCAGCCGAGAGCGAGCGCGATCGGCAGCCGCATGTCGGGGGGCGAGGCCTGCGCCAGCGTCGAGCCGTCCACGAACTCGACCATCGAGTGCACGACCGACTGGGGATGCACCACCACGTCGATCCGGTCGAACGGCAGGTCGAAGAGCAGGTGCGCCTCGATCAGCTCGAGCCCCTTGTTGACCAAGGTGGCGCTGTTGATCGTGACCAACGGGCCCATGTTCCAGGTGGGGTGGGCCAGTGCCTGGGCGGGGGTCACCTCGCCCAGCTCGTCGCGGGTACGGCCGCGGAACGGGCCGCCGGAGGCCGTGAGCACGAGCCGGCTGACCTCGTCGGCGCGGCCGCCGCGCAGGCACTGGGCCAGCGCCGAGTGCTCGGAGTCGACGGGGACGATCTGCCCTGGCTTGGCCCGCGCCTTGACCAGCGGGCCGCCGATGATCAACGACTCCTTGTTGGCCAGCGCCAGGGATCGGCCGGCGTCGAGCGCGGCCAGGGTGGGTGAGAGGCCGGCGGCGCCCGGCATCGCGTTCAGCACCACGTCGCAGGCCCAGCCGGCCAGCTCGAGGGCCGCGTCGGTGCCGACGAAGACCTTGGGCAGCTGGACCGAACCCTGCTCCCAGCCGTGCGCGGTGGCGGCGGCGTACAGCGCGTTCTGCAGCTCGCGAGCTGCGGTGGCCCGGCCGATCCCGACGGCCTCGACCCCGAGCTCGAGCGCCTGCTCGGCCAGCAGCTGGACCGACTCCGGGGTGCTGCCTGCCGCAGCGATGCCCACCACCCGGAACCGGTCGCCCGCCGCGCGCACGACGTCGAGAGCCTGGGTGCCGACCGAACCGGTCGACCCCAGGACCACGACGGACCGGGTCGCCGCATTCAGCGACCCAGGGCCGCGCGGGGAGCTCACCCCTCCATTGTCACGTACGTACGGTCCGGTCGCCCCGTGGCGGGCCGGTCAGGCGTGTGCGCCTGGTCACCTGCGCCCTCGCGGAGCCCGAACCGCTCGTAGACCCGCAGGAGCGGCGCCGGCGCCCACCAGTTGAAGCGGCCGAGCAGGCGCATCGTGGCCGGTACGAGCAGCGCGCGCACTACGGTCGCGTCCACCAGGATCGCCAGGGCGACACCCACACCGATCATCTTGATGAAGGTCACCCCCGAGGTGGCGAAGGCCCCGATCACCACGATCAGCAGGGCGGCCGCGCTGGTGATGATCCGCCCGGTCCGCTGGAGCCCCAGCGCGACCGATCGAGTGTTGTCCTGCGTGCGGTCCCACTCCTCGCGGATCCGGGAGAGCAGGAACACCTCGTAGTCCATCGCCAGGCCGAAGGCGATCGCGAACATCAGCACCGGTTGGGTGGCCTCGATCGACCCCACCGAGGTGAAGTTCAGCAGCCCGGACAGGTGCCCGTCCTGGAAGATCCAGACCACGGCGCCGAACGATGCGGACAGGCTGAGCATGTTCATCAGCACCGCCTTGAAGGGCAGCACGACCGACCCGAAGGCCAGGAAGAGCAGCACGACCATGCCGCCGACGATCCACAGTGCGGCCCACGGCAGGGTGCGGCCGATCGCTGCCAGGGTGTCGGCGTTCTGCGCACTGAACCCACCGACGAGCACCTGCGCACCGGGCGGGTCCTGGACGTCGCGGACCGCTGCCACCAGCGCGCGACCGTCCGCCGAGACCGGGTCGGCCGTGTACGTCAGCGAGACCCTTGCCGTGTCGCCCGCCGAGCCGGTCACTGCGGCGCCGGTCACCCCCGGGACGGCCTTCAGGCGCTCGGTGTACGCCGTGAGATCAGCGGCGGCCTCCGTCACGGGGCGGTCGAATGTGACGACCGCATCGATCGGCCGGGTGCCGGAGGCCGGGAACTGCGCGTCCAGCGTCTCGCCGGCCACCCGCGCCTCGGCGCCGACCGGCAGGGCCCGGTGGTCGGGGCTCCCCCACTCGACCCGAAGGAAGGGCAGCCCCATGAAGAGCAGGACCGCGGTGATGCCGACCACGTACAGGACCGGGCGCTTCATCACCGAGGTCGCGATGCGGTACCAGGCACCGTGCCCCGCCACCACGTCGGTCTCGGCTGCCCCGTCCATCCCCTCGGCGGCCGAGGGCGTCCGCCGCAGGAAGCCGGGAACCCGGACCCGCAGCGAGTTCACCTTGGGGCCGAGGACGGCGAGCAGCGCGGGCAAGACCGTCAGCGCGCCGGTCATGGCGACGAGGACCGCCGCGACCCCGCCGTACCCCATGGATCGAAGGAACGTCAGGTCGAAGAGCATCAGGGCCGACAGCGCGAGGGCGACGGTCAGGCCCGAGAACAGCACCGTGCGACCAGCCGTACGCATCGTGGCCACCAGGGCAGCTTGGACCGCCTCGCGCTCGCCTCCGCGGGCGGCCAGCTCCTCGCGGAACCGACTGACCACGAAGAGGCCGTAATCGATGGCCAGGCCCAGGCCCAGCATCGTCACGATGTTGATGGCGAAGACCGAGACGTCGGTGAAGATCGAGATCACCCGCAGCGCGGTGAAAGCGCCGAGGATCGCGAGGCCGCCGATGGCCAGCGGCAGGCTGGCCGCCGCGAGGCCGCCGAACACCAGTACCAGCAGGACGATCAGGATCGGGGTCGAGATGCTCTCGGCCGTGCCGATGTCCTTGGTCACCTGCGCGGTGATGTCCTCGTTGATCGGGACGGCGCCTCCGCGCAGCGTGGTCAGGCCGGGCGCGGACAGCTGGCCCTTGATCTGGTCGTACGAGTCCTGCCGGGCGCCGTCCGAGGCACCGACCAGCTGCAGGACGACGAAGGTGGAGTGCCGGTCGGCGCTGACCATCGCCGGGTCCTGCTTGGCAGTGATGATGCGCGCGACGTACGCCTTGGGCAGCGCCTCGAGGGTCGTGGTGACCGCGCTCTGGAACGACTGGTCGTCGACGGTGCGGTCGGCGCTGCTGTAGATCACGACGACGTCGGCGGCGTCACGGCCGAACGCCTGCTCGGCGGCGACCTGTGCCTTGGCGCTCTCGCTCTGCGGGTCGTCGAAGCCACCACTGGCCAGTCGCCCGAACACCGTCGTGCCCCAGACGACGGCGACCACGACGAAGAGCCCGGCCGCTGCGAGCACCCAGCGGCGCCGCGTGTACGTCAGATGTCCCAGCCGTTCCAGCATGTCCTGCTCCTCGTGGGTTCGGGCCCGCTACTGTGAATCGCGATAAGCGGTGCACACTCTTGTGAACGATGTTTACTTCGTGAACACGGCATACTATGCTGACACTGTTCACCAGTTGTCAAGTGGCACTTCCCGACCGAACCGGAGCGACCCGAGATGACCGTCACGACCTCGCCCGACGCCGGTACCCGGCGCTCGCGGCAGCGGGCCGCGACCAGCCAGGAGATCAAGGACGTCGCCCGGCGGTTGCTCGTCGAGCAGGGGACTGCGGCGCTGTCGCTGCGGGCCATCGCCCGCAAGATGGGCGTCACCGCCCCCGCGCTCTACCGCTACTTCGACGGCCACGAGGCACTGGTGGCCGCGCTGGCCGCGGACTTCTACAACGAGCTCTGCGACCAGATGGAAGCGGCTGAGGCTGCGGTCGGCAGCGAGGTCGGCAGCGAGGTCCCCGACGAGCAGCGCGCGGAGCCCGGCACGGTGGTCGCTCACCAGCTGATGGCGGCGACGATCGCGTTCCGGACCTGGTCGGTGACGCACCCCGCCGAGTTCAGCCTCATCTTCGGTACGCCGATCCCCGGCGTCGACCTGTACGACGAGACCAGTGCCGCGTGCGTGGCCGGACAGCGGTTCGGGCTCGTCTTCGCGGCGCTGTTCATCCAGCTGTGGGCGGTCCGCCCCTTCGCGGTACCCGACCTGTCCGAGCTGGACCCGCGGCTCCTGCCGCAGCTCGAGGAGTACCGCGAGCGGGGCGGTGTCGACCTGCCGCTCCCTGTGGTCTACGTCTTCCTCTCGTGCTGGGCCCGGATCTACGGCCTGGTCACGATGGAGGTCTTCGGGCACCTGACCTTCGCCCTCAGCGACGCCGAGCCCGCGTTCATGACCGAGCTGTTCCAGATCGGCCGCCTGCTGGGCCTGGCAGACGTTGTTGCCGAGCTCGCCTAGCCCTCAGCCGCGGGTCCTCGGGCGGCTCACAGGTCGATGCCGGTCAGGACGAGGACGCGCTCGTAGGTGAAGTCGGCCATCGCGTACTTCAGCCCCTCGCGGCCGACGCCGGACTCCTTGACGCCGCCGTACGGCATCTGGTCCGCGCGGAAGCTGGGGACGTCGCCGACCACCACTCCCCCGACCTCGAGCTCGCGGTGGGCGGCGAAGGCGGTCCGCAGGTCGCGGGTGAAGACGCCGGTCTGCAGGCCGAAGCGGCTGTCGTTGACCAGGGCGAAGGCCTCGTCCGCACCGTCGAAGGGGGTGATCGTGAGCACCGGGCCGAAGATCTCCTCTGTCGCGCACCTGCTGTCGGCGGGTACGTCCACCAGCACCGTCGGGGCGTAGCTGGCGCCGTCCCGAGTACCCCCGGTCAGCACCTTGGCGCCGCCGGCCACCGCCTCGTCAACCCACTCCTCGACCCTGCGGGCTGCGGCCTCGTTGACCAGCGGCCCCACGTCGGTCGCCTCGGCCTTCGGGTCGCCGGTCACCTGGGCCGCGACCTTGTCGACCAGCTGCTCGACGACCCGGTCGTACACCGCGCGGTCGGCCAGAACCCGTTGCACAGACACGCAGGACTGGCCGCCCTGGTAGTTCGCGAAGGTGGCGATCCGCGTGGTCGCCCAGTCGAGGTCGGTCGGCGAGGAGTAGTCGGCGCAGACCACCGCAGCCGCGTTGCCACCCAGCTCGAGGACGACGTGCTTGCGCGGAGCAGCATCCATGATCGAGTACCCCACCGGCCCTGAGCCGGTGAAGGAGATGATCGGCAGCCGCCCGTCGGCGACCAGGCCGGGCATCGACTCGTTGGCCACCGGGAGCACCGACCACATGCCGGCCGGGAGGTCGGTCTCGGCCAGCAGCTCGCCGAGGAGCAGCGCCGTCAGTGGCGTCGCCGGCGCGGGCTTGACGATGATCGGTGCGCCGACGGCGATCGCGGGCGCGACCTTGTGCGCCACGAGGTTCAGCGGGAAGTTGAACGGCGCGATGCCGAGCACCGGCCCCTTGGGGAAGCGCCGGACCAGAGCGGCCCGGCCGGCCATCGCCGTCTCGGTGTCGAGCCGGATCAGCTCGCCCCCCTCGCGGCGTACCTCCTCGGCGGCCCAGCGGAAGGTCGCGGCGCCGCGCGTGGCCTCGGCCCGGGCCCACTTGATCGGCTTGCCGTTCTCAGCGGTGATCAGCGCGGCGATCTCATCGAGCCGCTCGGTGATCCGGCGCGACACGTGCATCAGGGCCTCGGCGCGGGTCCCGACCGAGAGCCTGGAGGCGGTACGCCGAATGCCGTCAGCAGCGGCCACCGCCTCCTCGACCTGGGCCGGGGTCGGCACCGAGACGCTGGCCACGAGGGAGCCGTCGTACGGGTGGGTCACGTCGAGGATGCCGGAACCGGTCGTGGCGCGGCCGGCCAGGTAGAACGGGAGCACGTCGGTCATGCCGTTGAGGGTACGGGCGGCCGGCCCCCGAACCGTTGTCCACCGCGGCGCAATCGGCCGCCAGGGCCGTACCCGGCGTACTAGTCCGCAGGTCCCGCGCCGGACTGGCCGCGCACGCGCAGCGCGAGCCAGAGCTCGGCTCGTAGGTCGGCGTCGTCGAGGGACCGGTCGAGCAGCTCCTCGACCCTTCGCATGCGATAGCGGAGCGTGTGCCTGTGCACCCCGAGGTCGGCCGCCGCGGTGTCCCACTGACCGTGCCGGGCCAGCCAGGCCTGCAGCGAGGCGAGCAGGTCGCCCTTGCGGCCTTCGAGCGGCGCGAGCAGGGCATCGGCGACGCCGCGAGCAGCCTCCGGATCCAGCGCACCGAGCATCCCGTCGGCGGCCAGCTGGCCGAACCAGTGGACGCCGGGCCCGTGCGCCCCTGCCAGCGCCTGCACCGCCTCGGTGCGGGCGCGGCCGAGCTCGTGCACCGTGGCGGGCGAGCTGCCTCCTGCGACCAGCCCGGTCAGCTCGGCGGCGACCAGGTCGAGGTCGGTGAGCGAGTCGTCGACGAGGACCACCACCAGCTCGTCGCCGCCGGTGCCGCCGGTGCCGCCGGAACCGGCGGTTCCGCCGCTTACACCGTCGACGCAGAGGCGAGGCACCGAGTCGGGGCCGGTCGCCGTCGACGGAGCGTCGAGCCCATCGAGCCGGTGCACGGCCTCGGCCCGCTGGGCGAGACTGCCCCGCGCCACCACGACCCGCAGTGTCGCGTCAACCAGCCAGCCCCAGCCGAGCACGTCGAGGGGCAGCTCGTCCGGGGCCGCTCCCGCGACCAGCAACCGCAGGGTGGCCGCGCGTACCTCCCGCCCGCCGAGCGAGTGCGACCCGTCGCGCTCGATCGCGATCGAGAGCAGGGACACGGCGACGGCGACCACTGACTGCCCGTTGCGGTCCAGCGGGCGAGGAGTACCCACGGCGAGGAAGCCGCGGACGCGCCCGCGCGCGCCGAGCGGGTGCAGGCTTACCTGCCCCGACGCGTCCGCCATCGACGACGAGGCGAGCAGACCGCGCCGGCGCAGCTCGGCCAGCTCGGCCTTGTGGGCGGCCGGCCAGCCGGCCAGAAGCGCCGCCGAGGCCTCGGCCGCGGAGCTGTCCGGCGCCGCGTGCACGGGCCGGCCGGAGCCGTCGAGCACCAGCGCCCAGCCCCCGACGTGGCGGGCCAGCCGGCCGGCCACCACGGCTGCGCCCTCCGGCGCCAGCGCCGCACGGGTCAGGTCGCGCTGCGCCTCGAAGGCCCGGTGGATCCCCTCGTACTCCTCGACGCCGAGCAACGCCGACACGGCCTTGCTGATCGCGATGAAAGCCGTGCGGCCTGGCACCTCTAGCAACGGCAGGCCACCGGCCTGCGCCGCATGGACGAGCGCAGGCGGGCAGGTGGCGTGCGTCAGGCCGACGCCGATGCCGAGCGCAGCGACGCCCGCGTCCACGAGGCGGTCGACGTAGTCGACCAGCAGCCCAGGCTGGTCGGCGGGCAGCCGTATCCCGGTCGTGAGCAACAGCTCGCCGCCCTCGAGGAAGGGGGTCGGGTCCTCCTGCTCGGAGACCGCGACCCACCGCACCGGCCGGTCCCGCCCGTCGGGCCCGGCCAGCAGGGTCAGGCCGAGGCCGGGCAGGTCGGTGACGGTACGCACGCTCGGCGGCACCGGCCCTCCCTCACTGCGCGAAATCTGCCTGCGCGAAATCTGCGAATCTGCGGGGCACGGCGCTTGTACGCCGCGGCCTACGGTACTGCGCGGGTTGGCCGCGGCGACAGGGGCGACCAGGCCGGCGATTTCATAGGCTGACCGCCTCCGACCGATCTGAGAGCGAGCAGCGATGACCGACGCAACCGGCGGCCCCACCCTCCCCCAGGAGCGTCGCCTCGTCACCGCGATCCCTGGGCCGAAGTCCGCCGAGCTGTTCGCCCGTCGCAACGACGCGTGCGCGCGCGGCCTCGGCACCACGCTGCCGGTGTTCATCGAGAAGGCCGGCGGCGGCGTCCTCGTCGACGTCGACGGCAACTCCCTCATCGACCTCGGGGCCGGTATCGCCGTGGTCAACGTCGGCAACAGCGCCGACCACGTCGTGCGCAACGTCCAGGCGCAGGTGGCCGCGTTCACGCACACCTGCTTCATGGTCACCCCGTACGCCGGCTACGTGGAGGTCTGCGAGGCGCTCAACCGGCTCACCCCCGGCGACCACGCGAAGAAGTCCGCACTGTTCAACTCCGGCGCCGAGGCGGTCGAGAACGCCGTCAAGATCGCCAGGGCCCACACCGGTCGCGACGCTGTCGTCGTCTTCGAGCACGGCTACCACGGGCGTACGAACCTGACGATGGCGATGACCGCCAAGAACATGCCCTACAAGAACTCGTTCGGGCCGTTCGCCGGCGAGGTCTACCGGATGCCGCTGGCGTACCCGTTCCGCTGGCCCACCGGTCCGGACGCCTGCGGGCCCGAGGCGCTCGCCCAGGTCCTGTCCAAGATCGACAAGGAGCTGGGGGCCGAGAACGTCGCGGCCATCGTCATCGAGCCCATCGCGGGCGAGGGCGGCTTCATCGTGCCGGGTGCCGGCTTCCTGTCCGGTCTGGCGGAGTACGCCAGCGCGAACGGCATCGTTTTCGTGGCTGACGAGGTCCAGACCGGCTTCGGCCGTACCGGCGCGTTCTTCGCCTGCGAGCACGAGGGCGTGGTCCCCGACCTGATCTGCACCGCCAAGGGCATCGCCGGGGGGCTGCCCCTCGCCGCGGTCACCGGTCGCGCCGACATCATGGACGCCGCGCACGTCGGCGGTCTCGGCGGTACGTACGGCGGCAACCCCGTCGCCTGCGCGGCCGCCCTCGGCGCGATCCAGACCATCGAGGAGCAGGACCTGGTCGGCGCGGCCGCGCGGATCGGCGAGATCATGCTGCCGGCCCTGCGCGACCTGCAGACCCGCCACCCGGTCATCGGAGATGTACGCGGCCGCGGCGCGATGATCGCGGTCGAGCTCGTGCAGCCCGGTACCAAGACTGCCGACCCGGCGTCGGCGTCGGCGGTAGCCGCCTACTGCCACCGCGAGGGCGTGCTCGTCCTCACCGCAGGGACCTACGGCAACGTGCTGCGCTTCCTGCCACCGCTGGTGATGCCGGAGCACCTGCTCGAGGAGGCGCTGACCATCCTCGACAAGGCCTTCGCCTCGCTCTCCGGCTGACCGACTCCAACTGGTGCGGCCATTGCCCACACCAGTTGGCTGAAACCGGTGCTGGTTGGCCCGGAGGCCGGCCAACCCACGTCGGTCTCGGCCAACCAGGCGTGGGGTCCGCTCCGGCTAGCGCTCCTCCATCCCCCATGGGGAGCCGAACTCGACCAGCTTGGCGAGGAAGGGCTTGGGCGGCAATGCTTCCGGGCCGAGCACTCCGGCGCCGGACCAGGTGCCTTCGGCGAGCAGCTCGAGGGCCACGATCGGGTTGATGGCGGTCTGCCAGACCACAGCCTGCGACCCGTACTCCGCCATCGACCAGGCGTTGTCGACCACGTGGTAGAGGTACACCTCGCGCGGCGAGCCGTCCTTGCCGAGGCCCTTGACCCAGGTGCCCGCACAGGTCTTGCCGGTCATCTTGTCGCCGAGACCGGCCGGGTCGGGCAGGCAGGCGGCGACCACGTCACGGGGTGAGACCTCCACCCCGCCGACCTTGACCTTGGCCGTGGCGTCCAGCCCGAGCTTGTGCAGAACCTGGAGCACGTTGATGACCTCGTCGCCCAGCCCGTACTTGAAGGTGACCCGCTTCGCGTCCACCCAGCGCGGCATCAGGAGCACCTCCTCGTGCTCGACGTTGACGCACTCGACCGGGCCGA
>JANMWN010000161.1:0-9645 GCA_031394045.1 Sporichthyaceae bacterium
CGTCAGGGTCTCGGCGGGCTCCACCAGTGGCGGCAACGACACGGTCTCTCCTCGTTCAGCGTGCTCATGGCTGCAGACGTACCAGCGTCACAACGGTGTCACACACCCCGCGATTCCCCCGCACCGGCCCAGCGCGGTTGCGCGTGCGCAAGACTGGACTCATGCGTCCGCTGATCGGCATCACCTCGTACGTCGAGCAGGCCAGGTGGGGCGTCTGGGACACCCGGGCCGCCCTCGTCCCTTACGCGTACGTGCAGCAAGTCGAGGCCGCCGGCGGACGGGCCGTGCTCGTCCCCCCGTCGCCGGAGCCGGACGAGATCCTGCGCGTCCTTGACGGCCTGCTGCTCGCGGGCGGCGCCGACCTCGACCCCGGACTGTACGGAGTGACCGCCCACGCCGAGACCGCTGGGCTGCGGCCCGACCGCGACGCAGGCGAGACCCGCCTGCTGGACGCCGCGCTCGCGCAGGACCTGCCGTTGCTCGGGATCTGTCGCGGCATGCAACTGATGGCGGTGCACGCGGGTGGGCACCTGCACCAGCACCTGCCGGAGCTGGTCGGCCACGAGGGTCACCGCCCGTCCCCTGGCGTCTACGGCGAGCACGGCGTACGCGTCGACTCTGCGTCCCGGCTCGGCGCAATCCTGGGCGACCGCGTCGAAGTCCGTTCGTACCACCATCAGGGCGTGACCGACGCGGGCAAGCTGACCGTCACCGGCTGGGCCGAGGACGACACGATCGAGGCCGTCGAGGACCCGGGCCACCGCTTCGCGATCGGCGTCCTCTGGCACCCCGAGGTCGGCACCGACCCGCGGATCTTCGAGGCGCTCGTCTCGGCCGCGAAGAGCGCCTGACCGACCGGTGTGCACGATCCTGATCGCCTGGCAGTGGTGGCCCGATGTCCCTCTCGTGCTCGCCGCCAACCGCGACGAGCTGCTGGGCCGGGCGACCGACGCCCCCATGCTGCTGCACGAAGGCCCGGCGATCTGGGGCGGTCGCGACCGGGTGGCCGGCGGTACCTGGCTCGCCGTGGACCCCGCCGCGCGCCGGGTGTGCGGGCTGACGAACCGGTACGTCTCTGGCACTGCCGTCGGTCCTGATCCGACGAAACGGTCGCGGGGGGAGCTGCCACTGCTGGTCCTGACCGGCGGGGACGATGTCGTCGAGACGCTGAGCGCGGACGACTACAACCCGGTGAACCTGATCTCGTTCGCGCCCGGGCAGGCCTGGTGGTCGACCCTGGGCGGGACGGTCGACCTCACCCCTGGGGTGCACGTGCTGACCGTGCGGGACCTCGATGACCCGGACAGTCCCAAGGCTGTGCGCCTGCTGAGCCAGGCCCGACGTGCGGCCGCAGAGGCCGCCGACGCCGTCGACCTGCGCGACCGGCTCGCTGCGCTGCTGACCTCGCACGAGACCGACCCCGGAGGGCCGGCCCAGTCGGCCGCCTGCATCCACGGCGACCTGTACGGCACGGTGTCGAGCTCGACGGTGGTGGTGAGCGGCGCCGGCGTCGAGCTCAGGTACGCCCAGGGCCGCCCCTGCGTCACTGCATACGGGACCGTCAACATGTCCGGGAGCGTGGGTATAGCATAAGTGCTATGAGCCGTGGTGGAGACCTGATCTACGAGGCTCGGCGACGCGCCCGACTGACGCAGGCCGAGGTCGCCGAGCGAGTCGGCACGACGCAGTCCGCAGTGGCTCGATGGGAGCGAGGCGGAGCTTCTCCGTCTCTCGACGCGACGATGCGCATCCTGCGAGCCGTCGGGTTCGACCTTGAGTACATGCTCGTTCCCTACGACGACAGCGACTATGCACAGGCGCGCAGCATGCGGAGACGTACTCAGGAGGAGCGAGAGCAACAGCTCCTCCGCATGGTCGCGGTCGCTCGCGAGATGCGTGCAGCCGGACGATCCGGATGACCGACGAGCCAGAGTTCGACCCCGCGGCAATCTTGGCGGCGCTGGTCGCGCACGGAGTCGCCTTCGTGCTGATCGGTGGAATGGCGGCGCTTGTCTACGGTTCGCCGTTCCTGACCCAAGACGTCGACGTTGTTCCAGAAGGCACACCGGACAACTGGGATCGACTCTCCGCCGCACTCGACGAGCTGGGTGCCAAGATCCGGGCGGATGGTCATGAACACGGCTTGCCCTTCGGTCACACCGGCCAGTCCCTCGCAGCCGTGGGCGTCTGGAACCTGACGACGCGATACGGGGATCTGGACATCACGGTCATGCCCAGCGGTACGGACGGATTCTCGGACCTAGCACGTACCGCATCAACCCGACATGTCCTCGGAGTGGATGTGCCCGTGGCCGCGCTCGCGGACATCATCCGCTCGAAGCAGGCGGCCAACAGACCCAAGGACCAACGTGTGCTCCCTACGTTGCGCGACATCTTGGCTCAGCGCGGCGGCTAGCCCTGACGCCCATCTCGTGTCCGGGTCAGCGCGCGCGCGGGCGCTCTGTGACCCGGACCCGACGTCGTCAAGAAGCTAGGGCAGGCCGGGGAGGCCGTCGAGGCTGACGGAGTTCTTGGCGACGCGGTACGCGGCCAGCTTCTCGGGACCCTTCTTGGCGGCGTCGAGGTCGAGCACGTCGCGGTCGTCGACGTAGTCCATCCGCGGGACCGCGTACCCGCACGAGTCCGAGATGCGCCGCAGGTCGGCGACGATGACCGAGCGGACGCCGGGGTGCTCCGGGAACAGTCCCAGGAGAGCGCCGAAACCGTCATCGCCGGGCTGCACCACGCGGCCAGTTCCGTGCAGGCGGACGATCCGCGGCCGCCCGTCGAACGCGCAGAACATGAGCACCAGCCGACCGTTCTCGCGCAGGTGGGCGACCGTCTCGATGCCGCTGCCGGTCAGGTCGAGGTACGCCACGGTCGTGCCGTCGAGCACCACGAAGCTGCCGACCAGGCCCTTGGGCGAGCAGTTGACGAGACCGTCCCCAGCCAGTGGCGCGGACGCCACGAAGAAGACCGGCTGCGCGACCAGCCAGGCCGCCAGCGACTCGTCGATCAGCTCGAAGACCTTGCCCATGCCTCGAATCGTAGACGAGACGTAAGGCCCTAGAGCGGCGTGACGTACGCACCCGAGATGCCACCGTCGACGAGGAAGTTCGCGGCGGTGATGAACGAGGAGTCGTCGCTGGCCAGGAACGCCACCGCGGCGGCGATCTCGGACGGCTCGGCGAACCGGCCGAACGGGATGTGCACCAGCCTTCGGGCCGCCCGCTCGGGGTCCTTCGCGAACAGCTCCTGCAGCAACGGAGTGTTGACCGGGCCGGGGCTCAGCGCGTTGACCCGGATCCCCTCGCGGGCGAACTGGACGCCCAGCTCGCGCGACATCGCCAGCACCCCACCCTTCGAGGCGGTGTACGAGATCTGCGAGGTGGCCGCGGCCATCGTCGCCACGAACGAGGCCGTGTTGATGATCGAACCCTTGCCGGCCCGCTGCATGTAGGGGATGACCGCCTTGCAGCCGAGGAACACCGAGGTCAGGTTGACCTCCTGGACCCGGCGCCACGCGTCCAGCCCAGTCACCAGGATCGAGTCGTCGTCGGGCGGCGAGATGCCCGCATTGTGGAACGCGATGTCGATCCGCCCGTAGGTCTCGAACGTGGTGGCGTACATCCGCTCGTTGTCCTTGGGGTTCGTGACGTCGGCCGCGACGAACAGCCCGCCGAGCTCGGCGGCTGCCGACGTACCCGCCTCGGCGTTCATATCGACGACGACGACCGTGGCGCCCTCGGACGCCAGCCGCTGCGCCGATGCCAGCCCGATGCCGCTTGCGCCGCCGGTGATGAGGGCGACGCGACCTTCCAGACGGTTCATGAGGACTCTGTTCCTGCCTGTGAGAAGAAGATGTTCTTGGTCTCGGTGAAGGCGTCGAGGGCGTCGGGGCCGAGCTCGCGACCAAGCCCCGACTGCTTGTAACCGCCGAAGGGGGTGGAGTAGCGGACCGAGGAGTGGCTGTTGACCGAGAGGTTGCCGGCTTCGACGGCCCGCGAGACGCGCAGTGCCCGACCGAGGTTCTGCGTCCAGATCGAGCCGGACAGCCCGTACTCCGAGTCGTTGGCGATCCGGATCGCGTCCGCCTCGTCGTCGAACGGCAGCACGACCACGACCGGGCCGAAGATCTCCTCGCGCACGGCCCGGTCGGACTCGGACACCGGGGCCAGAACCGTTGGTGGGAACCAGAATCCGGGACCTTCGGGGGCCGTACCCGTGAACGCGACCGGAGCACCCTCGGGCAGGTACGACGCCACCGTGTCCCACTGGCCGCGCGAGATCAGCGGGCCCATCTCGCTGGTGTCCAGGCTCGGGTCCTCGACGCGTACGCCCTTGACGGCCGGCTCGAGCAGCTCCATGAACCGGTCGTACGCCGACCGCTGCACCAGGATCCGCGAGCGCGCACAGCAGTCCTGGCCAGCGTTGTCGAAGACGCCGTAGGGCGCCGTCGCTGCGGCCATCTCGAGGTCGGCGTCCGCGAACACGATGTTGGCGCTCTTGCCGCCGAGCTCGAGGGTGACGCGTTTGACCTGGTCGGCGCAGCCGCGCATCACGCCCTGCCCCACCGACGTGGAGCCGGTGAACACGACCTTGCGCACCGCAGGGTGGTCGACGAACCGCTGCCCCACGATCGACCCCTTGCCGGGGATGACCGTGAAGACGCCCTCGGGGATGCCCGCCTCGAGGGCGAGCTCGCCGAGCCGGATCGCGGTGAGCGGGGTCAGCTCGGCGGGCTTGAGCACCACCGTGTTGCCGGCGGCGAGCGCGGGGCCGAAGCCCCAGCCCGCGATCGGCATCGGGAAGTTCCACGGCACGATCACGCCGATGACGCCGAGCGGCTCCTTGAACGTGAGGTCGACGCCGCCGGCCACCGGGATCTGCCGGCCGAACATCCGCTCGGGGGCAGCGCTGTAGTAGGTCAGCACGTCACGGACGTTCCCCGCCTCCCAGCGGGCGTTGCCGATGGTGTGCCCGGAGTTGGCCACCTCGAGCTGGGCGAGCTCCTCGAGGTGAGAGTCCACCTGGTCCGCGAACCGCCGGAGCAGCCGTCCACGGTCAGCGGGCGTGACGTCGCGCCAGGCCGGAAATGCTTGCTGCGCAAGGGCGATCGCGCGGTCAGCGCCGTCGAGGTCGGCGTGCGCGATCGTCGTGACGATCTGCTCGGTCGCCGGGTTGACGACCTCGTGCATGACGGTCACGCCATCACATCCGTTCGAAGGAGCGGTACCGCTCCCAGTCGGTGATGGACCGGCCGAAGGCGTCCAGCTCGACCCTGGCCATGTTGGCGTAGTGCGCGACGACCTCCTCGCCGAAGGTCTCGCGTACCCAGTCGCTGCCCTCCCAGAGCTTGAGCGCCTCCCCCAGCGAGTCGGGGACGCGCTCGGCACCGGAGTCGTACGCGTTGCCGCCGAAGGCAGGCTCGAGCTCCAGCCCTCGCTCGATGCCGTCGATCCCGGAAGCCACCATGCCCGCGACCGCGAGGTACGGGTTGACGTCGCCGCCGGGCACCCGGTTCTCCAGCCGCAGCCCGGGACCGTGACCCACAAGACGGAAGGCGCAGGTCCGGTTGTCGCGGCCCCACTTGATCGCCGTCGGGGCGAACGACCCGGCCTGGTAACGCTTGTACGAGTTGATGTTCGGCGCGAAGAGCAGCGTGAGGTCCTTCATATGCGCGATCTGCCCGGCCACGAACGCCCGCCCGACGTCGCTCATGCCGAACTCGGTGTCGGCGTCGTCAGCCATCACCAGCTCGCCGTCCGTACCGCGGAACGAGAGGTGGATGTGGCACGAGTTGCCCTCGCGCTCGTTGAACTTCGCCATGAAGGTGAGCGAGCAGCCCTCCTCGGCCGCGATCTCCTTGGCGCCGTTCTTGTAGATCACGTGGTTGTCGCACGTGGCCAGCGCCTCGGTGTACTTGAACGCGATCTCGTGCTGGCCCAGGTTGCACTCGCCCTTGGCCGACTCGACGACAAGGCCGGCCCCGGTCATGTCGTTGCGGATCCGGCGCAGCAGCGGCTCGATGCGGGCCGTACCCATCATCGAGTAGTCGACGTTGTAGAGGTTGGCCGGCGTGAGGTCCCGGTAGCCCGCGCGCCAGGCCTCCTCGTACGTGTCGCGGAAGACGATGAACTCCAGCTCGGTACCGACGTACGCCCTCATGCCCGCGTCGGACAGCCGCTTGAGCTGCTTGCGCAGGATCTGCCGCGGCGAGGCGACGACGTCCGAGCCGTCCTCCCAGCCTAGGTCCGCGAGGAGGGCGACGGTGCCCGGCTGCCACGGCACCCGGCGCAGCGTCGCGAGGTCGGGCGTCATCACGAAGTCGCCGTAGCCGGTCTCCCACGAGCTCATCGCGTACCCACCGACGGTGTTCATGTCGATGTCCACCGCGAGCAGGTAGTTGCAGCCCTCGGTGCCATGGTCGAGCACCGTCTCGAGGAAGTAGTCGGCGTGCAGCCGCTTGCCCTGCAGACGGCCCTGCATGTCGGTGATCATCACGAGAACCGTGTCGACGGTGCCTGCGGCGATGTCGGCCTTCAGCTCGTCCACGGTGAGCACAGGGGTACGGCTCATGTCTGGCCTCTCGTCCATCGGCGCCTGTCCGGCCGGTCAATGGTTCGGAAGCGTATGTTTACCACGCCCGAGCCTCCGGAGTCCCGGGTTCGCCCCCACCCCCGCGAAGCTCCGAGAGGGTCAGGCGAGGAAGCCGCGCAGGAGGGCGGACGTACCGTCGCAGTGGGCCTCCATCGCCCGCCGGGCCCGCACGGGGTCGCCGTCCAGGATCGCCTCGACGATCTCGGCGTGCTGCAGGTCCGAGTGCACGATGTTGCGCCGCAGCACCGGGATCGCGGCCAGCAGCTCCCCCACCCGCAGCTGGACGTCCACCACCGCCGACAGCAGCGAGTCGGACCCGGCCATGCCCGCGATCAGCAGGTGCAGCCGCGAGTCGGCGCCACGTCGGCCCCGGTCGTCGGGGGCGTCGGTGCAGGCGGCCAGCGCCGCCGACAGGGCCGTACGGTCGGCCGGCGACAGCTCCCGGGACGCTGCGAACGCGGCCGCACCGGGCTCGACCACCCGGCGGAAGTCCAGCGCGTCCTGCAACCGGGTGCCCATCGCGCGGGCGATCGCGGCGGCGTTGGTCAGCCCCGGCACCACGGAGTACGTGACGAAGGTGCCGCCGCCCCTGCCCCGACGGGTCTCGACGTAGCCGGCCTGGCGCAACGCCTCGAGCGCCTCGCGCAGCGTCGTACGCCCGACCTGCAGGGCGGTCGCCAGCTCGCGCTCGGGCGGCAGCCGGTCACCGTTGGGGATCACGCCGAGCTTGATCGTCTGCACCAGCCGCTCGACCGCTGTCTCGAATGCGTTGCCGTCACGTACCGGCCGCAGCAGCGAGGTGGGCATGACGGTGACCATGCCCCCATGATCCTCGTTCACGACCGGATGCGCTGGCCTTCGGGGTCATACAGCGGCTCGGCCTCGACGAGCGCCGGGACCCAGTCGCCGAAGATCAAGACCTCGGCGGCGGTGCCGGGTACGGCGACCTCGGCCGGTACGTACGCGAAGGCGATCGACCGCCCGACGTGGTAGCCGACGGCGCCGCTCGTGACCCGCCCGACGGTCTGGCCGCCGACGCGTACCGGCTCGTTGCCGAGCACCAACCGGCGGGGGTCGCCCAGGGTCAGGCAGGCCAGCCGCCGGGGTGGCTGCTCGGCCCCGACCAGCGCGTCCCGCCCGATGAAGTCCACCTCGGCCCGGTCTGGGCGGACGCAGAAACCGAGCCCTGCCTCGTACGGCGTCTCGTCCGTGGTGATGTCAGAACCCCAGTAGCGGTAACCCTTCTCGGCCCGCAGCGAGTCGATCGCCTTGTAGCCGCAAGGCACCAGCCCGTGACCCTCGCCGGCGGCGCGCAGCTGGGCCCAGAGCGAGGCGCCGTACTCGGCCGGCGCGTAGACCTCCCAGCCCAGCTCGCCGACGAACGTGACCCGCAGCAGCCGGGCCGGCGCGGTCCCGACGGTCGTCTCGCGCATCGTCATGTACGGGAAGTCGGCCGTCGCAAGGCTCTGCGGCGTCAGCGGCTGCAGGATGTCGCGGGCGCGAGGGCCCCAGAGCCCGAAGCAGGTCCAGGCGCTGGTCACGTCGCGAACTGAGACCGAGCCGTCCCGAGGCGTGTGCTGCTGGATCCAGCTGAGGTCGTGCCCGCCGAGCGCCGTACCCGTGACGATCGAGAAGGTGTCCGCGCCGACCTGCGTCACCGTGAAGTCGCACTCGATCCCGCCGCGGGGGTTGAGCATCTGGGTGTACGTGATGCGCCCGACGCCGCGGACGACCCGGTTGGCGCAGAGCCGGTCGAGCAGCGCGGCGGCGCCGGGGCCGGCCACCTCGATCTTGGCGAACGACGACTCGTCGAACAGGCCGGCCGCCTCGCGGGTCGCCCGGTGCTCGGCCTCGATCGCCGGGGACCACAGCTTGCCCGCCCAGCCCAGCGGCCGGTTGGACTCGTCACCGCCGGCCTCGTTGGAGCGGTAGTAGTTCACTCGCTCCCAGCCGCTCTTCTCGCCGAAGAACGCATCGTCCGCCACATGGGCCGCGTACGCCGGGGTGACCCGCAGCGGCCGCGCCGAGGTGCGCTCGTGCCCCGGGTACTTGATGTCGTAGTAGCTCTCGTAGTTCTCGGTGACGCGGGCGAGGGTGTACTCGGGCGAGAGGTACTGCCGGCCGAAGCGGCGTACGTCCATCTCCCACAGGTCCATCCCGGCCTCGCCGTCGACGACCCAGTCGGCCATCACCTTGCCGACCGCACCGGCGCCGGCAATGCCGTGGGCGCAGAAGCCGGCAGCGACCCAGAAGCCGCGCACCCCGGTCGGGCCGAGACAGAACTCGTTGTCGGGGGTGAACCCCTCCGGACCGTTGATGATCTTGCGGATCTCGACGTCGGCCATAGCTGGGACGCGGGCCACCGAGTTCTCGTAGATCTCCTCCAGCCGCGGCCACTCCTCGGGCAGCAGCCGCCCGTTGAAGTCGGCGGGTACGTGGTCGAGCCCGTCGGCGCCCAGCGAGAACGGCCGCGACTCGCGTTCGTACCCGCCCATGACCAGGCCGGCACCGTCCTCGCGGTAGTAGACGAGCAGGTCCGGGTCGCGCAGGGTCGGGAGCCGCCGGTCGCCGGGGGCCACCACCCGGAACGGCTTGGTCACGACGTACTGGTGGCTCATCGGGATGATCGGAACGCGTACGCCGACCATGCGGGCGACCTCGGCGGCGTACATGCCGGCCGCGTCGATCACCACCTCGCACTCGATGTCGCCATGGTCGGTACGTACGCGGTGGACGGCGCCGTCGTGGGTGTCGATGCCGAGGACCCTCGTGCGCTCGCACACTCGGATGCCCGCGGCCTTCGCGCCCTTGATCAGCGCGAAGGTGAGCTGCGAGGGGTCGAGGTAGCCGTCGGTGGCGAGGTACGTCGCGCCGAGCACCCGGTCGGTCGACATCAGGGGGAACAGGCCCTGGGCCTCGTCCGCCGACACCCGCTGGAGGTCCAGCCCGAACGTCTCGGCCCAGCCGACCTGGCGCTCCAGCTCCTCGAGGCGCTCCGGGGTCGACGCCAGCCGGAGGCCGCCGCACTCGACCCAGCCCGGGTCG
>JANMWN010000167.1:0-7439 GCA_031394045.1 Sporichthyaceae bacterium
CGGCCGACCAGCCAGCGCGAGCACTGGGCCGCCCCCGCGCCGATCTCGAGCACGCTGCGCCCGGCGACCGACCCGAGCAGCCCGGCGGCGCCCTCGTCCAGCCCCTCGGGGCCCCAGACGAAGCGGGCATCCCCCAGGAAGGCGCCGTGCTCGGCCTGGTAGCTGTCCGCCTCGGCATCCCACCAGCTCCGCATCGCGGCGCGGGACTCCTGCGGCGACGCCTCGCCTCGGCCAGCACTGCCGATCGGCCGCTCGGCGGCGGTCGGTCCTTCAATTGACCCTGTCACGGGCGCAAACGTAGACTGCGCGGTGCGTTGTGGGCCTGTGCGACCTCATACGGAGCAGGCACGCGCTGGACGGTCGTGGTGTTCTCTCTCCTGACAACCCGGTGACTTTCCGAGGGCCCGCCATGCACCCGCACTATTTCCCTGTCCGCAACGGAGCCCCTACTCATATGACGAGCACTCTGGCCGAGCTGGCCCAGGCGACCACCAAGCAGGTCGCAGTCAACGACATCGGCTCGGCCGATGACTTCATGGCCGCGATCGACGAGACGATCAAGTACTTCAACGATGGCGACATCGTCGAGGGCATCATCGTCAAGGTCGACCGCGACGAGGTCCTCCTCGACATCGGCTACAAGACCGAGGGTGTCATCCCCTCTCGTGAGCTGTCGATCAAGCACGACGTCGACCCCAACGAGGTCGTCAAGGTCGGTGACCAGATCGAGGCCCTGGTCCTCCAGAAGGAGGACAAGGAGGGCCGGCTGATCCTGTCCAAGAAGCGCGCCCAGTACGAGCGGGCGTGGGGCACGATCGAGACGATCAAGGAAGAGGACGGCGTCGTCACCGGCACCGTCATCGAGGTCGTCAAGGGCGGCCTGATCCTCGACATCGGCCTGCGTGGCTTCCTGCCCGCCTCCCTCGTCGAGATGCGTCGGGTCCGCGATCTCCAGCCGTACGTCGGCAAGGAGCTCGAGGCCAAGATCATCGAGCTGGACAAGAACCGCAACAACGTGGTCCTGTCCCGCCGCGCCTGGCTCGAGCAGACCCAGTCCGAGGTACGCCAGACCTTCCTGACCACCCTGCAGAAGGGCCAGGTCCGCTCCGGCGTCGTCTCCTCGATCGTCAACTTCGGCGCGTTCGTCGACCTCGGCGGCGTCGACGGGCTGGTGCACGTGTCCGAGCTGTCCTGGAAGCACATCGACCACCCGTCCGAGGTCGTCGAGGTGGGCCAGGAGGTCACGGTCGAGGTCCTCGACGTCGACATGGACCGCGAGCGCGTCTCGCTCTCGCTCAAGGCCACCCAGGAAGACCCCTGGCAGCAGTTCGCCCGTACCCACCAGATCGGCCAGGTCGTGCCGGGCAAGGTCACCAAGCTCGTCCCGTTCGGTGCGTTCGTGCGCGTCGACGAGGGCATCGAGGGTCTGGTGCACATCTCCGAGCTGGCCGAGCGCCACGTGGAGATCCCGGAGCAGGTCGTCCAGGTCGGCGACGACATCTTCGTCAAGGTGATCGACATCGACCTCGAGCGTCGCCGGATCAGCCTGTCGCTCAAGCAGGCCAACGAAGGCACCGTCGGCGAGGCGGTCGGCGACACGTTCGACCCGACGCTGTACGGCATGCCGGCCACCTACGACGAGGCTGGGGCGTACATCTACCCGGACGGCTTCGACCCGGAGACCGGCGAGTGGCTCGACGGGTACGACACGCAGCGAGAGGCCTGGGAGAAGCAGTACGCCGAGGCTCAGGTGCGGTTCGAGGCGCACAAGAAGCAGATCGAGGAGGCTCGCAAGGCCGACGCCGAGGCCGTGGCCGAGACGCCTGCGACCTACTCGTCCGTTCCTGAGGAGGTCGAGGGTGAGGCCACCGGCACCCTGGCGTCCGACGAGGCGCTCGCGGCCCTGCGCGAGAAGCTCACCGGCGAAGGCTGATCCAGCCGCTGGCAGCAGTACCGCACGAGCACGACGAAGGCGTCGCCCCCTCGGGGACGGCGCCTTCGTACTTGCCAGTGCCAACGCGACCTGTCCGGGTCGGTGTGCGCTGGAGCGCGCGCCGACCCGGACAAGTCGAGGCCACGTACCCTCGCCCCAACGTCGCGAAGGAGCCCGGATGGTGACCGAGGAGACGATCGAGCTCCTTCTGCGGTCTCAGGACGCCGAGTTCCTCGATCAGTCTGCCGAGCCGAGCCTGCCGATCGCGGCCTTGATAGTGACCACAGCGGGCGACGAGTTGTGGGCCTCGGCACAGGTACTGCTGGCCAGCCCCGACCCCAGGCGTCGGATCCTTGGGACCAGGCTGGCACGTGAGGCGACCCCGTTTCAGGCGGAGGCTGCCGAGGTGCTGGGAGCGCTGCTCGCTAGCGAGTCGAACCAAGACGTCATCTGGTGGCTGGTGCGCGCATTCGGCTTTCTCAACAGCGAGTCGGTGACGAACCTGCTGCCGGCGTTGGCTCGGGACGAGTCGGCGCGGATCCGCTACAACGTCGCTACCGCGCTGGCCAACTGCGCGGAGCTCCGTCCCGCCTCGTTGGACGCTCTGACCGAGCTGGCCCGTGATGACGACGCGGAGGTGCGGTTCTCCGCCGTCTACGAGCTGGGTGCCTGGTGGGGTTTGGACCATGACCCACATGTGCGCGGCACCTTGGAACGGGCATTGTCTGACAGTGCACCATTCGTCGCCAAGGCGGCCGCCGACGCCCTCGAGAACTAGGACCTGGCGAGCGTCTCGGACGCGACTTGTCCGGGCCGGTGTGCGCGGGAGCGCGCGCTGACCCGGACAAGTCGAGCGGGCGGTACGGGTCAGGCGGGGTTGGCCAGGTAGCTCGGGTCGTTGCCCATCGCCTTCCACGCTCCCTGCGCCGAGGCGGAGGTGCTGTAGTTGAACGAGCAGACCGCGTCGATGTTGATCCCGCTCCAGGACAGCGCCACCGTGAACTGCGCATAGGCCGGGAGCTTGAACATGGCCTGCGCATCCTTGATCCAGGCGGCCTTGCGGCCGGCGATCGCCCGGTCCTCGACCGAGCCCCACTCGGCGAGCATGAGCTGCTTGGTCGGGTGCAGCTTGCCGAACGCTTGGATGCCGGCGACCAGCATCCACAATGGTGTCCACGTCTGCGACTGCTTGCAGCCGGCCCAGTTGTAGACGTCCGCTGCGATCGCGTCGACGTACGCGTCGCCGGGGTAGTAGTTGTTGACGCCGCCGGAGTCGGTCCGGTTGAAGCCCCAGCCGGTGAAGATGGCGACGTACTTGGCGTTGGTCACGCCGGACGCCCGCATCACCGTGACGAACTTGCGGAAGGCGGCCGCGAACTGCGGGCCGTTGCCGCTGCCGGTGCTGCCGGAGGCCTCCGGCTCGTGGTTGAACGAGATCCAGACCGGCTTGGCGAACGCCTTGATCTGCGCCGCCATGTTCTGCATGTCCTTGTAGAGCGCGCTGCCGGGGGCAGCCGCGGCGATGTCAGCAAACCTGATCTTGCTGTTGTTGACGCGCTGCGCCTTGATGCTCATGACGATCGTGTGCCCGGTGTCGCGCATCCAGATCTGGCTGGAGCCGAACAGCTTGGGCGAGTCCCACGAGCGGTAGTCGCGGATGCCCTCCATGTGCCGACCGAGGACCCTCTCGTCGGTCGTGACCTGCGTCTGGTTGTCGGCTGCGGCGCCGAAGATGATCGGTCTGGTGGGAGATGCTGCCTGTCCGGTGCCCTGCACGCCGACGGCCACAGCCGAGCTGGCGACCAGGAGGATTGCGGTGGAGACGAGCACGGACCGGCGGATGGGCGCGATCAATAGACTCTCCTTGCGGAGGTCGGACGCGGCTCCCGGGGCTGCCGGGTCGCCCGCCCATTCGCCCGACCAGCGGATGGAACGTTGATGACCTAACGCTAACCCAGGCGGCAACCAGCCACCAACCGCAGCCGGACGACAGGAAGGCGGGCGGGTCGTGATCAAGGTCGGCCTCACCGGCGGCATCGGCAGCGGCAAGTCCGCCGTGGCCGCCCTGCTGGCCGCACACGGCGCGGTGGTGGTCGACGCCGACCGGCTGGCCCGTGAGGTGGTCGAGCCAGGTACCCCGGGGCTGGCGCAGGTCGTGGCGGCCTTCGGCCCGCGGGTGCTGCGCCACGACGGAACGCTCGACCGGGCCGCCCTGGCGGCGCGGGTCTTCAGCGCGGCCGGTTCCGCCGGTACGGCTGGTACAGACGCTGACCGGGCGCTGCTCGAGTCGATCATCCATCCCCTCGTGGGGGCCCGGGCCGAGGAGCTGATCGCGGCGGCTGCCGCCAGCGAGGAGTCCGAGCGGGCGGCCGGGCTGGTCGTCGTCTACGACGTGCCCCTGCTGGTCGAGAACGGCCTGGCGCACGGGTACGACGTGGTGGTGGTGGTCGACGCCGCCGAGTCGACCCGGCTGGCGCGGCTGGAGCTCCGGGGCCTTCCGGAGCAGGAGGCGCGGGACCGGATGGCGGCCCAGGCCAGCCGCGAGGAGCGGCTCACGGCCGCCGACATGGTGGTGGACAACGACGGCTCGGCGGCCGACCTAGAGAGCGCGGTCGATGCCCTGTGGGCGGAGCTGCTCCGGCGGGCTATGGCAGCAGGAGGGTAGAGGTCACGACGTCGGTCACCAGCAGCATCGCGGTGACGGCGACCAGGATCCCGAGGGCGAGCCCGGCCGGGATGGCCCACCGGCCCACCTGGAAGCCGGCCCGATGGCGACCTCTGCCGCGACCGCGCCTGCGCCGGTGGCGGGCACGCTGGGAACGGTCGACCACCCGGTCAGCATGCCACGATGTGACCGCCCGTGACCTCCGGCCACCGGATGTGACGGTGTACGACCGGATGAGCGTGGACCAGCACTGTCGGAGCGGGACCGTACGGTAGGGGGATGCGTCCCACCACCGACCTCGAGCGCCGGGTCGCGCCGTTCCAGGTCGTGAGCGACTTCAGCCCCTCCGGCGACCAGCCGACGGCGATCGACGACCTGGAACGCCGGGTCCGGGCCGGCGAGAGCAACGTCGTGCTGCTCGGCGCCACCGGCACCGGCAAGTCGGCGACCACCGCGTGGCTGGTCGAGCGGCTGCAGCGGCCCACCCTGGTGATGGCCCCGAACAAGACCCTCGCGGCCCAGCTCACCACCGAGTTCCGCGAGCTGCTGCCCAACAACGCCGTCGAGTACTTCGTCTCGTACTACGACTACTACCAGCCTGAGGCGTACATCCCTCAGTCGGACACCTACCTCGAGAAGGACTCGTCCATCAACGACGAGGTCGAGCGGCTGCGGCACTCGGCGACCAACAGCCTGCTGACCCGGCGCGACGTGATCGTGGTCGCGTCGGTCTCCTGCATCTACGGCCTGGGCACGCCGCAGGAGTATGTCGACCGGATGGTCTCGCTCAAGGTCGGCGACACCATCGAGCGCGACCAGCTGCTGCGCCAGTTCGTGGGCAACCAGTACACCCGCAACGACGTGGCGTTCACCCGCGGCACGTTCCGGGTACGCGGCGACACCATCGAGATCTTCCCGGTCTACGAGGAGCTCGCGGTCCGGATCGAGATGTTCGGTGACGAGATCGAGCGGCTGATGACGCTGCACCCGCTGACCGGCGAGGTGGTCACCGAGGACGAGTCGCTGTACGTCTTCCCGGCCACCCACTACGTCGCCGGGCCCGAGCGGATGGAGCGCGCCGTCGCGGGCATCGAGGTCGAGCTCGCCGACCGGCTGGCCGAGCTGGAGCGGCAGGGTTCGCTGCTCGAGGCGCAACGGCTGCGGATGCGCACCACGTACGACCTGGAGATGATGCGCCAGGTCGGGTCCTGCTCCGGCATCGAGAACTACAGCCGGCACATCGACGGGCGCGAGGCGGGCAGCGCGCCGAACACGCTGCTCGACTACTTCCCCGAGGACTTCCTGCTCGTTATCGACGAGTCGCACGTGACCGTTCCGCAGATCGGCGCGATGTTCGAGGGCGACATGTCGCGCAAGCGCAACCTGGTCGACCACGGGTTCCGGCTGCCGAGCGCCATGGACAACCGCCCGCTCAAGTGGGAGGAGTTCGTCGACCGGATCGGCCAGACCGTGTACCTCTCGGCCACCCCCGGACCGTACGAGCTGGGTCGGGGGCTCGGCGTCGTCGAGCAGATCATCCGGCCGACCGGGCTGGTCGACCCCCAGGTCGTGGTCAAGCCGACCAGGGGGCAGATCGACGACCTGGTGCACGAGATCCGGGTCCGCTCCGAGCGGTCCGAGCGGGTCCTGGTCACCACGCTGACCAAGAAGATGTCCGAGGACCTGACCGACTACCTGCTCGAGCTTGGCGTCCGGGTCCGCTACCTGCACTCCGAGGTGGACACGTTGCGCCGGGTCGAGCTCCTGCGCGAGCTGCGGATGGGGGAGTTCGACGTCCTGGTCGGCATCAACCTGCTGCGCGAGGGGCTGGACCTGCCCGAGGTCTCCCTGGTCGCCATCCTCGACGCCGACAAGGAGGGGTTCCTCCGCTCGTCCACATCCCTGATCCAGACCATCGGCCGCGCGGCTCGCAACGTCTCCGGCGAGGTGCACATGTACGCCGACCGGATCACCAACTCGATGGCCCAGGCCATCGACGAGACCAACCGGCGGCGCGAGAAGCAGGTCGCATACAACCTCGAGCGAGGCCTGGACCCGCAGCCGCTGCGCAAGCGGATCAGCGACATCACCGAGCTGATCGCCCGCGAGGACGCGGACACCGAGCAGCTGATCGGCGGCTCCATCGGGTCTGGCCGGCAGCAGAGCCGGGGCAAGGCGCCGGTGCCCGGGTTCGCGTCGCGCGCCGGGGGAGCGGCCGGTCGGGCCGGCTCCGGCGTACGCGACCTCCCGCGGGCCGCGCTGGCCGACCTGATCCAGCAGCTCAACGACCAGATGCGGGCGGCCGCCGCCGAGCTGCAGTTCGAGCTCGCGGCCCGGCTCCGCGACGAGGTCTCCGAGCTCAAGAAGGAGCTCAGAGGGATGGACGCGGCAGGCGTCCGGTGAGCCGGCAGCCAGCAGCCAGCAGCCAGCAGCCAGCAGCCAGCAGCCAGCAGCCAGCACTGACCGTCACCAGCCGCGCGACTCCCAGCCGGCCAGCGAGGGGCGCTCCCGGCCGATGGTCGTGTCGTCCCCGTGGCCCGGGTACACCCAGGTCTCGTCGGGCAGTCGGCCGAACAGCTTGTCGGCCACGTCACGATAGAGCGAGGCGAAGTCCTCGGGGTTGGTCGTCCGCCCGACCCCGCCAGGGAACAGGCAGTCGCCGGTGAAGACGTGCGGCCCACCCTCGGGGTCGTCGTACACCAGCGCGATGCTGCCCGGCGTGTGCCCCACCAGGTGCACGACCGAGAGCTCGACGGCGCCGAACCGCAGCGTGTCGCCGTCCTCGAGGAACACCTCGGTCTCCACCGGGATCTCGGTCGCGTCCAGCGGGTGCGCGAAGGT
>JANMWN010000201.1:0-15159 GCA_031394045.1 Sporichthyaceae bacterium
CCAGCCGGCCGAGCGGGCCCGGCTCGACCTGCATGAGTGCAGCGGCAGGCGCACCTGCGGTAGGCCCGGCGGGGTCGACCGTTGCGGTCTGAGTCATGACGGCTCCTTGCCAGTGTGATTGGGCTTGACTTGAGTGACGAGACATAACCAAATCGCATCAAGAACCTGCTGTCAAGTCCATTCACGCAAGTGAAGATGCGTTACGATTCCTTCCATGGCCAGCACACGCAGCACCGATGTCCCGTCGCGGCGCGAGCGGACGCGCGCCGCCACGATGACTGAGATCAAGCAGACCGCTCTCCAGCTGATGCGCGAGCAGGGCAACACCGACCTGCGCTTCAGCGACATCGCTCGGGCCATGGGACTGACGCCGCCGGCGCTGTACCGCTACTACGCCGACCGCGACGAGCTGCTCACCGAGCTGATCACGGACGGGTACCGTGACCTCGCGGCTGCCCTCCTGGTGCCAGTTCAGGCTGAGGAACCCGCTGACCCCCAGGCCCACCTGCTGCTCGTGGCCGGCGCCTATCGCAGCTGGGCCCACGCGGAACCGCACCGGTTCGCGCTGATCTTCGGCCCGCCGGTCCCCGGCTACGCCGCTCCGGAGGACGGACCCACCGTCGAGGCAGCCAAGGACGCCATGACCAACCTGGCTGCGGTGGTCTTACGGGCCGCTGCCCAGGGCGCGCTGGGGGAACCCATAGTGACCCACCTCGACCCGGCGACTCTGGCGTCCCTGCTCGTGGACGAGAAGGCGGAGCGGATGGGCGATCAGCTGAGCCCGGGAACGCACCAGGCGATGATGCACGCGTGGGCGGCCCTGCACGGGTTCGTCTGCCTCGAGGCGTACGGCCACCTCGACAACTTCCCGCCCGCGGCCCGCGAGGGGTTGTTCCGCTCCCAGGTCGAGCTCGCGGGCCTCGCGATCGGCTTCAGGGGCTCGAGGTAGCGCCGGCTACCGGTCGATGCTCCGCCTTGCCAGGTAGACCGTGTTGGTCGAGTCCCGGCCCTGCAGATAGTTGGCGAAGCTCACGACCTCTGACTCGACCTCGTCGAACACCTCGTTGAGCACCCCCTCGTAGGCGGCGTCCGGAGGGTCGTTCGACCACAGCGCGAACACGCCGCCGGGATGCAGGTGCGCAGCCAGCCGACGGGTGCCGGCCACGTCGTAGAACCCGGCGTGGCTCGGGTTCAGCAGGTGCGTCGGTGAGTGGTCGATGTCCAGCACGATGGCGTGGAAGAGTCGGCCCGGCAAGTCCGGGTCGAGCCCGGCACCGGCGACCAGCGCGAAGAAGTCGCCCTGGACCAGCCGGCAGCGCTGGTCGGCCTGCAATGTCGTACCGGCCGGGATCAGGCCTTGAGTGTGCCACTCGATCACCTCGCCGAGCGCCTCGACGACGACCAGCGAACGTACGCGTGGATGCTCCAGCACCTCCAGCGCGGTGTAGCCCAGCCCGAGGCCGCCCACCGCGACGTCCAGCCCGGTTGCCGGCAGCCGGGCGAGGGCGAGCCGCGCGACGGCGACCTCGGCCACGGTGAACAGGCTCGACATCAGGAAGTCGTCATCCAGCTTGACCTCGTACACGTCGTCCCCGGAGACCGGGTCCCGCCGCCGCCGCAGGCTGATCGCGCCCATCGGCGTCTGCCGCCAGTCGAGCTCCTCGAACCGTGCGCTCATCTGTCCAGCTCCCAACGGCGCGCTTGCACGACGGCCTAGGTCCGATCCTGTGTCGATTGGTGATCAGTCACCCTGTCAGCCCCGGCGGCAAGCACCTAGTCTCGGGCCGTGACTGATCCCGAGGCGGTCGTGAGCACATACACCGAGGACGAGACGTCCCGGCTGGAGCTGATCTGGGGCGAGGGTTTCCTGTCCCCCGGAGGCCCGGCCGAGGTCGCCCGTATCCTGGCCGGCCGGGACGTACGCGGCCAGGACGTGCTGGACATCGGCTGCGGCATCGGTGGGGTGGACCTGGTGCTGGTACGTGACCACGGCGCCGCGGTAGTGACGGGGATCGACGTGCAGCAGTCCCTGCTGGACGTCGCAGCGGAGCGGGCCCGAGGGGCCGGGCTCGGCGACCGCGTGGCGTACCGGATCATCGAGCCGGGTCCGCTGCCGTTCCTGGACGAGTCCTTCGAAGTGGTCTTCAGCAAGGACGCGATCATCCACGTGGGTGACAAGCCCGCGCTCTACCGCGAGTGCTTCCGGGTGCTCCGCCCGGGTGGTGCCCTGCTGGTCGGCGACTGGCTGCGCGGTGAGGGCGACGAGCTGACGGCGCAGGTGGAGGCATTCGTGGCCGAGGCCGGCCATGTCTTCGTGATGCGGACGCTGGCCGAGACCGGCCGGATCGTCGCGGACGCGGGCTTTCGCGACGTCGAGCTCGAGGACCGCCATGGGTGGTACCAGGCGGAGGCCGAGCGGGAGCTGGCGCGGCTACGCGGACCGATGCGGCCGGAGTTCGTACGCCTGCATGGCGAGGAGGCGACCGAGGCCGAGGTCGGCTTCTGGCAGGTGCTGGTCGCCACCCTGGACGAGGGTGCCCTCCGGCCAGGGCACGTGCGGGCCCGCAAGCCCTGATGCTGCGAGCGGGCCGCGCACGAACCGATCAGCTGGACGGCTGGGTCAGCCGACGTCGAACCGGTCGAGGTCCATGACCTTGGCCCAGGCGGCGACGAAGGCGTCGACGAACTTGCGCTGCGCGTCGTCGCTCGCGTACACCTCCGCAAGGGCCCGGAGCTGGGAGTTCGAGCCGAAGACGAGGTCGACGCGGCTGGCCGTCCACCGCACCTGCCCCGATGCTGCGTCGCGACCCTCGAACGACTCCTCGGCGTCGGACGTGGGCGCCCACCTGGTGTTCAGGTCGAGCACGTTCACGAAGAAGTCGTTGGTCAGCGTCCCGGGCCGCGTGGTGAGCACCCCGAGCGCGGACCGGTCAGCGTTGGCAGACAGGACCCGCAGCCCGCCCACCAGGACGGTCATCTCCGGCGCGCTCAGGGTCAACAGCTGGGCCCGGTCGACCAGCAGCTGCTCAGCCGGTCGCTGGTGCCCCTTGCCGAGGTAGTTGCGGAACCCGTCCGCCGTCGGCTCGAGCACGGCGAAGGCCTCTACGTCGGTCTGCTCCTGCGCTGCGTCCGTACGTCCCGGTGTGAACGGGACCTGGACGTCGAAGCCGGCCTGCTTGGCGGCCTGCTCGACCGCCGCGCAGCCGCCGAGCACGATCAGGTCGGCCAGCGAGACCTGCTTGTCCGCACTGGCGTTGGCGCTGTTGAACTCCTGCTGGATCCCCTCCAGCGTCTGCAGCACCTTGGCCAGGTCGGCCGGGTTGTTGGCCTCCCAGTCGTTCTGGGGCGCGAGGCGAATACGCGCACCGTTGGCTCCGCCGCGCATGTCGGTGCCGCGGAACGTCGATGCCGATGCCCATGCGGTCGAGACCAGCGCAGAGACCGTCAGGCCCGAGGCGAGGATCGTGCCCTTGAGGGAGGCGACGTCGGCCGCCCCGACCAGCGCGTACGTCGCCGCAGGTACGGGGTCCTGCCACAGCTGTGGCTCGGCGGGGACGAGCGGGCCGAGGTAGCGGGTGATCGGTCCCATGTCGCGGTGCGTCAGCTTGAACCAGGCCTTGGCGAACGCGTCGGCGAGCTCCTGCGGGTGCTCGTAGAAGCGCCGCGAGATCGGCTCGTAGATCGGGTCCATCCGCATCGCGAGGTCCGTCGTGAGCATCACCGGGGGGTGCGTACGTGCCGGGTCGTGGGCGTCCGGCACGGTGCTGGCCGCCGCGGGATCGGTCGGAACCCACTGCTTGGCACCGGCCGGGCTGGTCGACAGCTGCCACTCGTACCTGAACAGGGTCTCGAAGTAGCTGTTGTCCCACGTCACAGGCGTCGGGGTCCACGCGCCCTCCAACCCGCTGGTGATGGCGTCGCCACCCTTGCCGGTGCCGAAGCTGTTGATCCAGCCCAGGCCCATCTCCTGCAGGGGGGCAGCCTCCGGCTCGGGGCCGACGTGCACGTTCGGGTCAGCGGCGCCGTGGGTCTTGCCGAACGTGTGGCCGCCGGCGATGAGAGCCACCGTCTCCTCGTCGTTCATCGCCATCCGGCGGAACGTCTCGCGGATGTCCCGAGCGGACGCGAGCGGGTCCGGGTTGCCGTTGGGTCCTTCCGGGTTCACGTAGATCAGGCCCATCTGCACCGCGGCGAGCGGGTTCGTCAGCTCGCGGTCGCCGGTGTAGCGCGCGTCGCCGAGCCAGGTGTCCTCGTTGCCCCAGTTGATGTCCTCGGGCTCCCAGACGTCCGCGCGGCCGCCGCCGAAGCCGAACGTCGTGAATCCCATCGACTCCAGCGCGCAGTTGCCCGCGAGGACCATCAGGTCGGCCCAGGAGATCGCGCGGCCGTACTTCTTCTTGATCGGCCACAGCAGCCTGCGGGCCTTGTCCAGGTTGCCGTTGTCCGGCCAGCTGTTCAGGGGCGCGAAGCGCTGCTCGCCTGAGCCGGCGCCTCCGCGGCCGTCACTGATGCGGTACGTACCCGCGCTGTGCCAGGCCATCCGGATGAAGAGTGGCCCGTAGTGGCCGTAGTCGGCCGGCCAGAAGTCCTGCGACGTCGTCATGACGGCCTCGATGTCCGCCTTGAGGGCGGCCACGTCGAGGGTCGCGAACGCCTCGGCGTAGTCGAACTCCGCGCCCATCGGGTCGGACTTGGCGGAGTTCTGGTGGAGTACGCCCAGATCCAGCCGGTTCGGCCACCAGTCACGGTTGGTCGTGCCACCGACGACGGGGCACTTGGCCTCGGTCGTGTTCATGTCGCCTTCTACCGTGGTCGTATCGCGCTCTTCAGGCACCGGAACCTCGCTCCATATGGGTTGACGTCTGACAGGTCGGGCAGAGGCCCCAGTGGGTGACCTCTGACTCGTCGATGAGGAATCCCTGGTCGTTGCTGGGATCCAGGCACGGGGCTGCTCCCACCGCGCAGTCGACGTCAGCGGCCGCACCGCAGACGCGACACACGACGTGATGGTGGTTGTCGCCGACCCGCGTCTCGAACCGGGCCGGGCTCCCCGCGGGTTCGATGCGGCGTACCAGCCCGGCCTTGGTGAACGCGCGGAGCACGTCGTAGACGGCCTGCGTCGAGACGTCGGTGTCCGCTCGTACCGCTGTGAGCAGGGCGTCGACGTCGGCGTGCGGCACCGCGTACAGCACGTCCAGCACCGCAACTCTGGGGCCGGTGGCCCGCAGGCCGGCCGCGCGGATGCGGTCGGCGGTGGAGGCGGTGTCGACGGTCGACGCGGTCTCGCTCACCAGGCTGACCTTAGTCCTTGTCTGGAATCAGTCAAGATAACGATCATCTCGGAAGGTACGCACTGCGGGTGTGGCGGATAAGATCTAGCGTGGAGTGGTGAACCCCGCCGACGCGTACGACCCCGCGCAGGTGCCGCAGCCGGCTCCGGAACAGGTCATCGCGCAGGCTGCAGGCGCCAGCGGCGGCGCGGGGCGGCTCGCTCTGGTGACAGGTCCCACGGGCTACATCGGTGGCCGCCTGGTCCCCAACCTGCTCGAGGCCGGCTTCCGGGTACGGGTGCTGGCCCGCAACCCCGAGAACCTGCGCGGGCGCGGGTGGTTCACCGAGGTGGACGTCATACGCGGGGACGCGGGCGACGCCGACACGATGCGCGCTGCCTTCGCAGGCGTCGACGTCGGGTACTTCCTGCTGCACTCCCTCGGCGCGGGCGACGGGTTCGCGGCGACGGACCGTCGGCTGGCACACGTGTTTGCCGACGCCGCGCGCGAGGCGGAAGCCCGCCGGCTCGTCTACCTGGGCGGACTGATCCCGGCCGACCCGCACGGGTTGTCGGACCACCTGCGGTCGCGGCGCGAGGTGGGCGAGATCCTTCGCGGCTGCGGCGTCCCGACGGCTGAGCTCAGGGCCGCGGTGATCATCGGGTCCGGCTCCGCGTCGTTCGAGATGCTGCGCTACCTCACCGAACGGCTCCCCGCCATGACCACGCCGACCTGGGTACGTACCAGGATCCAGCCGATCGCCGTACGCGACGTGCTCCGCTACCTCGTCGGTGCGGCCGACCTCCCGGACGACGTGAACCGCACCTTCGACGTGGGTGGCCCCGACGTGCTGACGTACGCCGAGATGATGCAGCGGTATGCCTCCGTGGCCGGGCTCCGCAAGCGGCTGATCATCCCGGTGCCGGTGCTGACCCCTGGCCTGTCCTCGCACTGGGTCGGTCTCGTCACGCCGGTGCCGGCCTCGATCGCGCGCCCGCTCGTCGAGTCCCTGCGGCACGAGGTGGTCTGTCGCGAGCATGACATCGCCAACTTCGTCCCGGACCCGCCCGATGGTCTTATCGGTTTCGACGACGCCGTCGCCAAGGCGCTGACCAAGGTGCGCGAGGCCGATGTCGTCACCCGCTGGGCCGAGGCGTCGTACCCCGGTACGGCGGCGAGTCCCTGGCCCGGCGACCCGGAGTGGTCCGGCGGCAGCCTCTACACCGACGTACGCGACCGAGACGTGCACGCGACTCCGCACGAGGTCTGGACCGTGCTCGACGGGATCGGCGGCGAGAACGGCTGGTACTCGTGGACGTTGGCCTGGCACGCTCGCGGGTTCCTGGACCGGGTGATGGGCGGTGTCGGTCTGCGCCGCGGGCGGCGCAACCCGGACCGGCTCGCGGTGGGCGACGCCGTGGACTTCTGGCGGGTCGAGGAACGGGTGCCCGACCGGTTGCTGCGACTGCGCGCCGAGATGCGGCTGCCGGGCCTTGCCTGGCTGGAGTTCAGCCTCGAGCCAAGCGACGACGGTGGTACGCACCTGCGGCAGCGGGCGATCTTCCACCCGCGGGGGCTCGCCGGGCACGCGTACTGGAAGACGATCTCGCCGTTCCACGCCTTGGTGTTCGGACCGATGGCCGCGAACATCGCCGCCGCCGCGGAGAAGTCGGCCAACGGGACACGCACGCGCGCTGCTTCGCGCAGAGCTGCCAAATCCCGTGCCAGCTAGGTGCATCCGCCTTCGCGCTGCGAGCGGTAGTGGGGGTACGAGTCCGTCCACTGCAACGAGGAGTCCGCATGCGTTCCCGTCGATCCGCTGCCCTGATCGGGGCGGCCTTGATTCTCGCTCCAGCCGCTGTGTTCCTGTCCGCATCTCCCGCCGGCGCCGCCTCGAACGCAAAGGTGAGCGTCTTCCACGGCATCCCGGGGGTCGACGTGAACGTCTACGTCAACGGCAAGATCACCCTGACCGACTTCAAGCCCGGTGCGATGGCGGGCCCGCTTTCCCTGCCGGCTGGGACCTACAAGGTCGAGGTCACCTCGTACGCCGCAGACAAGGCCGCGGGCATGAAGACCGCTGACGTCATCGGCCCGGCGAACATCCCCGTCAAGGGCGGCCACAACTACACCATCGCGGCGCACCTCACCACCGGTGGCAAGCCGACAGCGACGGTGTTCGACAACGACATCTCGATGCTCGCAGCCGGCAAGGGCCGCGTCACGGTCGCTCACATCGCCAACGCACCCACGGTGGCGATCACCGCGAACGGTGGCACCCTGATCAAGTCGCTGAGCAACCCGAACTCGGCCAGTGCCGTGGTGCCCGCAGCCACGTACAAGGTCGGCGTTGTCGCCGGTGGCGCGACCGTGTTCTCGACCAGCCTGCCGGTTGCGGCTGGGGTCAACACGATCGTGTTCGCGTACGGCACGTACCCGGCCACGTTCGCGGTCGCCGTACAGAAGATCAGCGGTCTTGGGTCCGCCCCGATGGGGGTGCCCGCTGGTGAGGCCGGACTGGCCAACGATGGCTCGTCGTTCCCCGGCTACGCCTGGGTCGCGATGATCCTCGCCACGATCGGTGCCCTGTTCGCCGGTCGTCGCGTACTGGCCGGCTCGCGCCAGGTCTGATCGACGAAGGATGAGTCGCCGCGGGTGGATCCTGTTGCTCGTAGGGTCCCTCGCGGCGCTCATCCTTGTCCCGACCGGGTGGGCCATCAGTCGCCCCGATGCCGCCGGTGTGGGTCAGCTGCCCGTCGCTGTGACTCCGAGCGACGGATCGCTGGCCGGTCCGCCGCAGACCGAGTCAGGTCCCCTGGGGACTCCGCCACCGATCCCCACCTACCAGGCCGATATCAGTGGCCAGGCCGGGCCGGCTGCTCGTACGCCGACGCCGACGAGGCTGACCATCGCCAGCATCGCCGTAGACGCCCCCGTAGAGATCGTCGGTGTCGCTCCTGACGGGACGGTCGCAATCCCGCGCAACGCCGACCACGCCGGGTGGTACCAGTACGGCCCCGCGCCCGGGACCGCCGCGGGATCCGCGGTGATCGTCGGCCACCGCGACTCCCGCACCCAAGGCCGCGGCGCCCTCTACAACCTTGGCGCCGTCAACCTGGGAGACCAGATCCGGATCCGACTCTCGGGCGGGCAGACCCTGACCTACCGGGTGGTGGAGCGGCGCCTGTACCTCAAGCAAGGCCTGCCCTGGGCCACGTTCTTCACCGGACAAGGGCCCCCACGACTGACTGTTATCACCTGCGGCGGCGACTACATCGCCAGCCGCGGCGGCTACCAGGACAACCTCATCGTCACCGCTGTACCCGCGTGAGTGGGGATGCGCCTGCGTCCTGATGCCTCGGGACAGACCGTGCGACGGTCCTGGCCTCGTCTGGGCCTGACACGAGGAAGCCCGCCGCCGCCGACAAGTCAGCGTCGTGTCGCCGTGAACAGCAGGTACTCCCACTCCATGGCCCCGTCACGCAGGTGGCTCGCCATCAGCCCGTCGAGCGCCGCGTCGAGGGCCGCGACCTGCTCGTGATGCTGTCGCCGAACAAGGCGCCTACGTGCCCCTCGTCACCCCAGAGCGGCGGTGGCTGAGCACCCGCCGGAGCCGGCGCCGCGAACGGCCGCATGGCCGCGAACAGGCGTACGTCCCGAGCAGCACCAACCGGCTGACTCGCTCGGGGTTCCTGTGCGCGTGGGTGATCGCGAACGGCCCGCCCTGCGCCATCCCCAGCAGCGCGAACTGCTCGAGACCGCTGGCCTCGACCACGGCCTCGAGGTCGCGCACCCGTGCTTCGAAGTCGAAGCTCGGGATGTCCCAGTCGGGGAGACCGAAGCCTCGCTCGTCGTAGCGGTAGACCGTGGCCAGCCGCGCAAGCCCCTCGAGGAAGTGGCACCACACCGGGCTCTGCAGGTCGTACTCAAGCTGGCTGATCCAACAGCTGTTGAGAAGCAGCGGCGGGTCCGCGCCGTAGCGGGCAGATGCTATCCGCACCCCGTCGGCAGAGGCTCCAAAGCCGATCGTGTGCGCTGGCAGGCCGCGCTGCTCCATCCCTGGACAGTACTTCGGCGTAGCCACACGGTCACCCCACCCTGCTGTCAGCGTCCACGCGAAAGCCGGTGCCTCTGACCTGCTTGCCCGGAGCGACAAGACCACGCGCCAGCTGACAAATGTTGCGCCTCAAAGACCGTCAGCGGGCTGCTCGGGCAAGACGATGCGAGGCGGGCCAGGGCGGTGGGGCGTTCGTTGGTGATCAGCATCGGAATACCCCTCACTGCGCCCCCGCTCGGCGAGATGGTCAAGGGATAACAAGCGCACCGCTATTCCAGGTTGGTATCACTAACCTGGAATAACTCCGCCTTATGCGTCGCACGATGTCCGCCGAGTCCACCGTTCGGGTCAGACCGAGCGACGGTCCCGGCCCGGTCTGGGTCTGACACGAGAAGCGGTCGCCGGGGCACGACGAGGTGGGCTCTTGCGCCGGGGCTCAGAGCATCGTCGGGATGCCGGCGACTGCCTCGATCTCGATCTCCATGCCTGGCAGGGCGAGGGCTGAGACCTCGATCAGGGTGCTGGCAGGGTACGCCGTCCCGAAGAACTCTTTGCGCACGTCGTTGACCTCCGCCCGGCGGCTGATGTCAGTCATGAAGACAGTGACCTTGAGGACGTCGCCGAAGTCCGCGCCCGCGTGACGCAGCGCGGCCCCCAGGTTCTCGAGCACCTTGCGGGTCTGGGCGGTCAGGTCACCCGCCCCCACCAACTGGTTGTCCCCATCTATCGCGGCGCAGCCAGACACGAAGACAAGCTCGCCGAAGCGCACAACATCGGTGTAATGGCTGAGTGGGTCCGGCAGCCCTGGTACCCGCATCTCTGCCCGATCGCTCACGCGAGGACTCCTTCCAACTCGTCGTGGCCCGGAATCGACCGATAACTGGCCCGGGCGCCGGGTCGCCCAGTCATCCGGTCGGCCAGCTCGATGAGCGAGTCGAACCCGGAGAAATCGACGTAGTCGTCGATGTACGGCCACGCCGCTATCAGCCCGCTCACCCTCGGTGCGTAGCCGGTGGCTGCTGCGTGAGGGTCCAGCCACACCACCCGGCCGACCTGGCGGCGGAGCCGACGCATCTGACTGCGCAGCAGGTCAGTGTCACCGACGTCCCAACCGTCGCTGAGGATCATCGCGACCGTCCCTGGACGTAGCACCCCGCGCGCCTCCAACGAAGAGGTGAACTCGTGCAGGCTGTGGCCAGTCAGCGTCCCGCCAGCAAGCACGATGGACTGCGCCTCCAGCCAAGCCATCGCGTCGGCCAGGGCCCGTCGCCGGAAAACATCCGTCACGAAGGAGACGTCTGTGTTGAAGACCGCCGACTCGACCGAGCGCGCCGTTCGGGTCAACGCGTAAACGAAGGAGAGGAAGAGTGGGGTGTACGGAAGCATCGACGAGCTGACGTCGCACAGGACGACGAGCCGTGCGCGCTCTGGCCGCCGTCGGGACCGGCGCAGGACGAGCAGCTCCTCGCCGTACCGCAGGTTGTGCCGGAGGCTGTCGCGAACGTCCACCAGGTCACCGACCGAGCCCAGTCGGCGGCGGTGACTCTTCCCCGTAGCCAGAGCACGCGCGAGGCGGCGAGCCGGCTCGTCCATCCTGGGGTCCCGCTCGACGAGCAACGTGAACGGCTGGGCAGGCTGGGCGCCCCGGCTGTAGGTGGCCCGGCGCGACGGCTCCCCAGCCGGCCGCCCACCGTGAGAGCCCTGCAGGACCCCGGCGATTCCGATCGCCTCGACGTCGATGCCGCGATCCTCGGATTGGGTACGGATGGACTCATCGAGGTCGCCGAAAGTAGCCACCTCCTCGGCAGACCAGAAGTACCCGAACACGGCGCGGAAGGTCGCCTCCTCGGCCGGCGAACTGACCAGGCATGCACCCAGCGCAGTCTCGACGTCTGCGCGCCGGTCGAGCCGTACCACCTCCATCGCCCGTACCGCGTTGAGCACCGCCACCATCGGGACCGGGACAGCTGCGGCTCGGAGCAGCCGGGCGAAGAGGGCGACGTCGTTGGCGATGTCACCGGTCCGACGCGCGCGATAGGCGATTGCAAGCTCGACCAGCGGGTGCGAAGGGACCGTGAGGTTGGGGCGGCGTGGCTCTGGTCCGGGTGGCACTACGTCACTGCGCCGGCTGGTCGGTGCGAAGTCCCAGCCCGGCGTAGACCCGGGCACTGTCCTTCTGGGCGAAGAGCTCGATGTCCTCAGCATCCTTAAGGAGGCAGCCGATGGTGTCCTGCACTCGGGGCCGGCTCAGCTCGACAGTTCCCATCGCCGTGAGCGCCCGGAGCCAGTCAATGGTCTCCGAGACGCCAGGGGCCTTGCGGTAGTGCCCTGCGCGCAGAGCCTGAACCAGCATGCACGCATGTCGGGCCAACCGCTCGGGCACCTCCGGGAGCCGCCTCTGCACGATCTCGATCTCGCGGTCCAGGGTGGGAAAGGGGATCCAGTGGTATAGGCAGCGCCGTCGCAGGGCGTCCGAGAGCGCGCGGGTCCGGTTGGCCGTGAGCACGATGATGGGCTTCCGGGTCGCCTTGATGGTCCCGATCTCCGGGATGGTCACCTGGTACTGGGACAGCACCTCCAGCAACAGTGCCTCGAACTCCTCGTCGGCCCGGTCGACCTCGTCGACGAGAAGAAGAACCGGTCGGTCGTCGTACGGCCAGATCGCCTCCAGCAGAGGACGCCGGAGCAGGAACCGTATGTCGAATACCTGGGACTCTAGGTCGTCGCGTCCCGTCCCGGCGGCCTCGGCCATCCGGATCGCCAGCAGCTGACGGGCATAGTCCCACTCGTACAGGGCGTGGTGAGCCGCCAGGCCGTCGTAGCACTGCAGCCGGACCAGACGGGCACCGGCCGCGGCCGCGAGAGCCTCAGCGACTGCGGTCTTCCCGACCCCCGGCTCGCCCTCAAGAAGCACGGGCAGCTCCAGCACGCGGGCCAGGTGGAGGACGGTCGCCAGCGACCGGTCAACGACGTACTGCTGTTCAAGCAGCGCAGCCGCGAGTAGTTGGATGGGGTCGTCACCAACCACGTCAGGACCGCCCGGGAGCAGTGACTCGTCAGTCACCGTTGTCCCCCGAGCCCCGTGGCCGCACTACCCGACCGGCTCGGAAGCGTCGGCGTCCAGCCTGCCGGTTGCGTTACGCATCGTCTCGGCAGCCTCCATCGCGGCGTCCACGATGTGCTGGTAGCCGGTACAACGGCACAGATTCCCGGAAATGGCGCACCGCACGTCTTCGCGGGTCGGCGCTGGGTTCTCCTCCAGGTTGTCCTTGAGGACCATCAGCATGCCCGGGGTGCAGAAACCGCACTGCAATGCGTGCCTGGCGTGGAAAGCCGCCTGCAGCGGGTGATACGCCTCCTCGTCAGAGCCCAGCGCCTCGAGCGGCTCGTACATTCCGGCAAGACTCTGCGTGGTGATGTGCTCGAGCGGCTTGAGCCGCTGTGGCGCAAGCCCTTCGATGGTCTGCACGCTGCGTCCGGCGACCTGCAGCGCGAGCACGTTGCAGGACTTCACGATGCCCCCGTCGACCTGGACCGCGCAGCAACCGCACCTCGCCTCGAGGCACCCGTTGTGGGTGCCCGTCATCCCGGCCACGTCGCGGATGAACTCCAGAAGCAGGGTCCGCTCGTCAATGTCCGCCGTGACCGTATTGCCATTGATCATGATCGTCACATTCTGCACTGTCAGCTCCCGGACTGCTCGAACGCCCGCGCGATGGCTCGCCGAGCAAGGACGGGGATCAGCTCGCGTTGATAACGGCGCAGCTGGGTGACGGCATGGGCGGCGGGCAGCACGTCGTCGGTCAACGCCTGTCCCACGTCTGCTGTCGCGTCGCCGGCAGTACGCCCCACCAGCAGGCCGGCCGCCTCGGGTGCCGTCAACGGGCCGGGCGCCACCGCACCCACTGTTAGCCGAGCACCTGTTACCTGCCCGGAGGTCCCTACCGACAGGGCGCAGACCACCGATACCAGCGCCGCGTCGAAGATTCGGATCCGGTACTTCTCGAACGCCACCGCAGACCATTTCGACTCTGCCGGAAAGCTGATCCCGGTGAGCAGCTCAGCAGGCTCCAGCGCGCTGCCGCCGGCGGTGCCGAAAAGCTCCGCAGCAGGACGCCGCCGGGAGCCGGTCGTGCTCACCGTGACCACTGACGCATCCACGCCGACCACAAGGGTAGGGATGTCGAACCGCGGGTCTGCCTGACAGAGCGCGCCCCCGATCGTGCCCATAGTGCGGACCGGCCGGTCGGCCAGGTTGCCGGCGACCGCCGCGATCTCGCGATGCCAGCCACGCAGCTCGGCCCCGAGCAACGCGGCATACGAAGTGGTTGGTCCTACCTCAAGCTCTCCGGACTCCGTGTAGTGCCAGCCGACGAGCTCGGCCACCCCCGCGAGCGAAACCAAGACGGCAGGACAGGCCGTTCGCTCCTTGAGCTCGAGAAGGAGGCTCTGCCCACCGGCCAGCGGCCGGGCAGGAGGGCCGTATTTTGCCAGCAGCCCGACTGCCTCCGCGACCGTCGAAGGCTGGAGGAAGGTGAAGGGTTTCATAGCAGGAAGTCCCCTTCGTCCCAGGTGTTGGGTTGCGGCCAGTCGGCATACGAACGGGGCCCGGTGAATTCGGGCATGTCGTCCGGGTAACGGAACCGCGCGACACCTTGGCGCTCCTTTTCCCGTAGAGCGAGGAGCATGCCAGCCGAGGTCATGGGCAGCTGGGTGAACCTGACCCCGGTGGCGTTGTACACCGCGTTGCCAACCGCCGCCGGCACCGGCCCCGCACCCGACTCGCCGGCACCCTTCTGTCCACCCGGGATGGTCACCGACGGTGCCGGGATCTCGAAGATCTTGGTCAGCTCGGGCATGTCGCTGGCCAGCGGCGCGAGGTAGTCCTTGAAGCTGGCATTGAGCAGATGGCCCTCATCGTCGTAGACGTAGTCCTCGCCGAGCGCCATCCCCATCCCCATCAGGAATCCACCCTGATGCTGGCCCTCGACGACAAGCGGGTTGATCACCACACCGGTGTCGTGTGCCATCGCGTAGTCGAGGATGCGGATGCGGCCCGTCTCGGGGTCGACACTGACCAGCGCCGCGTGCGACGCCGTCGAGTAGGTGACGCTCAGGTTGCCGGAGCCGTCCGGAGCCTCGCGCTCGGTCGGGGTGTCATAGGTCGCGGTCGACTCCAGCGTCGGCTCGAAGCCCGGCGGAAGCTGGTGGGTGCGGTAGGCGGCGTATCCGGCCAGGTTCTCCAGGTAGAGCCCGGAGCCGGGGAGCCCCTTGACGTGTACTCGGTCGTTGCCGGTATCGAGGTCGTCCGGGCTGACCTCGAGCACATGGGCGGCGATTGCCACGACCTTCTCGCGGAGTCGCTCGGCGGCCATGCGGCACGCCGTGCCGAGCACTGCGGCTGCCCGGCTCGCGTAGGTTCCAAGGCCGAACGGTGACGTCGCGGAGTCGGGTTGGGCGAGGTTCACCTTCTCGAAGCCGACCCCGAGCACGTCGCTCACGATCTGGGCCAGGAATGTTGCGTGGCTCTGCCCGTGTGACACGTCGCTCGAGAAGATCGTGACCGTGCCGTCGGTCTCCAGCCGCAGCCGGACTGCCGACAGGTCGGTGTCGAAAGAGGGGTGCCGGCAGCTCGTGTACTTCATCGAGACCGCCAGGCCCACACCCTCGTAGGGAATGGGATGAGCGCGCCGCTCCTTCCACCCGATCGCCTCGGCGCTCTTCTGCACGCACTCATACACCGAGGTGCTGTCGATGACCTGCCCCATCGGGGTGCGGTAGGGGAAGGTTTCGGGCCGCACTACGTTCATGGCGCGGATCTCGAGCGGGTCC
>JANMWN010000209.1:0-1751 GCA_031394045.1 Sporichthyaceae bacterium
TGGGTCCAGGCTGTGTAAAAACAGCCACTTCTGATAGAATCGGCCCGCTGTCGGAGGGTCGGTCATGGGGCGTTTTGTCGAGGGTGAGGACCGACGGCAATCGCTGTTGATGCCGGACTCGCTCGACGACTATGTGACCGAGGACAACCCGGTGCGGGTGGTCGAGGTCTTCATCGACGAGCTCGATCTGGCGGCGCTTGGGTTCGACGGCGTGCAGCCCGCGGCGACCGGTCGGCCGGCCTATCACCCGTCGACGATGTTGAAGATCTACCTCTACGGCTACCTCAACCGGCTTCAGTCGAGCCGCCGGCTTGAGCGGGAAGCCCAGCGTAACATCGAGCTGATGTGGCTGACCGGTCGCCTGGCGCCGGACTTCAAGACCATCGCTAACTTCCGCCGTGACAACGGGCCGGCGATCCGGGCGGCGTGCGCGCAGTTCGTGGTGCTGTGCCGCCAGCTGAGCCTGTTCACCCGCGCGGTGGTGGCCATCGACGGCAGCAAGTTCAAGGCGGTGAACAACCGCGACAGGAACTTCACCGTGGCCAAGGTAGCCAAGCGCCTCGAGCAGGTGGACGCCAGCATCGTTCGCTACCTGGCCGCGCTGGACCGGGCCGACCGCGACGAGGGCGATGTGGCTGAAGCTAAGACCACGCGCATCAAGGACAAGATCGCCGGGCTGCGCCGTCAGATGCAGGCCTTGCGCGAGATGCAGAAGACGGTCGAGGCCGCGCCCGATCAACAGGTCTCGTTGACAGATCCGGACGCCCGCTCGATGGCCACGAGCGGGCGGGGAACCGGCGTGGTCGGCTACAATGTCCAGACGGCGGTCGATGCCGAACACCACCTGATCGTGGCCCACGAAGTGATCAACCAGGGCCATGACCGCAGCCAGCTCGCCCCGATGGCGCTCAAGGCCAAGGAGGCTACGGGCTGCGAGGAGATCACCGCCCTGGCCGATCGCGGCTACTTCAGCGGCGATCAGGTCCTGTCATGCGAAGGCACGGGTGTCGTCTCCATCGTGCCCAAGACCGAGACATCGAGCGGGACCAAGCGCGGCTTCTTCACCCGGCAGAACTTCACCTACGACGCCGAGCACGACCACTATACCTGCCCGGCAGGCGCCCAGCTGACCAAGGCCAAGCGACGGGCCGACCATGCCGAGGATTTCGACTTCTATCGCCACCTCAGCGCCTGCTTCACCTGCCCGCTCAGACCCCAGTGCACGCCGACCAAGCTGCGGCGGATCAAACGCTGGGAGCACGAAGCCGTGCTCGACAGCATGCAGGACCGGCTCGACCATATGCCTGACGCCATGAAGATCCGGCGACAGACAGTCGAACACCCGTTCGGGACCCTCAAGGCCTGGATGGGCGCCACCCATTTCCTGACCCGGACGCTCAAAAACGTCCGAACCGAGATGAGCCTTCTCGTCCTGGCCTACAACATCAAGCGGATGATCAGCCTCTTCGGCGTCGGACCGCTCATGGAAGCGATCAGGGCCTGAGCGCGCCGATCATCCGCCAGCCACTATAGGCGACCAGACTTCCGTGCCCCCCGGCGCAGACAAGCCCCCAGCATTGAGACCGAAGCGTCAGTCGCGTTTTTCCACGGCCTCGGTCGTAACCGGTCATCGGCCTCCAGCCCGACAGCGGACCTTCGCCGTCCTGCCCATTGGCGGACCCTCCATACGTCGGCTTTGGGTGGAAAGCAGACCTCAAGAATTACGGTGACACTGTATGAATTCGGCCGTT
>JANMWN010000212.1:0-11311 GCA_031394045.1 Sporichthyaceae bacterium
GTCGCCGACCCGCTGACGCTCTCGGCGACGCCGGTCCGGTACGACCGTCGCCCTCCGGCCGTGGGGGCGGACTCCGCCGAGGTCCTTCAGTGGCTGGCTGACGGCGAGCCGCGATGACTGGCGCTGACGAGTTCGAGCGACCGCCGACCTCGCAGGAGGCGGTGCTGGTCGCCCTGCGCCGAGCCATCGTCCGGGGCGAGCTCCAGCCTGGCGAGCAGGTCCGCCAGGAAGCGCTCGCGGCCAGGTGGGGCGTGTCGAGGGTTCCGCTGCGCGAGGCGCTGAAGATCCTCGAGGGCGAGGGCTCGGTCACGTACGCACCGCACCGGGGCTACTTCGTCGCGGAGCTCTCGCTGGACGACCTGCTCGAGGTCTACCGGATCCGACAGCTGCTAGAGGCCGAAGCGGTGCGGGTCGGGCTGCCGGCGATGTCAGATCAGGCCGCCGCCGCCTTCGCCCAGGCTGTCGAGTCTTGCGAGCGGGCCGCGAAGGATGGCGATCTGGTGGCGATGACCGAGGCCAACCGCGCCCTGCACTTCGGCCTGTTCTCGACGGCGGGGATGCCCCGCCTCGAACGCCAGATCCGGATCCTCTGGGACGCGACCGACGTCTATCGGTCGGTCTACTACGGCGACGCCGACAACCGGTCCCTGGTCGAGCGGGAGCACCGCGCGATCCTGGCCGCGGTCCAGCGACGCGACATCGAGGCGACGGTCCGACTGATCGACGAGCACCGTGACCACGCGGTCGAGCACATTCGTACGCTCCTCGCGCCGAGCGGCTGACCTGCTGGGGTCAGCGGAAGGCGGAGATCCCGGTCAGCGCCTGGCCGATCGAGAGCAGGTGGATCTCGCTGGTGCCCTCGTACGTCAGCACCGACTCGAGGTTGTTGGCGTGCCGGAGCACGGGGTACTCCAGGGTGATGCCGTTGCCGCCGAGGATGGTCCGGGCCTCACGGGCGATCGCGATGGCCTCGCGGACGTTGTTCAGCTTGCCCACGCTGACCATCGTCGGCGTCGCAAGGCCGGAGTCCTTGAGGCGCCCCAGGTGCAGGGCCAGCAGGTAGCCCTTCTGCAGCTCGAGCGCCATGTTCGCCAGCTTTTCCTGGGTCAGCTGGAAGCCGGCGATCGGTCGGTCGAACTGCTCGCGCGAGAGCGAGTAGGTGACGGCGGTCTCGATGCAGTCGCGCGCCGCCCCGAGCGCGCCGAAGATGATGCCGAACCTGGCCTCGTTGAGGCAGCCCAGCGGTCCGCCCAGCCCGCGCGCCTCGGGAAGCATGGCCGACGCGGGCAGGCGTACACCGTCAAGGACCAGCTCGCTGGTCACCGATGCGCGCAGGCTGAGCTTGTGCTTGACCGGGTTGGCGGCGAAGCCGGCTGCGTCGGTCGGGACGACGAAGCCGCGGATGCCGTCGTCGGTCTGCGCCCACACCACGGCCACATCGGCGACGCCGCCGTTGGTGATCCACATCTTCGTGCCGGTGAGCACCCAGTCGGTGCCGTCCTGCTTCGCCGTCGTACGCATGCCGGACGGGTTCGAACCGAAGTCGGGCTCGGTCAGGCCGAAGCAGCCGATGGCCTCGCCGGTGGCCATGCGGGGGAGCCACTGGTCCTTCTGCTCGTCGCTGCCGTACTTCCAGATCGCGTACATCGCCAGGGAGCCTTGGACCGAAACGAGTGAGCGGACGCCAGAGTCCACCGCCTCGAGCTCGATGCACGCCAGGCCGTAGGCGACGGCGCTGGTGCCTGCGCAGCCGTACCCCTCGAGGTGCATGCCGAGTACGCCAAGGCCACCGAGGCTGCGGGCCAGCTCACGCGCGGGCAGCTCGCCGGCCTCGAACCATTCGGCCACGTGCGGGCGAATCTCCCGGTCGAGGAAGGTGCGCACGGTGGAGCGGATGGCCCGCTCGTCCTCCGACAACAGGGAGTCGGCGGCGATGAGGTCGAGGGCGGCGACGGGAGCGGCGGCCATGAGCATCTCCGATGCAGGGGTCCGGATAAGTTCCGGACCGGCTGGATATTGGATCCAATACTAGCGCATCGGCCGCGAGGGTCAGCGCGCGAGGACGTACAGCTTGCGGACGGGCTCAAGGATGTCCCAGCGCCCCGACCAGCCCTTGGGCAGGACGAGAACGTCGCCGGGGCCGAGGTCGACGCTGCGGCCACCGGCGTCGGTCAGCCGGGCCAGCCCGGCCAGGATGCGTACGGTCTCGGTGTCCGGGCGCTCGACGATGCTCCAGCCGCCGGGGGTGCAGGCCCAGATCCCGACCTCGACGGAGTCGTCGGCGGTGGAGAACAGGATTCGCCCGGACATCCGCGGCTCGCCGGAGTCGGCGCCCGGACGCGGCCCCCAGTCGTCGAGCGGGCTGTCCAGCTGGTCCGTGGCGGCGCTGAAGAGAGGCGGGGGCACGGTCGTGGTGTCGTCCATGGCGTCAGACTAAGACTGATGTTGCCCGCGTGGAGCTCCAAGGTAGGCGGTGACGCCGAGCCCGAGAAGTGAGGCGGCAGCGATCGAGGCGCTCGCGCTGCTGCCGGGAGCCAGCACGATTGCCCATGGCCGGACCTGTCGGTGCGCGTCCGTCCCGAGCAGCCAGGAGGCCAGCGGCAGCAGGACCACGGGCTGCCAGGCCGAGCCCCTGGGCAGCGTCGCGGCCGCCAGGAACGCGACCCCTGCCAGGATCGCGGTGTTGCGCCAGACCACGACGGGATCGAATCGGACCCCGGCCGCCGCGACGCCGGCAAGGACCAGGGCGCAGCAGCCGAGGGCGCGCAGCCGCAGCATCAACGGGGATCGGGCCGTCAGCAGCTCGAGCTCGGAGCCGGCGTTGGCCAGCACTGCAGGGACGGCCAGCACGACCAGCGCGGGAAGCAGCGGCCAGAGCAGGGACTCGACGCCGCCACCCGCGGGCACGGGTACGGGCCCCTCCGGGATGACGAACCAGCCCGCGGCCGCGAGCAGCCCAGTCGCCACCAGCGGTCCCAACGACCAGCAGCGGCACCAGGTCAGGGCCCAGCGGATCTGGACCCAGCAAATGCTTGCGTACGCCCTCAGCGTCCGCATGCAGCCAGGTGGGCCATCGTGGCCTTGACCCAGGCGAGCTGTGCGGGAGTCTGTGGTCCGCGAACGATCGACGGGATGCTCGCGTCGTCCACGCTGATCGGGACCGAGCCGGCGTAGAGCCAGCTGATCATGCCGTTCCACTCGGTCTGCAGGGACGGGTCCTGGTCGATGGGGCACTTCTTCGACAGGTAGCTGTTGATCACAGCGAATCCTGCACCGTCGACCCGACCGAGCAGCAGGGTGCTCTCGATCGGGCCGACGGTGAGTCCGCCCGGGTTGACGTCCTGGGCGAACTTCGCGGGCACAGGGACCCCCGCCTCCGTGAGCCTGGACAGGTACGGCAGGAGCGCGGCGCGCGCCCCGGCGGCATAGCGGACGTACCCGGCAGAGACGCACACCTGCGGTGCGGTCCCCACGCAGACCAGCGCCTCGGGGGCCGGCTGGAGGCGGTTGGGACCTTGGGCGACCAGGATCGACGCTGTCCCGAGGACGAGGACCCCCGCCGTTGCCGCCGGCGCCAGCGAGGCCAGCGCTGCGGGCGTGCCGGACCAGGGTCGTGGCCGGCCGACCAGCAGGACCGCGAGCAGGACGACGGCAGCGAAGTACGCCAGCTGTGCCAGCGCGGGACCAACCCGGACCGAGACGCCGATCATGGAGCCGGAGGCGCCACCCACCTCGATCAGGACCGTGGGACCGGAGACGTACAGCCAGAGGCTGAGCAGGAAGCAGCCGACTGCCGCGGCCGGCGCGGCCAGTACGTGACGGACCCACCAGCCGATGAGCAGGCCCACGGCGCACTCCGCCGCGAGCAGCCCCATCGCCGGGAGGACGGACGCGAGCGCCGCCAGCGGTGGTGCACCCGGAGTTCCGGCGACCCGAACGATGATGCCCACCGAGACGAGCCCCACCACGAAGACGAGCAGTCCCCACAGCAAGGTCGCGAGCCAGGTGACCGCGGCGACCCGCCGGGGCTGGGCGCCGGTGTCGAGCAGGTCGGCGGCTGCGGAGCAACGCCAGCCTTCCCAGGCAGCGACACCGGCCAGCAGGGGGCCGATCAGGATCGTCACGAAGTTGAACTGGTAGATCGCCCAGAACCACTCGTGCGCCCAGAGCCGCGGCCGGAGCGCGATGTGGGCCGCCACGATGGCGAGCAGGACGGGCAGCGCGGGAAGCGCGGCCGATCGGCGCAAGGCGGTCCGGATCATGACAGGTCCCGCTGGACGACAGCGAGCAGGCCGCGCTCGATCGGTCTCGACCCTTGCGCCAGCCGCTCGCTGGCTGCTCGGTCCGCGGGTCCGTCGCCCTCGGCCTCGTTGTTGGCCTCGTTGTTGGCCTCCTTGTTGCCCTCTTTGTTGCCCATGTCGGTCAGCCCCTCTGGCGTGCCGTCGAAGGCCACCCGTCCGTGGTCGAGCACGATCACCCGTTCGGCCAGCAGCTCGATGTCCTCGGTCAGGTGCGTGCTCAGGATCACGAGCCGGTCGGTCGCCACCCGTCGCAGCAGGGCGCGGAACTCCACCCGGTGCTCGGCGTCCACCCCGGTCGTCGGTTCGTCGAGCAGGAGTACGCCGGGACCGTGCACGAGCGCCTGGGCGAGGTGGACCCGGCGCCGGGTGCCCCCGGACAGCTCGCCGAGCCGTCGTTCCTTCCAGCGCGACAGGTCGACCGCATCCAGCGCCTCGAGGACCCGGGTGGTACGTGTCTGCCGCGGCATCCCCTTGAGCCATGCCGCGTACTCGACCGCCTCGCCTACGCGCAGATGACCATGCTGCCGGGGATCCTGGGACAGGTACCCGGTGCGTCTGCGGATCTCGCGCAGCGAGCGGGCGGACGTCGGTGCCAGGCCGGCTACCGACACCTGCCCGTGGCTTGGTCGTCGCAGGGTGGCCAGCAGCCGGAGCAACGTGGTCTTGCCGGAACCGTTCGGTCCGGCCAGCACGACGATGCCCTGGCCGAGCTCGAGGCTGATGCCATCGATGGCCACCCTGCGGCCGTGGCGGACCACGAGGTCCACCACGGCCGCCGATGCGAGAGCTGGATCGCTGGTCACCGTCGATCAGTAGCCGAAGGAGACGATGGCGCGTCCGGAGCAGGAGTCGGGGACCGGCCAGCCGAGCTGCACGCAGGTGTAGATGGACGCCCGCGCGGCTGTCGCCCTGGAGTGCAGGGAGTTGTACATGAAGAACGTCACCGGCGTGTTCGAGTACGTGTACTCGGGGGACGTCTTGGTCCGGTCGTAGATGTAGCACGGCGCGGTCTGGCAGACCCACTGACTGGTCTCCCAGAAGTACTCGTCGGCGTTGGTGTAGACGGTGTTGTTGTCGTTGGAGGTGTCGTTGAGCCACACCTTGACGGTGGCGTAGACGGCCCGGTCGTCGTAGAACGTTCCGTTGGAGGACGAGCGCACGATCCCGTTGTAGGAGGAGGTCAACGGTCCCCAGCTGACGGCGGCCATGGCCGGCGAAGCGAAGGCGACCGCGGCGATGGTGGCTGCCGTGGTGACTGCGGCGGCGCGGAACTTGATCTTCACGTGTTCTCCCCGTGGTCGTGTCCTCGCGACTTGCGAGGGGGCTAGGAACAAATCTGGTACAAGTGATCATGCGCAGGACGCCTCGCCGGGTCAAGATCTACATCGGGTCGATTCGGTCATGCCAGCGTCGCGTGCGTGGGACCGCGTCATACGATGCGGGCACCCTCACTCGATGCTGCCGGATGCAGCCGGATGCAGCCGGATGCTGCCGACTGGAGATCCCGTGCCCGAGCGCCCGCTCACGTTCTTGTTCATGCCCGAGTCGGCGTACGGCCCGACGAACAACTGTGTCGGCATCGGCGAGGTCCTGCGCAGGCGTGGGCACCGGGTGGTCTTCGCGGCTGAGGCGTCCTGGGCCGGCAAGCTCGCCGCCCTCGGCTTCGAGGAGGACCTGGTCGACCTAGCCCCGCCGCCGGAACCCACAGAGGGCGGCGCCGCGGGCGCAGACCCCGGCGCGTTCTGGAAGGAGTTCATCCGCGACACGTCCCCGGAGTTCCGCAAGCCGACCGTGGACCAGCTCGAGACCTTCATCGCGCCGACCTTCCAGGCGCTCGCGGACGGCGCCCGCTACTGCGAGCCGCAGCTGCGCGAGATCATCGCCCGCAACGACCCAGACGTGATCGTGATCGACAACGTGGTCGCGTTCCCGGCGCTGCTCACGGCCGGCGTCCCGTACGTCCGCATCATGTCGTGCAACCCGTTGGAGGCACCCGGCGCCGACGTCCCTCACACGTTCTCGGGGCTGCCGATCGACGACCGGACGCAGTGGGCGTCCTTCCAGGCCGAGTTCGACCGTACCCATCGCGCGCTGTGGACCGACTTCAACGCCTGGGTGGTCGAGCAGGGCGCGCCGCCGTTGCCCGACCTGGAGTTCGTGCACACCTCCGAGCACGCGAACCTGTACGTCTATCCCGAGGTTGTCGACTACGTGGACCGCAGGCCGCTGGACAGGACCTGGCACCGGCTCGACTCCTCGGTACGCACCACGGATGCGACGGTCGAGCTGCCTTCGTGGCTGACCGACCGGCCCGAGGGAAGTGCGCTGGTCTACCTCTCGCTGGGGTCGCTCGGGTCAGCCGACGTCGACCTGATGCGGCGACTGGTCTCGGTGCTGGCGCAGACGCCGCACCGCTACATCGTGTCCAAGGGGCCGCAGGCCGCTGACTACGAGCTGGCCCCCAACATGTGGGGCGCCGAGTTCCTGCCTCAGACGACGCTGCTGCCGCTGGTCGACCTCGTCATCACGCACGGCGGCAACAACACGACGACGGAGGCGTTCCACCACGGCAAGCCGATGGTGGTGCTGCCGCTGTTCTGGGACCAGTACGACAACGCCCAGCGGGTCCACGAGACCGGGTTCGGCGTGCGCCTGGCCACGTACACCTTCGAGGACCACGAGCTGACCGGCGCGGTCGACCGGCTGCTGGCGGATACCGACCTGCGGGCCCGGATGGCGGCCAACGCCGCTGAGATCCAGCGCCGCGACGGGCGTACGAAGGCCGCCGACGTCCTCGAGCAGGTCGGTCGCTCGGCCGGCCGGTGACCAGTCTGGCTCAGCTCGCCCACGCTGTGGCGGCGCTTTCGGCTGGGGACCTGCTGCCGGCGCGACGGTCGGGCGAGGAGACGCGGCTGGCCTACCCGCTGCGGCTCGTCGATGCCTACCCCCTCGTCGAAGCGGTCGACGACTCGGGCTCTGCCGGGGGTTTCGGCCCGTGGGCCGCCGTCGTCGTCGACGGCGCGGGCACCATGCTCGGTGTCCCGCTCGTCGCCGTCAGCGAGCAGCCCCTGGTCGTGCGACGGGCGCTCCCCGGTGACGGTGCGGCCACCGGCCTGGTCGACCGGCTGTGCCGGCCAGGACGACTCCGCATCGCCGCGGGCGCCTTCGGGTTGTACGCACTCGACGCGGGCCTGCTGCCGCCGCGCGAGGTCGTCGGAGAGAAGGCCCTGCCCGTCGACCAGACGCACGAGTCGGTCGTGGTCGACGGCGCCGGCGTGGTCAAGTGGGCGGTCCACCTGTCCTCGCGCGAGGGTGAGCCACCGGCCGTACGCGTGCTGCGGCACCTCTCGGCCGTCGGGTTCGACGAGACACCGGCGACGCTGGGCCACCTGGTCTGGCACGGAGCTGCGCGCCCCGGCGACAAGCCGACGGAGCTGTTGCTCGCCTCGGCGTCGGCCTACCTGCCGGGCGCGAGGGACGGGTGGGACTGGTACGTCGACGACCTCGTCGCGCACCTGGCCGGCGGGCGTACGGCCGCCGAGGTGGTAGCCCCCGCGCCGTTGATCGGGGGTCTGGTCGCCCGGCTGCACCTCGCCATGGCCACGGCCTCCCGTGAGAACCAGCAGCCGGTCCGTGCCGCCTCGATGAGCGACGCCTGGTGGTGGCGCGACGACGCGGTCGCGACGCTGGACGAGGCGCTGGCCGTCACGGGTGGGGATGCCGGCGCCCGGCTCGCCGCTCGTGCCGTGCGCGCCCGCGCGGCGCTGGACCGGATCGCTGCCGTCAGCGAGACGTTCGTCACGATGGTCCACGGGGATCTGCACGTCGGCCAGATCCTACGGTGGGCCGGCGGTCTGGTCGTCAACGACTTCGACGGCAACCCGGTGCTGTCGGCCGAGCAGCAGGCGGCGATGCAGCCGCCGGCGCGTGACGTCGCCGGCATGCTGCGGTCGCTCGACCATGTCGGACGGATCGTCGACAAGCGCTCCGGCTACCTCCACACGGTTGCGATCGAGCGATGGATCGCGAGGGTGCGCGAGGAGTTCCTCCGTGCGTACCGCGCCGAGCTGGCGGCGGCGGGTCAGTCGGCGCTGCTGGACGAGCGGCTGCTCGGGCCGTTCGAGGTCGAGCAGGAGTGCCGCGAGCTGGTCTATGCCGCTCGCCATCTTCCGCACTGGGTCTACGTCCCCGACGCCGCATTGTCGGCCCTGCTGCCCGAGGAGTCCTGATGGAGCCCAACGGCTTCCGGTCTGACGTCGAGCGCACGCCGGACACCTTGGCCCTGCTCGCGGACGCGATCGAGACCGGGTCGCTCCCGCTCGACGACGTACCGACCGATGTCGACCGAATCCTGTTGCTGGGTATGGGTTCCTCGATGTACGCGGCCGGCGTGACTGCTGCTCGGATGCGTTCGGTGGGCCTCGATGCAGTGGCGGAGCTGGCCTCGTCGTCCCTCTTGCCACCCCCGTCTCGGCGCACCCTGGTGGTGGCCGTGTCCGCGACCGGCGGCTCGACCGAGACGGTCGACGCGGTCGCGCGCTACTCCGGTCGCGGGCCGGTAGTCGCCCTCACCGAACAGCCGGACTCCCCGGTGGCCCAGGCTGCGGACCTCGTGCTGCCACTGCAGGCGGGCCCAGAGTTAGGGGGAGTGGCCTGCCGTTCGTACCGGCACACGCTGGCCCTGCTGCTCGCGCTCGGGTCGCGGTTCTCGCCTGCTGTCGCTGTCGACCTCGGCGACTCGTGCCGGCGGGCCGCCGCCGCGACCGCGGACCTGCTCGACCGGCGAGGTGACTGGCTGCCCGAGATCGCGGACCTGCTCGACGGGCCGGACGGCAGCTGGGTCTGCGCTCCCGCGGCCAGGATGGCGTCGGCGCAGCAGTCGGCGCTGATGCTGCGCGAAGGGCCGCGCCGGCCGTCGTACGCCTGCGAGACCGGTGACTGGTCCCACGTGGATGTCTACCTGACCAAGACGCTCGACTACCGGATGCTCCTGCTCGGCGGGTCGGCGTACGAGCCGGAGCTGCTGCGCTGGACCGCCGAGCGCGGCTCGACCGTCGTTGCCGTCGGGCCGTCCGTCGGGGCGCCCGCCGAGGGTACGGCGGCGGTGCTGCGCTTCCCTGACGACGCGCTCGACGACGTACGCCTGCTCACCGAGACCACGGTGGCCGAGCTCGTGGCGCACCGCTGGTGGTCCGCCCTCTCTAGTTGTTCGAGCCCATGATCAACTAGATGCTCGGCCACCTCGCGCGTGTTGCCTTAAGGGAGGGCAGCGCCAAACGTCTTCGTGCGGCGTGGCTCTTGTCCTTACGCCGGCGGTGGCGTCGACGGGTTCGCGGTGCTGGGGCCGAACAGGCTGGCGTCGCTGAGGCCCGTACCCGGCGTGCTCGTCGGCCTGCTGGACGGCGCCGAGCCGAATTGGCTGCCGGCCAGGTGAGGGGTCCCGAACTGGGCCCGCCGAGCGCGGAAGGCCCACATCCCTTTCGCCAGCGACCACGGCGTGGTCCCGAACTCGCGTTCGTACGACGCCGCCTTGTGGTGCCCGAACATGGCAAGGAGCGTGATCGCGACGATGCGCCCCGCCCATTAGGCCGGACTGTTCGTATCCATGTCCGGCGTCTCGACGTGCTTGCCGATCAGGTGAAGCGGCCCTCACCCGTACGGCGCATCGCCGCAGGCAGGTCAGTGGCTGCTTAGTGGCCGCTTAGTGGCCGAGGAAGCGCTCGAACACCTTGGCCCGCTTGGCCGGACGGCCCGAGCGGTGCTCGACCTTGTCGGCACTGGTCATCACGCGCAGGCCGGCGTTGACACCGAGGAAGCGGAACGGCTCCGGCTCCCATCTCGGCGACCGATGGTTGACCCAGGGCAGCGTCACGAGGTCGGAGTCGCGCCGATCGAGCACCAGGTCGGCGAGGGTACGCCCGGCCAGGTTGGTGGTGCCCACGCCGTCGCCGACATAGCCGCCGGCCCAGCCCACGCCGGTCTTAGGGTCAAGCCCGACCGAGGCGTACCAGTCGCGGGGTACGGCGAGCGCGCCGCCCCACGTGTGGGTGATCGCGTAGTCGGCGACGGCCGGGAACAGGTCGATCAGCACCCGACGCAGGTCGGCGAAGATGGCCGGCTCGCGGTCGAACTCGGGGCGGATCGTGGAGGCGTAGTGGTAGGGCGCCCCGCGTCCCCCGAACGCCAAGCGGTCGTCGGCGGTGCGCTGGCCGTAGATGATCAGGTGCCGGCCGTCGTTGAACGTCTCGCGCCGGGCCAGCCCGATCTGCTCCCAGACTGCAGTCGGCAGGGGCTCGGTGGCCAGCATGAGCGAGTAGACCGGCGCGACGGCTCGTCGGTAGCCGGGTAGCGAGGGCGTGTACCCCTCGGTCGCGCGGATCACCTTCTCGGCCCGCACCACCCCGCCGGGCGTACGGACCACGCCGGGCTCGAGCGACAGGGCTGGGGTGCTCTCGTAGATGCGTACACCTATCCGCTCGACCGCCTGGGCCAGACCGCGAGCGAGCCGCGCCGGGTGGATGGCCGCGGTGTGCGGGGTGTACGTGCCGCCGAGGACGTCGGTGCAGCCCACCCGCTCGCGCATCTCCTCGGCCGAGAGCCAGGCGTAGTCCTGCGCACCGAAGCCCCAGGACCGGGCCTCGTCGATCTCGGCCCGACCACGCGCGACCTGGGTCGACGAGCGCGCGACACCGACGGTGCCGCCCTTGGCCCAGTGCACGTCGAGGCCCTCATCGGCAACGGCCTTGCCGGTCTCGTCGACCGCGTCGAACATGGCCCGCTGCATGCGTACGGCCTCGTCCCGCGAGGAGCCGCGGGCGATCTTGGACCAGGACGCCGGGAAGAGTGCGGAGCACCAGCCGCCGTTGCGGCCGGAGGCGCCGAAGCCGGCGGTCTCCTTCTCGACGACGACGATCCGCAGCGAGGGGTCGGCCTTGGCGAGGTAGTAGGCGGTCCACAGCCCCGTGTAGCCGGCCCCGACGATGGCCACGTCGGCGTCGACGTCCATGTCG
>JANMWN010000257.1:0-2511 GCA_031394045.1 Sporichthyaceae bacterium
CGCGTAACGCAGGTCCGCGTAACGCAGGTCCGCGTAACTTCGGTCAGGGGCCGTAGACGGTGAGCTTGCCGGTCTCGTCGGCGATGAAGAGCTTGCCGTTCGCGAACACCGGCTGGGCAAAGACTGCGCCCGCAGCGGTGATCGTCCGCAGCGGCGCACCGGTGGTCGCGTCGAAGAGCGCGACCCCCGGCTTGTCGGACCCGAGGCATCCGTACGTGGGTACGGCCAGCACGTGGGTCGTGGCATTGAGCGTGGGGGAGCCGTTGGGCAGGCAGGTCAGTGGCTGCTCCCAGATGATCGCGCCGGTCGACGGGTTGAGGGCGCGGACCGATCCCTGGACCGCGGTGGTGCCGATCGTCGTCTGGTTGGCGGCGACGAAGAGCACCGAGTCCGGGCCGTCGTACGCGGCCGAGGTGATACAGGCGCCATTGCCGGTGCCGCCGGTCTGGCCGACCTGACGCTGCCACACTGGGCCGGTCACGAGGCTGAGCCGCTTCCAGACGTAGTAGATGCCGTTCTTGTTGCAGGCGCCGATCATGTCTGTGGCGGTGCCGCCGATGGTTGCCGTGAACAGCGTGGGCGAGCTGCCGAAGTCGAGGTCGGCCGCGATCGGGATCGGCGCCGTCCACTTCTCCTGCTTGGCCAGCGACGTCGCCGAGAGGCGGACGATCGAGACGGCGTCGTAGATCTGCGCCGCGCCCGGGTCCGCGTTGCCCGTGGTCACCCAGACCGACGTACCGTCGCCGGCCATGCTGCTCCACACGCTCGGGCCGATCGCACCTGACGGTACGGCGAAGTAGGTGTGCGTCTTCTTGCCCGTGTGCTGGTCGACCTGGACCACGCCGCCGCGGATCTTGTGCGCGTCGCAGGCTGCGGCCAGACCCATGTAGATCTTGCCGCCGACGACCGTGGGGGAGGACCAGTTGTACCAGCGGGCCTCGCCGTCGGCCGTCGCCGGGCCGATGGCGACCTTCCAGATCTGGGCTCCGGTCGAGGCGTTGAGGGCGTACAGGTAGTGCGAGCCGGGGGTGTAGACCGTCATGACGCCGGTGACCGGGTCGGCCGCGACGGTGGACGTACCCGTGATTCCCTTGGCCGCGCAGACCGTGCTCGAGCCGAAGTCGAGCTGCTTCTGCCAGGCGATCGCACCGGTGGTCGCATTGAGGGCGTAGACGATGCCGGTACGCGAGCCGATGTAGACGCGGCCGCCGGCGACCGTCGGGCTGGCGTCGAACCGTGGCCCGGGTGCCCCGGCCTGGGTGGCTGCGCCGGCCGTGAAGCTCCACAGCACGTGCAGCGCCGCGACGTTGGCCGTCGTGATCGCGGTGTCGCCGAAGCTCGCCGAGCTGTGCGCCGGCCCGTGCTCGTACCCCGCCCAGTCGGTGTTCACAGCAGCGTCGACCGAGGCCGCAGGGATCGAGAGGGCGGCGAGAGCGAGGACAGACGCTGCTGCGATTGCACGCGGGCGGCGCCGAGTTCGGTCGGCGGGCTGGGTCGAGCGCATGACAGGTCCTCCCCGTGGCGATCAACTTTGTCGGGACCACTACGTCGCATCTCGCGCCCGATGTCAACGGGTTGTCCTGAGCTGGTCAGCACCCGAGGTGGACAAGGCTGGTACGTCGGCCCGCGCGTCGGGTGTCCGAAGTACGCCATGGCGTACTTCGGCCAGGGCTGGGGGTTGTCGGCGCTGGACTCCACATGCAGGGTTCCCCTTGATCATTTCTTTCGGCGCGGTCGGCGCCGGTGACGACGGGGGATCTACGTGGACGCCGTGCTGGTGGTGGAGGGTGAGGTCCGTGAGCTGGTCCGCAGGCGCGGGCTGGATCCTCAGGCCGACCCCGTCGAGGTACGCGTGCTGGTCGAGGCGGTGGTCGCCGACTACGGCGAACGCAGCCTGACCGGTGGGCTGCCGTCGTTGGTGGACCCGCTGAGCGCGGTGCGCGAGGTGCTGGACTCGGTCGCGGGGCTGGGGCCGTTGCAGCGCTACCTCGACGACCCGACGGTCGAGGAGATCTGGGTCAACGAGCCCGGTCGGGTGTTCGTGGCCCGCGCGGGGCGCAGCGAGCTGACCACGACGATCCTTGGTCCTGGTGTGGTCGAGGACCTGGTCGAGCGGATGCTCGCCCCGTCCGGCCGCCGGGTCGACCTCAGCCAGCCTTTCGTCGACGCGGCGCTCGCGGACGGAAGCCGGCTGCACGTCACCATCCCGGACGTCACTCGCAAGCACTGGGCCGTGAACGTACGCAAGTTCGTCAGCCGGGCCACGCACCTGGACGACCTCGTCGCTTTCGGCACTCTGACCGTGCAGGCGGCACGCTTCCTCGAGGCCGCCGTCGTCAGCGGCCTCAACATCGTCGTCGCAGGCGGCACCCAGGCCGGCAAGACCACGCTGCTCAACACCCTCGTCAATGCCATTCCTGCTGGCGAGCGTCTGATCACCTGCGAAGAGGTCTTCGAGCTGCAGCCACTGCTGCCCGATGTCGTCGGGATGCAGACCCGCGGCCCAAACCT
>JANMWN010000263.1:0-3536 GCA_031394045.1 Sporichthyaceae bacterium
CTGGCCGCTGATCGACGGGGTGTTCGTCAACGAGTCACCGATCCTGACCTTCGTGGCCGACGACGGGGCCCGCCGCGGCGACGGGGCGCCAGTGCTGGTGGCCCATGCCCACCCGGTATTCTCCGCCGGCCACCTCGACGACCCCGACCCCGCGATCCCGGCGATGCTGGCCGAGCTGGCCGCCGTGCTCGGCATCACGGTCGAACCCGACTGGGTCCAGGTCAAGCGCTGGGGCGTCGCCCGTCCCGCGGCCGAGCGTCCCGAACCCTTCCACCTCGGCCCCGCGATGGTCGGTCTGGCCGGCGACGGCTGGCACGGCCGGCCCCGGGTCGAGACTGCGTTCCTCTCGGGTCGCGCGCTCGGACGTGAGCTGGCCGCGCGGCTCCGGTAGCCTTCCCGCGGCGCCCGAGACCGACGAGAGGGGACTTCAGTGCCCGCGATCGTGCTCGTCGGCGCCCAGTGGGGTGACGAAGGCAAGGGCAAGGCCACCGACCTGCTCGGCGGCGTCGTCGACTACGTCGTGAAGTTCAACGGTGGCAACAACGCCGGGCACACGATCGTCATCGACGGGGAGCGGTACGCGCTGCACCTGCTGCCGTCGGGGATCCTCACGCCGGGCGTCGTCCCCGTGATCGGCAATGGCGTGGTCATCGACCTGGCGGTGCTCTTCAAGGAGATCAGCCAGCTCGAGGCCCGGGGCATCGACACCTCCAAGCTGGTGGTCAGCGCCAACGCGCACCTGGTCCCCACGTACAACAGCACGCTCGACAAGGTCACCGAGCGCTTCCTCGGCAGCAAGCGGATCGGTACGACGGGGCGCGGCATCGGTCCGACGTACGCCGACAAGATGAACCGGATCGGGATCCGGGTGCAGGACGTCTTCGACGAGAACATCCTGCGGCAGAAGGTCGAGGGCGCCCTCGACCTCAAGAACCAGCTGCTGGTCAAGATCTACAACCGCCGCGCCATCACGGTCGGCTCCGTGGTCGAGGAGCTGCTGTCGTACGCGGACCGCCTGCGGCCGATGGTGGTCGACACCGGGCTGCTGCTCGGCCAGGCGCTCGACGCGGGGAGCACGGTGCTGCTCGAGGGTGGCCAGGCCACCCTGCTCGACGTCGACCATGGCACCTACCCGTTCGTCACCTCGTCCAACGCGACGGCCGGCGGCGCCTGCACGGGTGCCGGCATCCCACCCACGCGGATCGACCGGGTGATCGCGATCGTCAAGGCGTACACCACGCGCGTCGGCGAGGGCCCGTTCCCGACCGAGCTGTTCGACGCCGACGGGGAGCGGCTGCGCCGCGTCGGCCACGAGTACGGCACGACCACGGGCCGGCCGCGCAGGTGCGGCTGGTACGACCTCCCCATCGCCCGCTACGCCGCGCGCATCAACGGCGTCACGGACTTCGTCCTCACCAAGCTCGATGTCCTCACCGGATTCGAGCGCATCCCGGTCTGCGTCGCCTACGACGTCGACGGCGAGCGCTGCGACGAGATCCCGATGACCCAGACCGACTTCCACCACGCGAAGCCGGTGTACGAGTACCTCCCCGGCTGGGACGAGGACCTCGCAAAGGCCCGGTCGCTGGCCGACCTCCCTGCCAACGCCCGCGCGTACGTCGACTACATCGAGGAGCGCTCCGGCGCACCCTTCTCGGTCATCGGCGTCGGCCCCGGACGCGACGAGACCATCACCGTCCGCCCGCTGATCTGACCCCATGGCCCAGCTGCCCGCACCGGCGACCCTGACCGGCAGCCACGTACGCATCGAGCCGCTGGGCCTCGAGCACGTCGAGGGGCTGGCGGCGGCGACCGCCGGCGACGAGGAGGTCTGGCGGTGGTTGCCGGCGTTCCCTGCCGACGAGCCCGAGCTGCGCACCCTGGTCGAGGCGGCCCTGGCCGACCGGGCGGCCGGCGCGCGCTTCCCGTGGGTCATCCTCGAGGCGGCGACCGGGCGCGTCGTCGGCTCGTCGTCGTACCTCGACATCGACCCCGCCAACCGGCGGATCGAGATCGGCTGGACCTGGCTCTCGCGCTCGGTCTGGCGTAGCGCCGTCAACACCGAGGCCAAGCTGCTGCTGCTCGGGCATGCCTTCGACGACCTCGGTTGCGAGCGGGTGACCCTGAAGACCCACCACCGCAACGAGCGCTCGCAGGCCGCGATCGCCCGGCTGGGGGCGGTGCGAGAGGGCACCCTGCGCCACCACGTCCTGCACCGAGACGGGACCTGGCGCGACTCGGTGTTCTTCTCGGTGCTCTCGGCGGAGTGGCCCGGGGTACGCGACGGGCTGCGCGCTCGGTTGACACAGTGACGCTCGTCGGCGCTTCTGCCTGACAGGGTGCTCCTCGCGCTGGGTACCGCTTGCCTCCTACGCTGGGGCTGACCCGCCCGACAGCACGCGTACCGCAGGGAGCCCCGCATGATCGACCCCACGCCCGACCCGGCCCGCGGCGCCGAGGTCTTCGCGCTCGACCGTGCGCACGTCGTCCACTCCTGGTCGGCGCAGGGCGCCATCAACCCGCTGCCGGTTGCCGCGGCCGAGGGGTCGTACTTCTGGGACTACGACGGCAACCGCTACCTCGACTTCTCCAGCCAGCTGGTCAACGTCAACATCGGCCACCAGCACCCGAAGGTCGTGGCCGCGATCCAGGAGCAGGCCGGCAAGCTCGCGACGATCGCCCCGCAGCACGCGAACGAGGCCAGGGGCGAGGCGGCCAAGCGCATCGCCGACCTGGCGCCCGACGGGCTCAACCAGGTGTTCTTCACCAACGGCGGCGCCGACGGCATCGAGAACGCGATCCGGATGGCGCGGCTCCACACCGACCGCGACAAGGTCCTCACCTTCTACCGCAGCTACCACGGCAACACGGGCGCGGCCATCACCGCGACTGGCGACCCGCGCCGCTGGCCCAACGAGTACGCGACTGGTCACGTGCACTTCTTTGGCCCGCACCTCTACCGCACCTCGTTCTGGTCGCAGACCGAGGAGGAGGAGAGCGAGCGCGCCCTCGCGCACCTCGAGGAGGTCATCCGCTACGAGGGGGCGGGCACCATCGCGGCGATCCTCCTTGAGTCGGTCGTCGGCACCGCGGGCGTCCTGATCCCGCCGCCGGGCTACCTCGCGGGTGTCCGCGCGCTCTGCGACAAGCACGGCATCGTCTACATCGCCGACGAGGTCATGGCCGGCTTCGGGCGTACCGGGAAGTGGTTCGCCTTCAACCACTTCGGCGTCTCGCCCGACCTCATCGTGTTCGCCAAGGGATCCAACTCCGGCTACATCCCGGTCGGCGGCGTGGTGGTCAGCGACGCGATCGCGGCCACGTTCGAGGAGCGGGTCTTCCCCGGCGGCCTCACCTACTCGGGGCACCCCATCGCCTGCGCGTCGATCGTCGCCTCCATCGACGCGATGAAGGACGAGGGCATCGTCGAGAACGCGGCCCGCATCGGTGAGACGGTGCTCGGCCCCGGCCTGCGCGACCTGGCCGAGCGGCACCCGGTCATCGGCGAGGTGCGCGGCCTCGGCGTCTTCTGGGCG
>JANMWN010000277.1:0-10197 GCA_031394045.1 Sporichthyaceae bacterium
TCGGCGAGGTCGGGTGCGTCCGTGCGCGGCCGGGCAGCAGCGTGGTGCCCTGGTCGCAGTCACGGCCGGCCGAGCTGCACGAGAACGACTGCCCCTTGACCAGCTCGATGACGGTGACGGCGCCCATCGCCACGATGAACACCGCCAGGGCCGCGAGCGCGATGCGTCCCCAGTGGTAGCCCTCCGCGGGCGGTTCCGGTGCCGGCGGCGGAGGGTCGTCCGCGTACGTGGCGGGGAGCCTGGCGCGTTCGTGGATCTCGGCCTTGCGCACGAGCAGCCGCTGCTGCGCCCGCCGGGCACCGTGGGTGTAGATGGCGGACAGCGTGGTGACCAGCGCCGACACGATGGCGGCGCCGATGACCGTGCCGGCGACCCCGATCTTCGAGGCCAGCCAGGCTCCGCATGCGGCCGCAGCCGATCCGGCGAGCAGCTGGGTGAGGCTGATCTCGATCCGGCGCGACGGCGCCGAGGGCGGCTGGGTACCGTCCGGTCGGGCGTCCATCGGGGGCTCCATCGTGTCCATCGCCAACATTGTGGGGGTTGCCGGGCAAGACCCGCGTAAGGTCGTGCCTCACCAGGTCGGGCTACCCCGGAAGAGGCATGGGTCATGGAGGATCTGCGGCTTGTCGGCCTCAGCGCCGACGGCTCACGGCTGGTGCTGGCAAACGCCGCCGGGGACTCGCTGGCGCTCCCGCTGGACGAGCGTGTCCACGCCGCGATGCGTGGCGACCGCTCCCGGCTCGGGCAGCTCCAGATCGCCGTCGACGGCCAGTTGCGACCCCGTGAGATCCAGGCCAGGATGCGGGCCGGCCAGAGCGCCGAGCAGATCGCCGAGAGCTCCGGCCTGCCGGTCGACCGGGTCAGCCGGTTCGAGGCGCCGATCCTGCTCGAGCGCACGCACATGGCCCAGACCGCGCAGGCAGTCGGCGTACGCCGGGTCACGGACTCGATCACCACGCCGCTCGGCGTGCTGGTGCAGTCACGGCTCGACGAGCACGGGGTCGACCCCACGACGCTGGACTGGGACTCCTACCGCCGCGACGACGGCCGCTGGCAGGTGACCCTCGCGTACTCCGTCGCCGGACGCGATCGCTCCGCAGCCTGGACGTTCGACCCGCTGCGCCGCACGATCGAGCCCGCCGACGACGAGGCACGCTGGCTCACCGACGAGGAACGGGCCGCTCCTCCCAAGCCCAAGTCCGGTCCCCGGCTGTCGTCGGTCCCCGCCCCCGTACCGGCGACTGTCCCGACCGCCGTGCCGGCGCCCGGCGACTCCGACCGGGACGCCGACCAGGACGCCGACCACCACGCCGACCACCACGACACGGTCCCGGTCGCGCTCCCCGTGGCCGAGCAGCGCGACGAGGAGCACGACGACGAGCCGACCGCTGTCCCGGTGCGCCAGGCCCCCAGCCGGAGCCGGACGGGCAGCAAGCGCGCCAGCATCCCCAGCTGGGACGAGATCCTGTTCGGCTCCGCCCCCAAGCGCGACGCCGACTGACCGCTCTCACCGAGCGCACCAGAGCTCGGGCCAGAGCTGAGCCGGGCTCAGGCCCGGACGGTCAGCAGGGGTACGAGGAGCTCGGCCGAGGTGAGTGAGCCGTGGTACCCGACCAGCGCCGACTCGCGGACCTCGGTGCGCCGGGCGACCAGGGCCGCACCGGCCAGCGGAGCCGCGATCACGTCGCCGAGCCGGGGCAGCACCCGCGGCGAGACCGAGGGTCCGAACCAGCCGCTCGCGACCGCCTCCGCACGGGACAGCACCGCCATCACCTCGCCCAGCCGCTCGCGCCAAGCGGCGAGCACCTCGGCCTCGGCGCCCGGCAGCGCGTACACGTGCCTGGCCCGCGGCTCGCCGCCGAGTGCGCGCACACCGGCTGAGAGCGTCGGCTCCTCGTCGTAGTCGATGCGCTCGTCCTGCGCCACGTCGACCATGCCGTGGTCGGCGGTGACCGCCAGGACGGCGTGCGGCGGGAGCACGTGGAACAGGTGGCGGGCGAGCAGGTCGACGTGGGCCAGCTGGGCCCGCCAGCCCTCGGAGCCGCAGCCACGCAGGTGCCCCACGTTGTCGAGGTCACCGGTGTAGACGTAGACCATGGACCGCCCGTCACCGGCCAGCGCCCTGGCGGTCGCCTCGACCGCCTCGCCCATCGTGTCGGCACCCGGGTAGAGGGGACCGCGCAGCGCCGCCCTGGTCAGCCCGCTGCCGTCGAACCGGCGCAACGCTGCGTGTGTGACCACCACCCCGTCTGCCGCCATCTGGCCGAAGACCGTCGGCAGCGGCTGGACCACCAGCGGGTCGGCCTCGGTGTCCCAGGTGAGGGCGTTGACGACCCGGCCCGCGTCCTCGGGCAGCGCGAACGTGTATCCGACCAGCCCGTGCGCGCCCGGCAGGGTGCCCGTTCCGAGCGAGGCCATGCTCGTGGCCGTCGTCGACGGGAAGCCGACCGTGATCGCCCGTCCCGAGTCGTCCATCAGGCTCGACAGGAAGGGCGCCGCGTCGCCGTGCTGGCGCAACAGCTCCCAGCCGAGGCCGTCGACGAGCAGGACGACCGCCTTGGTCACCTCACCGATGCCGAGGGAGTCCACCCAGCCGGGCACCCCCAGACCAGCCGCAAGGGACGGCATCAGGTCGGCCAGCGAACCGGCCGCGTAGTCGGGCGCCCTCACCTGACGGGGCGTGCCGTGACCGTCGACAGCGCGCTGGCGAAGACGAGCGCCTGAGCCACGGCGTCAGCCCCGTCACCTTCGGCGGACACGCGTACGGACAGGTCGTCCGCGGTGGCGGTGCCGGTGTAGCCGTGGTCAGCCTCGCACTCGGGGTCGCTGCAGGTCGCGGGCTCCAGGTCGAGGCGGCTGACCACGCCCCAGCTGACGGTCACGACGACGTCGCGGGGGGCGGCTCCCCTGCGGTAGGTCGCGGGGTCGGCGAGGGTCCGGCTGACGACCACCGAGCCGATGCGGGCCAGCGGCACCGCCTCGGTCGAGGTGATGGCGTACGGGACCGACGACCCCTCGTCGGCGGGGTGGTCATCGGTGTGCCCCACCACCAGGCGGGTCGGGGTGAGCACGAGCACGGTGACGTGCCGACGCAGCTCGTCATGGTCGAAGGCGGCCTCGTGGTGCACCAGCCACGACTCCACGCCCTCGCCCCCGAGCGCCGTCTCGACGGTCTCGGACACGAGGTCGGGGTAGTAGCCGGCCCGCTCGATGGCCGTACGAAGGCCGTCGCCCAGCACGGTGATCTGGTCGCTCATGGCGCCCAGTCTCCCACGCGTACCGCGTGTAGCGCCCGCGTCACGGCATCGACGAGGACGTCGATGTCGTCGTCGGTCGTGGCCCAGCTCGAGACAGAGACACGCATGCCGGCCCGCCCCTTGAAGGTGGTGCCGGAGAGGTAGACGGCACCGTCGTCGACGACGGCCTGGACCACGGCTCGCGTGGTCGCGTCGTCGTCGTCGAAGCGCAGCAGCACCTGGTTGAGGACGACATCGTTGAGCACCGCGACGCCGTCCAGCGCCCCGAGCAGCTCAGCCGTACGCGTGGCATGGCCGCAGCAGCGCGCGACCAGGTCGGCCACCCCGTCGCGCCCGAGCGAGCGCAGGGCGGCGTAGACCGGGACGCCGCGGGCCCGCCGGGAGAACTCGGGGACCAGTTCTAGCGGGTCCGGTGGCCCCTGCGTCTCTGTCAGGTAGGCGGCATGGACCCCCATCGCCGCCCGGTGCGAGGCCAGGTGGCGGGTCATCGCCAGGCCGCAGTCGTACGGCACGTTGAGCCACTTGTGCCCGTCCGTGGCCCACGAGTCGGCCGCCTCGACGCCACGCACGAGGTGCCGGTGCTCGGGAGATGCCGCCGCCCACAGACCGAAGGCCCCGTCGACGTGCACCCAGGCGCCGGCCTCGTGCGCCATCGCGATCGCCTCGGCGAGCGGGTCGAAGGCGCCGGTGTTCACGTTGCCGGCCGCGAGCGTCACGATGGTCGGGCCGCCGCCGGTCTCGGCGAGGGCGGCAGCGAGGCCGGCCAGCAGGATCCGGCCCTGGTCGTCGGTGCCGACCTTGCGGGCGGTCGCCGCCCCGAACCCGACGTAGCGCAGCGCCACGTCGATGGTGGCGTGCCGTTCCTCCGACGTGATCACGTGCACCGGGGGCGCGCCGTGCAGGCCTTGCTCCTCAACGTCCCAGCCGACAGCGGCCAGGACGTGGTGCCTGGCGACGGTCAGGCAGGTGGTGTTCGCCATGCAGCCGCCGGTGACGAACCCGACGCTGGTCTCGGGAGGGAGCCCGAGGACGTCGACGAGCCAGCCGGCGGCGACTGCCTCGGCCGCGGCCGTACCCGGCGTCGGGGCGATCAGTCCGCTGTTCTGGTCCCACACCGAGACCAGCCAGTCGGCGGCCATCGCGGCCGGCAGGGAGCCGCCGATCACGAAGCCGAAGAACCGCCCGCCCGACATGGCCGTCAGCCCCGGCCGGATCGCGGTCGCGAGCTCGTCGACGACGGTGCCCGGCGGCACGGGTCCGGACGGGAGGTCACCGCCGAGTGTCGCGAGCATCTCGTCGTACGACGCCGAGGCCGGCACCGGGCGGTGAGCCAGGTCGACGAGCCACTGCTCCGCATGCCCGGCGGCCAGGGCCATGGGGGGCATCAAGGACATCGACCCGTCGAGGCGTTCGTGCGGTCGGGAAGCCATGGCGGGACCGTACTCCAGCCGTGGGTACGCTCGCGGGCATGGCCTCGCCCCTCACCGTACGACCCGACGTCGCCGCCGCCCTCGCCGCCGGAGAGCCAGTGGTCGCGCTCGAGTCGACGATCATCAGTCACGGGCTGCCCCGGCCCGGGAACCTCGAGACCGCCCGCAGGATCGAGCAGGTCGTACGCGACAACGGCGCCGTCCCCGCGACGATCGCGATCGTCGGGGGCCGGGTCTGCGTGGGGCTCGACGAGGCCCAGCTCGAGACGATCGCGACCAGCGACGACGTCGCGAAGGTCAGCGTGCGCGACCTCGGGACCGTGGCCGCACGGGGTGGTCACGGGGCGACCACCGTCGCGTCGACCAGCCACATCGCCACCCTCGCCGGCATCAAGGTCTTCGCCACCGGTGGCCTCGGCGGGGTCCACCGGCAGGCCCGCGAGACGTGGGACGAGTCGGCCGACCTCACCACCCTGGGCAGCACGCCGATCACCGTGGTCTGCACCGGGGTCAAGTCGATCCTCGACGTGGCCGCGACGCTGGAGCGGATGGAGACCCTCAACATCGGCCTGGTCGGCTACCGCACCGACCGGTTCCCCGGCTTCTACCTCACCGACTCCGGCTTCGGGCTGGAGTTCCGGGTCGACTCCCCCGAGGAGGTCGCGGCGGTGATGGCCGCCCGCGCCTCGCTGGAGCTCACCTCCGCGCTGATCGTGGCGAACCCGCTGGCTCTCGAGGACGCGCTGGACTCCGAGCTGCACGACTGGGTCCTGGCCAGCGGCATGGCCGCGTCAGAGACCGCCGGAGTCACCGGCAAGGACGTCACACCGTTCCTGCTCGACTGGTTCCACCGCGAGACGTCCGGCGCCAGCCTCGAGGCGAACATCAAGATCATCCTCGGCAACGCCGCGGTCGCCGCCCAGATCGCTGGGGCCGCTGCGGCTGCATCGTCGGCAGCGGCGCCGCGAGCGCTCCAGGCATGACGCGGGTCGTTGCGGTCGGCGACCTGATGACCGACGTCGTGGCGCTCGCCTCCGTGCCGCTCGCGGCCGGCAGCGACACCCGCGCGAGCGTCCGCGTCTCCGGCGGCGGGTCGGCCGCCAACACCGCGGCCTGGCTGGCTGCCACAGGCGCGAACGTCTCGTACGTCGGCCGGGCCGGCGACGACCTGCTCGGCCACGCGGCGGTTCAGGCGCTCGCGGATGCGGGCGTGGACGTACGCGTGCGGTTCGACGGCGACCGGCCCACCGGCACGTGCGTCGTGGTCGCCACCCCCGACGGCGTCCGGTCGATGTTCCCCGACGCGGGGGCCAACGCTGGGCTCGCGGTCGACGACCTCCCGCCGGACCTTTTCGTCGCCGGCCACCACCTGCACCTGTCGGGCTACGCGCTGCTCACCGAGGGGTCGCGGCCGGCGGCCCTTGCGGCGCTGGCCCTCGCCCGCACTGCCGGGATGACGGTGTCGGTCGACCCGGCGTCCGTCGGGCCGCTGGCGGCTGTCGGCGTCGACCGGGTCCTCGGCTGGCTCGACGCGGCAGACCTGTTGCTGGCCAACGAGGACGAGGCCTGCCTGCTGGCCGGCCTCAGCGACCCGGTCGAGGCGGGGACGGCGTTGGCCGGCCGGTTTGCCGAGGTCGTGGTCAAGCTCGGGCGGGGGGGCGCGGCCTGGTTCGGTGGGGATGCGCACGTACGCGTGCCGGCCGTACCCGCCGAGGTCGTCGACACCACCGGGGCCGGCGACTGCTTCGCCGCGGGGTTCCTGCCGCCCTGGTTGGCCGGGGCAGTGCCGCTGGACGCCCTGACCGCCGGCTGCGCCCTGGCCGCCCGCGTGGTGACCCGGCCGGGAGCCCGCCCCTGACGGGATAATGCGAGCCATGGCCCGCCGTACCCCCACCCCACCGCCCGAGGACTTCGTCGAGCGCATCGTCGATGTCGACGTCTCCGACGAGATGCAGGGCTCGTTCCTCGAGTACGCGTACTCCGTCATCTACTCCCGCGCCCTGCCGGACGCGCGAGACGGCCTGAAGCCGGTGCACCGGCGGATCCTGTACCAGATGGCCGACATGGGCCTGCGCCCCGACCGGGGCCACGTCAAGAGCGCGCGCGTCGTCGGCGAGGTCATGGGCAAGCTGCACCCGCACGGCGACGGCGCGATCTACGACGCCCTCGTCCGGATGGCGCAGCCGTTCTCCATGCGGGTGCCGCTGATCGACGGGCACGGCAACTTCGGCTCGCTCGACGACGGCCCCGCCGCCATGCGGTACACCGAGTGCCGCCTGGACCCGGCCGCCCTGCTGATGACCGGGAGCATCGACGAGGACACCGTCGACTTCGGCTCCAACTACGACGGCCAGCTGACCGAGCCGTCGGTGCTGCCGGCGGCGTTCCCCAACCTGCTCGTCAACGGCTCCTCCGGGATCGCCGTCGGCATGGCCACAAACATGCCGCCGCACAACCTCGGCGAGGTCATCGCGGCCGCGCGGCACCTGATCAAGAACCCGAGGGCCACCCTCGACGACCTGATGCGCTTCATCCCCGGCCCCGACCTCCCGACCGGCGGCAAGATCGTCGGGCTGGACGGCATCCGCGACGCGTACGAGTCGGGGCGCGGCATGTTCCGCATCCGCGCGGCCACCCGCGTCGACTCGATCACGGCGCGGCGGCGGGGCATCGTCGTGACCGAGCTGCCCTACGGCGTGGGTCCCGAGAAGGTGATCGAGAAGATCGCCGAGCTGGTCAAGTCCAAGCGCCTGCAAGGGATATCGGACGTCACCGACCTGAGCGACGGCCGGCACGGCCTGCGGATCGTGGTCGAGATCAAGAGCGGATTCGTCCCCGAGGCGGTCCTCGAGCAGCTCTACAAGCTGACGCCGATGGAGGACTCGTTCGGCATCAACAACGTCGCGCTGGTGGACGGCCAGCCGCGCACGCTCGGGCTGGCCGAGCTGCTGCGCGTCTACGTCGAGCACCGGCTCGAGATCGTCCGGCGGCGTACCGCCTACCGCAAGCGCAGGGCGGAGGAGCGACTGCACCTCGTGCAGGGCCTGCTCGTCGCGATCATCGACATCGACGAGGTCATCGCGCTGATCCGTACGTCCGACGACGCCGCCGAGGCCAAGGCCAGGCTGATCCAGGTCTTCGACCTGTCGGACGTCCAGGCGACGTACATCCTCGACATGCCGCTGCGGAGGCTGACCAAGTTCAGCCGGATCGACCTCGAGACCGAGCGGGACGAGCTGACCCGGACCATCGACGAGCTCAGCGCCATCCTCGACGACGACGCGCTGCTCCGGCGCACCGTCTCGGACGAGCTGGCCGACGTGGCCAAGCAGTTCGCGACCCCCCGGCGGACCGTCCTGCTGGAGTCGGCGGGGGTGCCGTCCGTCGCGGCGGCCACCGCGCAGCTGGAGGTCACGGACGACCCGTGCGTCGTCCTGCTCTCGTCCACCGGGCTGCTCGCTCGGAGCACCGGAGCCGACCCGCTCCCCGAGGGGGGCGAGCGGAGCAAGCACGACGTCGTCGTCGGCGTCGTGCGCTCCACGGTGCGCGGCGAGGTCGGGCTGGTCACCAGCGCCGGCCGGATGGTGCGGCTCTCGGTGGTCGACCTGCCGGGGCTGCCCCCCACCGCCACTGCGCCGAGCCTGGCCGGCGGAGCGCCGCTGAGCGAGTTCGTCGAGCTCGAGAAGGGCGAACGCGTCGTCACCCTGGCCGGCCTGGGCGCCGACAGCCCCGGGCTCGCCCTCGGTACCGAGCGCGGCGTCGTCAAGCGGGTCCAGCCCGACTACCCGGCCGGACGTGACTCGTTCGAGCTGATCCGGCTCGACGACGGCGACCGGGTCGTGGGGGCCGCCGAGGTCTCCGAGGGGGCCGAGCTGGTGTTCATCAGCTCCGACGCCCAGCTGCTGCGGTTCCCCGCGGCCTCGGTACGGCCCCAGGGCCGGCCGGCCGGGGGCATGGCGGGGATCCGGCTCAGCCCCGGCCACCAGGTGGTCTTCTTCGGCGCCGTCGACCCCGCCGAGCCGGGGTTGGTGGTCACCGTGGCCGGGTCGTCGGACGCGCTGCCCGGAACCCAGCCCGGCGCCGGCAAGGTCACCCCGCTCGCCGACTACCCGGGCAAGGGCCGGGCCACCGGCGGCGTGCGCTGCCAGCGGTTCCTGCGCGGCGAGGACACCCTGCTGCTCGCCTGGGTCGGCCACGAACCGGCTCGGGCGTCGACGGCCGCGGGCGTACCCGTGGAGCTCCCGGCCGTCGACCCGCGACGGGACGGCTCCGGGGTCCCGCTCGGACAGCCGGTCGCCGCCGTGGCCGGGCCTGCGAGGTAGCGTCCAGCGGGTGACCCTCTGCTCGGAGTACGCCCGGGACCTGGGCGAGCTGCTGGCGGGCACGGCCGCGCTGGCGCAGTCCTGGGTGGTGCTCGAACAGCCGGGGCCGTGGGGCGCCAAGGCGTTGCTGAGCAGCCACCTCGACCACGCGATCGGGGTCGCGCTGACGGAGCGCTCGGCGGACGTGCCGGTCACGGTCGTCCTGGCGCGCCGGATCGGGCACCACGCCGACGACCACGTGGTCGACCGGCCGCGCAACGTCTGGGTCGGCCACGTCGGGCCGGGTGAACCGTGGCTGGAGCACACCCTTGTGGACGACCCTGCGTTGCTGCTCGACCTGGACCTCGGCTCGGTCGCGGCCGGGGTACGTCCGATGCTCGGCTCGGCGGTGACCGAGCCGTTGCTGCTGGTCTGCACCAACTCCAAGCGCGACCGCTGCTGCGCACTGCTGGGCCGGCCGGTCGCGGCAGCGCTCGCGGCCGAGCTGCCCGGGCAGGTGTGGGAGGCCTCGCACCTCGGCGGCCACCGCCTCGCGCCGACGCTGCTGTCGCTGCCGGACGGGTTCGTGTACGGGGGTCCCCTCGCGGCCACTCGCGGCCTGGCCGCCTGCCGCGGGCGTACCAGCCTCCCCCGCCCTGCCCAGGCCGCCGAGCTGGCCGTGCTCGCCTCGCTGGGTGCGGCGCGGCCGTACGCGCTGCCGGTCGAGTCTGCGGCCGACAACTGGCTGGTCACCGGGCCGGCTGGGACCGTACGCGTCCAGGTGTCGGAGATGCCACTGGAGCCGGCCCGCCCCGAGTCCTGCGGCAAGGCCGCCGTCTCGACCGTGTCGTACTCCGCCGCGATCCTCGCCTAGCGGCGGGTGGGTCGCCTCCGGGAGCGCTGCCTGTGGACAAGATCGTCTGGTTGTCGGTCTCGTCTGCTACGGGAAATTGTGTCGAAAAGTTGTTGCGTACCAATGGCCTTCGAACACCTGTTCGAGTACGATCATGGAATGACGATCACCGCGCAGCACCCCGCGACGCCCCTTGCGGGCGACCCGCTGCTGCTCGCCCGGGCCAGGGTGGACGCTGCGCTGGACCAGCTCGCCGCTGCCGTGGCCGAGCACCTGACGGCCGGGGTTGATCCGCTGGCTGTGGCGGGGTGGGCGCGCCGGGCCGAGGCCCGGGTCGCGGCCGTTCGTTTGGTGGC
>JANMWN010000284.1:0-2804 GCA_031394045.1 Sporichthyaceae bacterium
TCGCCGCTCGCGATCTCGTGCACCCCCGCGAGGTACGTGCGTACGTGCGCCGCGATGTCGCGGGAGAACTCGTCCAGCTCAGACATCGAGCAGCCGCCTTCCTTCGAACGCACGGCCGAGCGTGACCTCGTCGGCGTACTCGAGGTCGCCGCCCACCGGCAGGCCGCTGGCCAGCCGGGTGACGCGCAGACCCATGGGCTTTATCAGGCGGGCCAGGTACGTCGCGGTGGCCTCGCCCTCCAGGTTGGGGTCGGTCGCGATGATCATCTCGGTCACCGTACCGTCAGCAAGCCGGATCATCAGCTCCTTGACCCGCAGGTCGTCCGGGCCGATGCCCTCGATCGGGCTGATCGCGCCGCCGAGGACGTGGTAGCGCCCCCGGAACTCGCGCGTCTTCTCCACCGCGAGGACGTCTTTGGGCTCCTCGACCACGCACAGCGAGGCCAGGTCGCGGCGCGGGTCGAGGCAGATCCGGCACTGCTCGGCCTCGGCGACGTTGTAGCAGGTACGGCAGAACCGGACCTTGTCCTTGACCTCGACCAGGACCTGGGCCAGCCGGCGTACGTCGACCTGGTCAGCCTGGAGCAGGTGGAAGGCGATCCGCTGGGCGCTCTTGGGCCCGACCCCGGGCAGCCGGCCGAGCTCGTCGATCAGGTCCTGGACCACGCCTTCGTACATGACGCTCCCGTCCGCTGCTGGTCGGCCGCTCGGCTGCTGGCCCTCACGAGCCTATGTCTCAGCTCGTCCCGAACTCGCCGATGACCCGCCCACCGAGCTCACGGGCTACCAGCTCGGTGCCCGACAGCCCGCTGTCGTCGGCGTCGGCGTCGTCGTCGGCCGGCAGGTCCTCAGCCACCGGTGCGTCGCCTTCGGATGCCCCGCCCGCAGCTGTGCTGCCCAGGGGTGGGACGACCAGCCGCCGCGGAGCCGGTGCGGGCGGCGGGGCTTCATCGCTCGGCGGAGGCGGAGGGGGAGGCGCCGCAGTGGTCGAACCGGCAGCCGAGCCGGCCGGCTGGTGCACGGGGTCGATCCGCCAGTCGGTGCCGACGATGTCGATGATCGACTGCCGGAGCACCTCGTCATGGCCCCCCGAGGTGAACCCCTTGACCGATCCGGCGTCGGGGAAGCCCAGTGTCAGCGAGCGCTCGTCGAGCCCCAGCACCTGCACCTTGTCGAACAGCAGCATCCAGGTCACCCGCCGCTTCGCCTTGACCTGGTCGAGGATCTCGGGCCACATCCGGCGTACGGCGTGCAGGTCGAGCCCGGTCTCGGCCGCGATCGTCTCGGCGGTCGGCTCGGCTGCTGTCGGCTCGGCGGCGACAGGGTCGGCTGTGGCCTCGACGGGGACGGGGGCCGGTCCGGGGCTGGTCAGGTCGACGACGTCCGGCACCGGCACCTGCTCCGGCACGACGGCGGGTTCGTCCTGTCCTGCGGGGACATGCTCGGCGGCGACCGGAGGACGGACGGGTGGAGCGGGCGGGCGGACGGGTGGAGCGGGCGGGCGGACGGGTGGAGCGGGCGGGCGAACGGGTGGAGCCGGCGGTGCCGATGCCGCGTGCTCGGCGGCGCCGCCGATCGCGAACCGCCGCTCGAGCCGGTCCAGCCGGGCTCGGGTGCCGCGCTCGACGTCGGCGTCGGCAGCCGGCAGCAGCACCCGCGCGCAGATCAGCTCGAGCTGGAGCCGCGGCGCCGTCGCTCCGCGCATCTCGGTGAGCCCGGCGTTGACGACGTCGGCGGCGCGGGCGAGGTCGGAGGGGCCGAACCGGCCGGCCTGGCCGACCATCCGCGCCAGCTGGTCCTGCGGCGCGTGCAGCAGGCCCTTGGCACCCGCGTCGGGCACCGCCTGGACGATCACCAGGTCGCGCAGCCGCTCCAGCAGGTCCGCGACGAAGCGGCGCGGGTCGATGCCGCTCTCGAGGACGCGGTCGACCAGCTCGAAGACCGAGGCACCGTCCGCCGCTGCCAGCGCGTCGACGACGTCGTCGAGGAGCGCGGCGTCGGTGTAACCCAGCAGCGAGGCGGCGTACGCGTGGGTGACCCCGTCAGGGCCGGCGCCGCCGATCAGCTGGTCGAGGACTGAGAGCGCGTCACGGACCGACCCGGCCCCCGCGCGGACGACCATCGGCAGGACGCCAGGCCCGACCTCGACCTTCTCGAGGTCGCACAGGTGCTGGAGGTAGTCCTGCAGGACCCTCGGCGGCACCAGCCGGAACGGGTAGTGGTGCGTACGCGAACGGATCGTGCCGAGGACCCGCTCGGGCTCGGTCGTGGCGAAGATGAACTTCAGGTGCGGCGGCGGCTCCTCGACGACCTTGAGCAGGGCGTTGAAGCCTTGCGGCGAGACCATGTGGGCCTCGTCGATGATGTAGATCTTGTAGCGGGACGAGGCAGGCGAGTAGAAGGCCCGCTCGCGCAGGTCGCGGGCGTCGTCGACGCCTCCGTGCGAGGCCGCGTCTATCTCCACCACGTCCAGGCTGCCCCCGCCGCCACGGGACAGGTCGACACAGGACGAGCAGGCCCCGCAGGGCTCGGGCGTGGGTCCCTGCTCGCAGTTCAGGGCCCTGGCCAGGATGCGTGCCGAGGTGGTCTTGCCGCACCCGCGCGGCCCGCTGAACAGGTACGCATGGTTGACGCGGTCGTTGCGCAGCGCCTGCTGCAGGGGCCCGGTCACGTGCTCCTGCCCGATGACCTCGGCGAAGGTCTCGGGGCGGTAGCGGCGGTACAGGGCCAGGGACACGCCCCGACAGTAACCGTCGGCACCGACGGCACAAAGCGACCCCCCGTGCACCCGCCAGAGCCCGCTT
>JANMWN010000285.1:0-14538 GCA_031394045.1 Sporichthyaceae bacterium
GTCCATCTTCTGTCTCGCGGCTTCCCCCCCCTAATTCCCATTTTCTTTGTTGTGTGGTAATTGGGTTTACGGGCTTGTCGCCATTTTATCAATAACCCTCGACTCGGAAGGCGGGCAAACAAGAAGGGGCGGGGCCGATACAGCTGGCCCCGCCCCTGCCCTTGCTGGGACTTAGAAGTCCATGCCGCCCATGCCGCCGCCGCCGTCGCCGCCGGCCGGAGCCTTCTCCGGCTTGTCGGCGATGACCGCCTCGGTGGTGAGGAAGAGCGCGGCGATGGAAGCCGCGTTCTGCAGCGCCGAGCGCGTGACCTTGGCCGGGTCGATGATGCCGGCCTTGATCATATCGACGTACTCGTTGGTGGCCGCGTTCAGGCCCCAGCCGGGCTCGAGACCGCGCACCTTCTCGGTCACGACGCCGCCCTCGAGGCCGGCGTTGATCGCGATCTGCTTGAGCGGTGCGTCGAGCGCGACCCGGACGATGTTCGCGCCCGTGGCCTCGTCACCCTCGAGCTCGAGCTTCTCGAACGCCGTGACGCCGGCCTGGATGAGCGCGACGCCACCGCCTGCGACGATGCCCTCCTCGACGGCCGCCTTCGCGTTGCGAACGGCGTCCTCGATGCGGTGCTTGCGCTCCTTGAGCTCGACCTCGGTGGCCGCGCCGGCCTTGATGACGGCGACGCCGCCGGCCAGCTTGGCCAGGCGCTCCTGGAGCTTCTCGCGGTCGTAGTCGGAGTCCGACTTCTCGATCTCGGCGCGGATCTGGTTGACCCGACCGGCGATCTGCTCGCTGTCGCCAGCACCCTCGACGATCGTCGTCTCGTCCTTGGTGACGACGACCTTGCGGGCACGACCGAGCAGCTCGAGCCCAGTGCTCTCGAGCTTGAGGCCGACCTCCTCGGAGATGACCTGCGCGCCGGTGAGGATCGCGATGTCCTGGAGCATCGCCTTACGACGGTCACCGAAACCGGGGGCCTTGACGGCCACCGAGCGGAAGGTGCCGCGGATCTTGTTGACGACCAGGGTCGCGAGCGCCTCGCCCTCGACGTCCTCGGAGAGGATGACGAGCGGCTTGCCGCCCTGCATGACCTTCTCGAGGATCGGGAGGAGGTCCTTGACGGCGGAGATCTTGGAGTTGGCGATGAGGATGTACGCGTCCTCGAGCACCGCCTCCATGCGCTCCGGGTCGGTCACGAAATAGGGCGAGATGTAGCCCTTGTCGAAGCGCATGCCCTCGGTGAGCTCGAGCTCGAGACCGAAGGTGTTGCTCTCCTCGACCGTGATGACGCCCTCTTTGCCGACCTTGTCCATCGCCTCGGCGATCATCTCGCCGATCTGCGGGTCAGCGGCCGAGATCGACGCGGTGGCAGCGATCTGCTCCTTGGTCTCGACCTCCTTGGCCATGCTGAGCAGCTGTGCGCTGACAGCCTCGACGGCCTTCTCGATGCCGCGCTTGAGCGCCATCGGGTTGGCGCCGGCTGCCACGTTGCGCAGACCCTCGCGCACGAGCGCCTGGGCGAGCACGGTGGCCGTGGTGGTTCCGTCGCCGGCGACGTCGTCCGTCTTCTTGGCGACCTCCTTGACGAGCTCGGCCCCGATCTTCTCGTACGGGTCCTCGAGCTCGATCTCCTTGGCGATGGAGACACCGTCGTTGGTGATCGTGGGAGCGCCCCACTTCTTCTCCAGCACGACGTTGCGGCCCTTCGGGCCGAGCGTCACCTTGACGGCGTCGGCGAGCTGGTTCATGCCGCGCTCGAGGCCGCGACGGGCCTCCTCGTTGAACGCGATGATCTTGGCCATGTGGTGTCCGTCCTCCTGGAACGGTTGCGGTAAACCGTGGGACGCCCGCGACGGCCGGCCAGGACGACGGGAGTCTGCCCCGCCGCACCTGACCTCATCTCCACGATCTCGGTCTGGTGCTTTCTTGATGCTGAGCTGCTGTCACTCTCCTAGGGAGAGTGCTAACCCAATGATTAGCACTCGACCCCCTTGAGTGCAAGCCGTCGGGCCGCTCAGCGGTGCTGGAATCCCCGTGGGCCCTGGACCGAGCGCAAGCAGCCGTCAGATCTTGTGGACGGCGTCGGCCTGCGGGCCCTTCTGGCCCTGCGAGACCTCGAACTCGACGCGGTCACCCTCTTCGAGGCTGCGGTATCCGGTGGCGTCGATCGCGCTGTAGTGCACGAACACGTCCGGACCGCCGTCCTCGGCGATGAAGCCGTAGCCCTTCTCGGCGTTGAACCACTTGACCGTGCCCTGAGCCATTACCTACTCCTGTCCGAACCGAGTGCGAGCGGTGCGAATCTAGCGACACCGCCCCTGCCGCGTCACCCCCCGTTCGTACGCACTCCCCGGATTCAGCCGCCAGCGCCGCCCTAGCCGCCCTGGCCGCCGGCCACGGCGGGGATCACCGAGACGGTGCTGCCGCCCGGCGTCGGGGTGTCGAGGCCACCGGCGAAGCGAACGTCCTCGTCACCGACGTACACGTTGACGAAGCGACGCAGCTTGCCCTGGTCGTCGAGCACGCGGGGGCCGATGCCGGGGTAGCCGGCCTCGAGCGCGGTGATGACCTCGGACAACGTCGCGCCCTCGACGGTCACCTCGGAGGCCCCGCCGGTGTAGGTACGCAAGATCGTGGGAACCCGGATGGTGACGCTCACGCCTGCCCTGCCTCTCGGAACAGCCCGAGCTCCGCCTCGCGGAACGCGTCGAGCGATGGACGGATGGTGACGCTCGGCCCGACGACGCCGGACACGGCGTCGAGGGTCTTCAGTCCGTCGCCGGTGTTGAGCAGCACCGTCTCCGCGTCGGGGTCGGCCAGGCCGAGCGCCAGCAGCTTGCGGAGCACCGCGAGGGTCACCCCGCCCGCGGTCTCGGCGAAGATCCCCTCGGTCTCGGCCAGCAGCCGGATCCCCGCCACCACCTCGGCGTCCGAGACGTCGGCGATGGCCCCACCGGTACGCCGAACCACGTCCAGCGCGTACGGCCCGTCGGCCGGGTTGCCGATGGCGAGCGACTTGGCGATGGTGTCCGGCTTGACCGGGCGTACGACGTCAGCGCCGGCCGCGTACGCCTGCGAGACGGGTGAGCAGCCGGTGGCCTGGGCGCCGAAGACGCGGTAGGGCGTGCCCTCGACCAGGCCGAGCGACGCGAGCTCGCCCCAGGCCTTGTCCACCTTGGTCAGCAACGAGCCGGACGCGATCGGCGAGACCACCTGCTGCGGCAGCCGCCAGCCGAGCTGCTCTGCGATCTCGAACCCCACGGTCTTGGAGCCCTCGGCGTAGAACGGGCGCAGCGTCACGTTCACGAAGCCCCAGTCCTCGTGCTCGAAGGCGACCTCGCTGCAGAGCCGGTTGACGTCGTCGTAGTTGCCCTGGATCGCCACGAGCGTGCCGCCGTAGACCGCGGCGTTGACGGTCTTGCCCTCCTCGAGGTCGTCGGGGATCAGCACCACCGAGGCAAGGCCGGCCCGGGCGGCCGCAGCGGCGACGGCCCCGGCCAGGTTGCCGGTGGACGCGCACGCGACGGTCGTCAGGCCGAGAGTGTGCGCGGCGGTCATCGCGACCGCAACCACGCGGTCCTTGAAGGAGTGCGTGGGGTTGCCGCTGTCGTCCTTGACCCACAGCCGCTTCATGCCGAGCGCGGCGGCGAGGTGGTCGGCCCGGTGCAGCCGGGTCCAGCCCGGCGCAAGGTCGACCGGACGCAGGGCCGCGTCAGCGGGTACGGGCAGCAGCGGGGCGTAGCGCCAGATGGACAGCGGGCCGGCCTCGATCTGCTCGCGGGTGACGGCGCCGAAGGCGTAGCCGACCTCGAGCGGGCCGAAGCACTCGTCGCAGGCGTACCGGGCACCGATGGGGTAGCGCTGGGAGCACTCCCGGCAGACCAGTGCCGTGGCAGGGCCGAAGGAGGGAGACGGGACAGCGGGGACAGCGCCAGTCTCGGCGGTGTCGAAGCTCAAGCTGGTCACAGAGAAGCCTTCCTCATCTTTCCTGGGGCCGGACCGATTCGGGCCCACAGGACGGACTTGGCACCTGGCGCGGATGGATGACGCACTGGTTGCCGGGGCTTCAACGGGCCGTTCCCTCTGCCCCTCTGGATGAGCGGTATGAAGTTGTCGTCGACGCGTACCCGCTAGCCGCGAGCAGGAATGCTCCGGCGTGACGTACGCGTTGACGTGACGGAGACTGTACCGAACGACCGGGGCGCCGTGCGGGCGGTCCGGCTGACGAGACGCTAGCTGTGCGAGCTAACTGGACGGAGGCCGGCGGTGCGACCTGACGTCGAACGCTGGCTGTACCGGCGAACCTCCGCTGCGACGGACTGGCCGGTCGAGCTGCTGCTGGCCGCCAAGGCGGCCGGCGACACCCGGGTCAGCGTGGTCCTGCCCGCCCTCGACGAAGAGGCCACCGTCGGCGCGATCGTCGAGACCATCCAGAGCGAGCTGATGGGCGGCAGCCACGGAGCAGGTCGGTCCGGCCGGCCCGCGCTGGTCGACGAGCTCGTCGTCATCGACTCGGGCAGCAGCGACCGCACCGCAGCCCGCGCGGCATCCGCAGGAGCCCGCGTCGTCCACCGCGACGACGTGCTCCCCGACATCCCGTCGTTGCCCGGCAAGGGCGAGGTGCTGTGGCGCTCGCTGGCGGCGACCTCGGGCGACGTGCTCGTGTTCATCGACTCGGACCTGCAGGAGTTCTCGGCGTCGTACGTCTCCGGCCTGCTCGGACCGATCCTCACCGACCGCTCGGTGGCCCTGGTCAAGGCCGTCTACGACCGGCCGCTGCGCGACGGTGGTGCGGTGCTGCCGGCCGGGGGCGGACGCGTGACCGAGCTGGTCGCCCGGCCCCTGCTCAACCTGCACTGGCCCGAGCTCGCGGGAGTGGTGCAGCCCCTGGCCGGCGAGTACGCCGCCCGCCGTGCGCTGCTGGAGCTGCTGCCGTTCCCCACCGGCTACGGCGTCGAGCTCGCGCTGCTGGTCGACACCCTGGAGGTGGCCGGCCTCGACGCGATCGCCCAGGTCGACCTCGGCGTCCGCCACCACCGGCACCAGGCCGACGCCCAGCTCGGGCTGATGGCCAGCGAGATCATGCAGGTCGCCCTGCAGCGGCTCGAGAAGGAAGGCCGGATCCGCCGCCGTACGCCGCTGAACCAGACGCTGGCGCAGTTCGACCGCGTCGACCACGAGCTGGTGGCCACGACCCACGACGTCGAGCTGGTCGAGCGGCCGCCGATGGTCACCGTCGCTGCGTACGCCGCCGCCCAGGCTGCGCGCGCCTCGTAGAGTCGGTGGTATGAACCCGCGACATCCCGGTCAGGCCGACGTGGTGGTGGCGTCCAACCGCGGCCCGATCTCGTACGCGCTGGGCGACGACGGGGTGCTCACGGCTCGGCGCGGAGGCGGCGGGCTGGTGGCTGCGCTGTCCGGCGCGGGCGAGGCGGTCTGGGTGTGCGCGGCGCTGAGCGAGGGCGACCGGATCGCGGCCAGGTCGGCCGTGCGCGGCCGGATCGAGCCGGACGCCGGGGCACAGCGCAGCCAGGGGACCGTGCGCATGCTGGCCATCGATCCGGGCACCTTCGCGCGGGCGTACGGCTCGATCGCCAACTCGACCCTCTGGTTCGTCCACCACCTGCTCTTCAACACCCCGCTGGAGCCCTCGTTCGGGGTCCGCTTCCAGCGCGACTGGGCCTCGTACGTCGACTACAACGCGGCGTTCGCCGACGCCCTGGCCGAGGAGGCCGCCGTCGGCGCGCGCGTGATCGTCCAGGACTACCACCTGACGCTGGCTCCCAAGATGCTGCGCGAGCGCCGCCCGGACCTGCGGATCGGGCACTTCTCGCACACGCCGTGGGCCCCGCCCGACTCGTTCAAGGTGCTGCCGGACCAGATCGCGACGGCGGTCCTCGAGGGTGTGCTCGGCGCGGACCGCGCGGCCTTCCTGACCCGGCGCTGGGCCGAGGCGTTCGCCCGGTGCTGCGTCCGAGTCCTGGACGCCAAGGTCGAGGGCCTGGGCGGCACCGGACCCCTGGTTGTCCATCACGACGGCAAGCAGACCGACCTCGACGTCCACTCCCTGGGTGTCGACGGACCTGCGCTGGTCGAGCGGTCCCAGCAACCGGACGTGCGCTCCCGGCTGGCGGCGCTGCAGGAGCAGGTGGGCGACCGGCAGGTCATCGTCCGGGTCGACCGCACCGAGCTGTCCAAGAACATCGTCCGAGGGCTCGAGGCCTACCGCGAGCTGCTGGTGCTTTACCCGCAGTGGCGCGGCCGGGTGGTCCACGTGGCCTTCGCGTACCCGAGCCGGCACGACCTGCCGATCTACCGCGAGTACACCGCGGCTGTGCAGCGGCTGGCCCAGGAGATCAACGACGAGTTCGGTACGCCGGATTGGCAGCCGCTGCTGCTCGACGTCCAGGACGACTACGCGCGCTCGCTGGCGGCGTACCGGCTGGCCGACGTCCTGCTGGTCAACCCGGTGCGCGACGGCATGAACCTGGTGGCCAAGGAGTGCCCGATCATCGCCGACAACGGCTGCACGCTGGTGCTCTCGCGCGAGGCCGGCGCCGCGGAGGAGCTCGGCGAGGACGCCTTGCTGGTCAACCCGTTCGACGTGCTCGGCACCGCCCAGGCGCTGCACGCCGCGCTCTCGATGGAGCCCGCGGACCGGCTGGCGCGGTCGGGCCGGCTCGCGGCCGCGTCGACCGCCCTGCCGCCGGAGCTGTGGCTCGCCCGGCAGCTCGAAGCGCTCGGTCAGCCCAGCAGCTGAGCGATCTCGCGCAGGAGCTCGACGACTCCGGCCGGACCGTCGACCACGAGGTCGGCCGCCGCGGCCACCGCGGGTGCCTCAAGGCTCGCCGCAGCGACCGCCCAGGCCGGTAGACCGTTGCTGCGCAAGCGTTTCACCGCTTCGAACGCGGCCAGGTCGCCGAGGTCGTCGCCGGCGAACAGCACGCTCGTGGCGGGCAGGTCGGACGCCAGCCGCAGCAGGGCCGCGCCCTTGTCAGACCCGGACCCGCCTGCGGCGGACCGCAGCTCGAGCACATGCCGGCCCGGCTCGATCCGTAGCCCGTGCTCGGCGGCCAGCGCCGTCAGCGGCTCGCGGAGCCGGTCGAGCGCGGCCTTCGGGTCGGCGGCCTGGCGGGTGTGCACCGCGAAGGACCCACCCTTGTCCTCCAGCCGTACCCCGGCGTCACCCGACCTGACCAGGTCAGCCGCGGCGGCCCTCGCGGCGGCGAGACCGGGCGGCGGGTCGGCGGCCGTCAGCACCCCGTCGGTCCAGCGCTGCGTACCGTAGAGACCGAGCACGACCAGTCCGGGCACCTGCTGCAGCCCCCCGATCCGGACGGCGTCCAGGGCCGCCCGGCCGGTGATCACCGCGACCTGGCCGACCAGACCGGCCAGCACGGTCAGCGCCTCGACAGCCCCCGGCGCGGGGTACGCCTGCCCGGGGTCGTCGACGATCGGGGCGAGCGTCCCGTCGTAGTCGCACGCGACCAGGGCACCGGCCGGGTCGGCCAGCAGCGGGGCGAGCAGGGAGCCGATGGTCACGGCCGGGGCTCAGGCGTCACAACCGGGTCCAGCTCAGGCGAAGGGGTTGCTCGTCAGGACCACGGTGAGCCGGTTGGTCAGCATGCCGGCGACCCGGGGACGGATGCGGGTGACGCCGAGGTCGTAGGCCATCCTGCGTGCTGCGGCCTCCATGCCGGCGGGGTAGTAGACCGTCGTCGAGCCGACGTTGCCCCGCCAGTTGCCGGTGCCCGTGACGGTCCAGCCCAGGGCCCGCAGCCGGACGGCGACCTGGGCGGCCAGCCCCCGGGTCGAGGTCTCGTTGAGCACCACCGAGGGCGCGTGCACGACCGGCGGGGGTACGACAGCGGTCTTGGACGGCGTCGGGGTCGGAGTGGGGGTGGGCGTCGGGGTCGGGGTGGGCGTCGGGGTGGGTGCGCTCGACGTCGGCGGGGTGGACACCGACACCTGGCTCTGGCTCTGGGTCGGGGTCGGTGTCGCGACCGTGTCGCTGTCGCGGAACCAGCCGGAGATGCCGATCACCAGGGCGACGACCGCGAGCGCGCCGATGATCGCCGGGAGCACGTAGCGAGCTGGCTGCCGCCTGGCCCGGTGGGCGCCGCCGAGCCGGGCCGGTTCGTACCCGGCGTCGCGCTCCTGCTGGGCGGCGTACGCCTGCTGGGCAGCCTGGTGCTCAGCAGCCAGCTGGGTCGGGTCGGGCGGCGCGGGCGGCGGCGGGCCGAGCGGCTCGGTGAACAGGTCCGCGAGCCGGTGGTCGGGCGTGCCAGGCGTAGCGAAGGGGTTCGCCCCGGCAGGGCCCCACGCGGGGGGCAGACGTCCGTCGTCGGACATGGGCGATCAGCTGCGGATCAGGCTTCGAAGCCGAGACGGCGGGCCGATCGCGCTCGCTGGCGCGACGCCCGCAGCCGGCGCAGCCGCTTGACCAGCATGGGGTCGGCGGTCAGGGCCTCGGGCCGGTCGATCAGGCCGTTGAGCACCTGGTAGTAGCGCGTCGCCGACATGTCGAACAGGTCGCGGATCGCCTGCTCCTTGGCGCCGGCGTACTTCCACCACTGCCGTTCGAAGGCGAGCACGGCGAGGTCGCGGTCGGACAGCCCCTGCTCGTCGCGGGTGGTCGGCCCGCCCGCGGCGGCGGTGCCTGCTGCGTCTGTCGTCATGACTCTCCTCCCTGCTTCCTGCGGTCTGACTCCGGTCCAACTGCGGTCCAACTGCGGTCCAACTGCGGCCTAACTCCGGTCCACCTGGGGTCCAACTGCGGTCCAACTCCGGTCTAAGCGGCCCAGGCTTCCCCTCCCGGGCCGCGGCGCCATCGTACGGGGCGAATCCCATCGATGTCATTCACCTCGACCCTGAGTTGCTCCCGAGTCGCGCGAGCGGTTCCGGCTAGCCGCTCATTCCCGCCGGTTGGCCCAAACGGGGGCCGCCTGGCCCGCAGGTCGGCCAACCCGCGTCGGTTTCGGCCAACCGCCGGGCGCGTTCGGCTCGCTCGGTGGCTAGCGTCTGGGGCATGGTCGCCCGCGTGGTCCCCGCCCGTACCCTCCCGCTGTGCCCGGCTCCCCTGGACCCCGCGCACGTGGTCTCGGGCCAGCCCACGGTGAGCTCCGCCGACGTGGCCACCGTCGGGACCGTGACCGTCGGCGTCTGGGAGCACACAGCAGGGGTCTCCACCGACGTCGAGGCCGACGAGGTCTTCGTGGTGCTGAGCGGGCGGGCCACCGTGGAGGTCGAGGGCGGCCCGGTGCTCGAGCTGGCCACCGGCGACATCGGCGTGCTCGAGGCCGGCGACCGGACCCGCTGGACCGTCCACGAGACGCTCCGCAAGGTGTACGTCGTCTAACCCGCCCGCGTGTCCGGGTCACCGCGCGCGGGGGCGTACCTGGGCGTGCATGGGCAAGGGCAAGTTGCGCGGTGCCGCGGATCTGTCCAGCATCTGGACCCGCCCTCGTACTCCTGGACGCGCTCTGTCACACTTCGGCCCATGCAGCCCGTCTCGCCCTTCCTGGTCGCGCGGCGTCACATCGACCTGATGCGGGTCTGTGGCATGTCCTGCCGGTGCTCAGTCCCGGTCGTCTGACCGCAGCCCGCAGCTGTTCTTCCGCCGGGCGCGCGAGTGCCCGGTACTTCGCCTCCTCGGCCTAGCCCCCTGCATACGCGCGTCCTCCCCGCATAAGCCCCCCAAGAGGGCCCCAAGAGGGCACAGAGGACGCAGATGGTCACCCCCGTTCCAGCCGACGCAGGTACAGCAGGCACAGCAGGCACAGCAGGCACAGCAGGCACAGCCGACGCCTCGCCGCCTCGCGCGCCCGAGCGCGCCCCCCGTGGCGCTGGCCGGCCGGGCAAGCCGCGCGGCGAAGGGCAGTGGGCGCTCGGCTTCCGCGAGCCCCTCAACGCCAACGAGCGCACCAAGAAGGACGACGACGGCCTGAACGTCCGCGCCCGGATCGAGAACATCTACGCCCACCGCGGCTTCGCCTCGATCGACCCCGCCGACCTGCGCGGCCGGATGCGTTGGTGGGGGCTCTACACCCAGCGCGCCGAGGGCATCGAGGGCGGCCGAACCGCGAGCATGGAGCCCGAGGAGCTCGACGCCCCCTTCTTCATGCTGCGCGTACGCATCGACGGCGGCCGGCTCAACCTGGCCCAGCTGCGTACGGTCGCGACGATCTCGACGGAGTTCGGGCGCGACACCGCTGACGTCACCGACCGGCAGAACATCCAGCTGCACTGGATCCGCGTCGAGGACGTCCCCGAGATCTGGAAGCGCCTCGAGGCCGTCGGCCTGACCACCGCCGAGGCCTGCGGCGACACCCCGCGGGTGATCCTCGGCTCGCCCGTCGCCGGTGTCTCCCCCGACGAGATCGTGGACGGCACCCCGGCGATCGACGAGATCGTCCGGCTGCACGTGGGCAACCCCGCCTACTCGAACCTGCCGCGCAAGTTCAAGACGGCGATCAGCGGCTCCCCCCATCTCGACGTGGCGCACGAGGTCAACGACCTGTCGTTCGTCGGCGTACGCCACCCCGAGCACGGCCCGGGCTTCGACGTCTGGGTCGGCGGCGGGCTCTCCACCAACCCGCACCTGGCCCAGCGTCTCGGCGCCTTCGTCTCGCTGGACGAGGTGGTCGACGTCTGGGCCGGGGTAGTCGGCATCTTCCGCGACTACGGCTATCGCCGGTTGCGTACCAAGGCCCGGCTGAAGTTCCTGGTCGCCGACTGGGGCACCGAGCGGTTCCGCGAGGTCCTGGAGACGGAGTACCTGGGCCGGGTCCTGCGCGACGGTCCGCCGCCGGGCGACCCGCCCCGCGGCCGGCGCGACCACATCGGCGTGCACCCGCAGACCGACGGCCGCTTCACCATCGGCGCCAAGCCGACCGTGGGCCGGATGTCCGGCACGGCGCTGACCCGGCTGGCCGACGCCGTCGAGGCGGCCGGCGGGCACGAGATCCGGCTGACCGTCGAGCAGAGCCTGGTCGTCCTCGGCATCCCCGCCGACCGGGTCGACGCGCTGGTCGAAGCGATGGCCACGCTCGGGCTCGACGCGGCGCCGGGCACCTTCCGCCGGGGCGCGATGGCCTGCACGGGCATCGAGTACTGCAAGCTCGCCATCACCGAGACCAAGGGCAACGCCAAGCGGCTGATCGCCGAGCTCGAGGACCGGCTCCCCACGTTCGACCAGCCGCTGACCATCCACGTCAACGGCTGCCCGAACTCGTGCGCCCGCATCCAGGTCGCCGACATCGGCCTCAAGGGCGTGCTCGTGCCCGACGGCAACGGCGGCGACGCCGAGGGCTTCCAGGTCCACTTGGGCGGCCGGCTCGGACAGGAAGCCGGTTTCGGCCGGACGGTACGAGGGCTCCGGGTCGCTGCCGACGACCTCACCGACTACGTCGAGCGCGTGGTCCGCACGTTCGACGAGACCCGCGCGGACGGCGAGACCTTCGCCAGCTGGGCCGTACGCGTACCCGAGGAGGAGCTGCGATGAGCGTGATCTATGCGACCGCTGCGACACGGGAGCTGGCCGAGGCCGCTGACCGCCGCTTCGCCGACGCCCACCCGCTCGAGACGCTCGCCTGGGCGGGCCGCACGTTCGGCTCCCGCCTGGTGGTCGCCTCGTCGATGGCCGACGAGGTGGTCGCCCACCTCGCGTCCCGGGCCGTACCCGGGATCGACGTCGTCTTCCTCGACACCGGCTACCACTTCCCCGAGACGATCGAGTTCCGGCGCGGCGTGGAGCAGCGGCTGGACGTCAACATCATCGACGTCACGCCCGAGCTGACGGTTGCCGAGCAGGACGCGCGGTTCGGCCCTCAGCTGTACGGCCGCGACCCGGACGCGTGCTGCTCGATGCGCAAGGTGGAGCCCCTGCACCGTGCGCTCGACCCGTACGACGCCTGGATCAGCGGTGTACGCCGTGAGGAGTCGACCTCGCGCTCGCACACCGCGGTCGTGGCGTGGGACTCTGCCCGCGGCAAGGTCAAGGTCAACCCGATCGCGGCCTGGACGCAGGCCCAGATCGACGACTACGTCGCGACCCACGGCCTGCGCCACAACCCGCTGCAGCAGCTGGGGTTCACCTCGATCGGTTGCGCGCCCTGCACCCGGGCCGTGGCCCCGGGCGAGGACCCGCGGGCCGGGCGCTGGGCCGGGTTCGCCAAGACCGAGTGCGGGCTGCACCGGTAACTGACTGCGCCCGCGACCGCGCCCAACCCTGCCGCGAGCGCCTCCATAGGTCAGACTCTCACCATGCTTCGGAAGCTTCGGGTCCTGTGGATGCTCCGGGTCCCGTGGATGCTTCAAGTCCTTCCCGTGGGCCGCAGGGGTGCGGGATGAGCCTTCCGCCGTTGGTCCTGGCCGCCCACGGCAGCCCGCATCCCGACCACGCACCGGCGATCCTCGAGCTGCGCGACCAGATCGGCCGGCAGGGTGACGTCCAGGTGGGCTGGCTCGACTTCGGCGAGCCGGACCTGGCCGGGGCGGTGGCGCTGGCCCGCGAGACAGGTAACGGCCGGCAGGGTCCGGCCGAGCTGCGCCTGCGTCGACGCGGGGCGGCCATCGTGGTGCCGCTGCTGCTGGCGGCCGGGTTCCACGCCCGCGTCGACATCCCGCGGATGCTCTCGGGCGTACGCCGGGTGATCGTGACTCCCACGCTGGGGCCCGACCCACGGCTGGCCGACGCCGTGATCCGGCGACTGGCCGACGCCGGGACGCCCAAGGACGACCCGATCGTGCTCGCGGCGGCCGGCTCCTCGGACGAGTACGCGGTGGCACAGGTCGAGTCGGTGGCGGCCGCGCTGCGCGAGCTGCGGCCCGGTGCGGTGCGGACCGGATACCTCGCCGGCGACGGTCCGAGCCTGGCCGAGACCGTCCGCGGGATGACGGAGGGTGACGACCCGGTGACGGTGGCAACGTACCTGCTCAGCCCTGGCACGCTCGCGGACCGGGTCGCCGAGGTCGGCCGGGCGGCCGGCGCGGCCAAGATCACCGCCCCGCTCGGGGCCGCTCCCGAGGTCGTCGAGCTCATCCGGGACCGCTGGCTCGCCGCAGCACCTGGCGGGAACTCGGCCTGAAGTCATGGAACACTGAGCCCTCCAGAGCCGGAGCCAGCAGGGATGTCGATGAGCGGAACCTCACCTCAAGCAACGCCAACACCGCGCACCTCGCCGCACGGGATCAACGGCAACTCGACGTACCAGCACGCGAACACGGCGATCATGTCCGTCTCCGCCGTCGAGGCGCCGCAGGTGGTGACCTCCGCCGAGTTCGACGAGCGGCTGGCCAAGACGCTGACCCGGCTCGGGCTGCGCCCGGGGCTGCTCCAGGGCCTGGCCGGGATCCACGAGCGCCGCTGGTGGGACGAGGACACGAGCTTTGCCGAGGCAGCCGCAATGGCCGGTGCCAAGGCGCTCGCCGAGTCCGGCATCGACCCCGCACGTACTGGTCTGATGATCAACTCCTCGATCAGCAGCAACCACCTCGAGCCGTCCGCCGCCGTCGAGATCCACCACCTGCTCGGGCTGCCGACCTCCTGCCTGAACTTCGATCTCTCCAACGCCTGCCTCGGCTTCGTCAACGCGATGCACCTGGCCGGCACGATGATCGACTCCGGCCAGATCGAGTACGCGGTCATCGTCGACGGCGAGAGCGCCCGCTACACCCAGGAAGCCACGATCGCCCGGCTGAACCGGCCCGAGACCACTGTCGAGGAGCTTTTCTCCGAGTTCGCCACTCTGACGGTCGGGTCGGGCGCCGCGTCGGTCGTCCTCGGCCCGGCCGACCAGCATCCCGGAGCGCACCGGCTCGTCGGCGGCGTGGCGCGGGCCGGCACCGAGCACCACCAGCTCTGCGTCGGCGACCTCGAGCAGATGCGTACGGACACCAAGGGACTCCTGGACGCCGGGCTCGCGCTCGCCGAGGACGCCAGGAAGGCCGCGCTGGGCGACAACGACTGGTCCGACATGGACTGCTACGTACTGCACCAGGTCTCGTCCGTCCACACCAGCGCACTGTGCGCCCGGCTCGGCATCGACCCGGCCCGGGTGCCGCTCACCTTCCCGCGGCTGGGCAACATCGGCCCGGCGTCGGTCCCGATCACGCTGGCCCACCAGAGCGAGTCGCTGCTCCCTGGCGACCGGATCCTGTGCATGGGCATCGGCTCGGGCCTCAACACCGCGTTCAGCGAGATCCACTGGTGATGCCCCCTGGGGGCATGCCCGGGCTCGACCCGGCGTGGTCACGACTGGTTGTCGCGATCGGCGCCGACGGTGACCAGCACACGTGGCACTGCCTGGACAGCTGGCCGGTCGACGCTGCCGAGCCGGTGGGGACGCTGCTGTGCGTCCACGGCAACCCGACCTGGTCGTACCTGTGGCGCAGCCTGCTGGCTGGAGCGCCGCCGGGGTGGCGGGTCGTCGCCGTCGACCACCTCGGGATGGGGTACTCCGACCGGGTCCCGACCCCGCAGCGCCTCGCAGACCGGGTGGCCGACCTCGGCACCGTCGTGGCCGCACTCGGCGTCACCGGCC
>JANMWN010000286.1:0-7632 GCA_031394045.1 Sporichthyaceae bacterium
CCCAGGGCAGCTACCCGAACAACAACACGAAGGTTCGGGTCGACAAACACGTCGACGTCGTCGAGAACACCGGTGACGTCCTTTACGACTGGGGGCCTGACATCACCGCGGCCGTCTCGGGCACCATCTGTTGAGCGACACGTTGCTTGACGACTTGTAGGTGTCCTGCGTCGTTCACGGTGATGATGATCTTCAAGGGCGGCCCGGCGGGTTGCCCTTCTTGGTTGGCGACGAGAGCGTGACGACGTCGTAGAAACGCAGCGGCCCTCCCGATTTCCTTGGCCGGAAGGGAGGGCCGTCGCTTGGTGCAGAAAGGCACCCGTTGCTGATCGTAGGTACGGACCCGCTCGAGGTCGACCAGCTCCTGATCGGCGGTGAACTTCGCTGCCCAGGTTGCGCCGGCGAACTGCGCCCGTGGGGCCATGGCAGGGAACGCGGGGTCCGGGACGAGACGGCCGTGGTGGCACTGCGTCCTCGTCGTTCGGCGTGTTCGCAGTGCCGCTGCACGCATGTGCTGCTGCCGGCTTGCACGCTGCTGCGCCGGGCGGACACGGTCGTCGTGGTCGGCCGAGCTCTACTGGCCAAGGCAGCCGGTGCGGGGCACCGCAGCATCGCCGCTGTGCTGGACCGGCCGGTGAGCACGGTCCGAGGTTGGCTGCGGCGGTTCGGCGCTCGGGCTGAGAGCTTGCGGGTGTTGTTCACCGCGCTGCTCCACGCCCTTGATGCCTGCGCCGGGGCGGTGCCCGTGACGGGGTCGGGGTTCACCGATGCCCTTCAGGCACTCGGGTTGGCGGCGGCCGCGGCGGCCCGACTGTTCGGGCCCCGGCCAGCCTGGCAATTCGCCGCGGCCGCAAGCGGTGGGCTGCTGCTCGGTCTTGCCGTGATGCCGATGCCGGTGGCCAACACGAGCTGACCCTGGGCAGCGACACAAGACGCGGAGAGCCTTCGGTCTTGGGAGATCACGACGTGATCACCGAGGACGTGGAGGCTCGATGGCTGGCAGGGCACGACATCAAGACGACAGCGCGGGTCGTGCTGACCAGGCCCGTGAGGTCGGGCTGTTCCGCTACGCCCTGATCCGGGAGGCCGCCGACGCGTCCTTGTCGACGCGCCAACGCGGCCGGCTGGTGCGGGACCTTGCCGCCCGCGAGCACACCGGCCCGTTCGGTGAACGCCTCCAGGTCTCACGGGTCACGATCGATCGGTGGATCCTGACCTGGCGCCGCGGTGGCTTCGATGCGTTGCTGCCCTCCACCCGCCACTGCGACCCGAGGACGACGGCGGCGACGCTGGAGCTCGCGGCCGCGTTGAAGCGGGAAGTCCCGGCCCGCACGGCGGCGCAGATCGCGGCGATCCTGCTCGCCTCCGCCGGCCCCGGTGGCTCTGCTGCGTCGGCCCCGTCGCAGCGAACGTTGCAGCGGCACTTCGCCCGCCTGGAGCTCAACACCCGCCCTGATGGGCTGCCACCGCGGGCGTTCGGCCGGTTCGAGGCTGCAGCCCCGAACGACCGGTGGACCGGCGATGCCCTCCACGGCCCCGTGGTCGCTGGACGCAAGACGTTCTTGTTCGCCTTCGTCGACGACCATTCACGCGCCTTGGTCGGCTACCGGTGGGGTCACAGCGAAGACACCGTCCGGCTTGAGGCTGCGCTCCGCGCCGGCCTGGCCGCCCGCGGTGTCCCGAAGGTCGTCTACCTCGACAACGGCAGCGCGATGGTCTCCTCCCAGCTGCTGCGGGCCCTCGCCGTCCTGGGCATCAAGCTGACCCACTCCAAGCCCGGCCAACCAGCCGGCCGCGGGAAGATCGAGCGGCTGTTCCGGACCGTCCGCGAACAGTTCCTCGTCGAGCTCCAGGTCCCCGGGGCGCTCGCGGCCGTCACCGACCTGGTCGCCTTGAACGAGCTGTTCGCCGGCTGGGTCGAGACCGTCTACCACCAGCGGATCCACACCGAGACCGAGCAGAAGCCACTGGAACGGTTCCTGGCTGCTGGCCCACCGGCGCTGCCCGCTCCGGCGCTGCTGCGGGAGGCGTTCTTGTGGTCCCACACCCGGCAGGTCACCAAGACCGCGACCTTGAGCTTGCACGGCAACACCTACGAAGTCGATGCCGCGCTGATCGGCCGCAAGGTCGAGGTCGTGTTCGACCCGTTCGACCTCACCACTTTGGAAGTGCGCTACCAAGGCCGGCCGATGGGTCTGGCTGTTCCGCACCGGATCGGTCGGCACGTCCACCCGAACGCCCGCCCCGACCTGCCACCCCCGCCGGCTTCGCCGACCGGGATCGACTACCTCGCCCTGGTCGCCGCCCAACACCGCCAGCTGCTCGCCGCCCGGATCAACTACACCGACCTGCCCAGCGCTGCACCCCTCGACAGCAACGCCGCCCACGGCGCCGACGAACCGGACCTCCAACTCGCGGCTGAGCTGGCGTCTTTCGCCGCGATGAGCAGGCAGCACCAAAGCAGCGAACTGCCCGGGCAGCTCGACCTGACCGACCTCACCGACCACCTCAGCGACGACGACCCCGACCTCACCGAAGGACCCTGATGATCGAGAACCTGCAAGCGCACTACCTATTGACTGAACTATCTGATGCATCATCCCAGGTCAGAGTGGGTGTGTCGCGACAAGGCTTGGCCTCTGCTTGGTGTTAGACACCGCTCCATGCCAAACGAGCCAGAGCCGTCGAGCGACCTTGCGTTGAGATGGGTGCCGCAGCTCGGTCGGCTGGTGGGCACCGGTGACCGAGCTTTGCCTTGGGCGCTGCTCGACCCCGATGGGAACTCGGTGGAGGCGGTGGCGTCCTACTTCAAGGAGCTTCAAGCGGCAGGCCGTTCACCGGCCACGTTGCGTTCCTACGGGATGGACTTGCTGCGCTGGTTCCGGTTCCTCTGGGCGGCCGAGGTGGCCTGGGACCGAGCGGCCCAGACCGACGCTCGAGACTTCTGCCGCTGGCTACTGCTGGCCGGCAAACCGGTACGGGCGCACTGGCGCAAGCAGGACCAGGACGCTCACACGATGGACCCGCCCGGATCTGCTGGCGTGGCCTATGCCGCGTCCGTGCGAGCCCACAGCGAGACGGTGCTGCGCGGCTTCTACGACTTCCATCGCGACGTCGGGACGGGACCGATACTCAACCCGTTTCCGTTGGACCGGTCGCGGCGCGACCGGCGGGCGCACGCGCATCACAACCCGATGGAGCCGGCCCGCCACGAGCGAACTGGCCGGTATCGGCCCAGGGTCGCGAGCAGGATCCCGCGCAGCGTTCCGGACGCGGAGTTCAACGAGATCTTCGCCCGACTGCCTTCGCACCGGGACCGCGCGCTAGTCGCGTTCTACGTCTCAACCGGCGCCCGCGCCTCAGAGCTGCTGTCGGTCACGCAGGGCGGTGCCGACCCCGGCCGGCAACTGATCACGCTGCTGCGTAAGGGATCTGGGCACGCGCAGGAGCTGCCGGCCTCCACTGACGCCTTCGTTTGGCTGCGGCTCTACCAGCTCGAGATGGACTCGGCGATCCCGACCGGTCGGCGTCAGCCGTTGTGGTGGACGTTGCGAGGAACGCCACGGCCGCTGAACTACCACGCGGTGCATCGGATGTTCGAGCGCGTCACCGACCGGGCGGGCACCGCCGCGACGCTGCACTCGCTGCGGCACACCGCCGCATACCGGATGGCTGAAGACCCGGCGCTGCCGCTGACCGACGTCCAGCTCGTTCTGGGCCACGCTCAGCTCACCACGACCCAGATCTACCTGACGCCACGCAAGGAGGACGTGATCCGCAGATTGCTGACCCATCACGCTGAGCAGACCAAACGCGCTGCCGAACGGGTGATCCCAGCACCGGCGCCGGGCTACCGGCCCGAGACGCTCGAGGTGCTGTTCCCCCGAGGCCTCGCGTGAGTATCACCGCCGTCCACCTGGCCGAGGCTGTTGCCGAGCCGTTGAGGACCGGACGGCAGGTGGCACGCGCCCGGTTCCCGGCCCGCCCCACGGCGATCAGCTGGCCAGCCACCGAACGATCGCTGGCCGAACTCTGCCTGCAGTTGACCGCCGCGCCGTTCCGCCTGGACAAGCGCAACAGCGAGCAGATCCGTGGCAACGGGGTGGCGCTGCTGCTGGACTGGCTGGGCGAACACCCCGGAGCGAGCTGGCAGCAGCGCTGGCTCGCCAGCGGTGCCGACGCCGCTGGCGGCAGTTGGCGCCAGCTGACGACAGCCTGGCTGCAACAGCGCGGCCAGCACGCCGAATGGCGCCAGGCCGCCGTGACAGGAGCGCTGATGACCGCGATCAGCGCCGACGTCGTGCGGCCCTCGCTGGACTGGCTGGTCGACGGCGCGAGCGGCAAGGGTGCGCTGGTCCGGCACTTGACCCGAGCCCGGGACCCCGAAGGCTTCACTCAGCTCCGGGCCGTCTGCTCGGCCGCCCCGGTGTCACCAGCGAACATTCGGCTGACCCTGCACCGCACCGCGGAGATCCTCGCGGCCAAAGGCGGCACGCTGGCCGACATCACCGTCGGCGACGCGCTGGAACTGCTCGACACCGAAGCCGCCGCCCGCGCCAAAGTGACCGGCGGCAGCGCAGTGTTCTACCGGATGCTGCACCAGATGGGGATCTTCGGTGAGCAGTCGCCGGAGACCGTGCGACAGGCCCGGACCATCGGGCAACGCACCCCAGCGGAGCTGATCGACCGCTACCAGCTCAGCTGCGGCCCGGTCCGCGATCTGCTGGTGGAGTACCTCCGCGAACGCCAGCCGGCGCTCGACTACGCCAGCCTCGACTCGCTCGCGCACTACCTCGGCAAGCGGTTCTGGCAGGACCTGGAACGCCACCATCCCGGCATCGACTCCTTGCGGCTGCCCCGCGACGTCGCCGATGCCTGGAAGCAGCGTCTGCAGACCAAAACAACCATGGTCAAAGGCGGCGACGGCAGGACGGCGCAGGTCACCGCCCCAAGGATCAACTATCGGGAATGCCTGACGCCAGTGAGGGCCCTCTACCTCGACCTGGCCCACTGGGCGGTCGAAGACCCCGGCCGCTGGGCCCACTGGGTCGCGCCTAGCCCGGTCGGTGAGGAAGAGATCAACCGGAAGAAGGCCAAGCGGCAGCGCAAGTCCCGGATGGACGCCCGCACCAGGGAACGACTGCCGGTCCTGCCAGTGCTGCTCCGCAGCCTTGAACAACGACGCAGCGACACCGACGTGCTGCTCAACGTCGCCCGTCAGGCCGGTCCCGGCCAAACCTTCACCTCCTGCGGTCAGACGTTCGTGCGTTCCGTCGTCCCACACGCCGCGGCGGGCAAGGTCTGGGTCGATGACCCGGCCACCGGCAAGCGCCGTGACCTCCGACTCGAAGAAGACTTCGCGTTCTGGGCGTGGGCGGTCGTGGAGGTACTTCGAGGGACCGGCATCCGCATCGAGGAGCTTCTTGAGCTCAGCCACCACAGCCTGGTTCAGTACCGGCTTCCCAGCACCGGTGAGTTTGTGCCGCTGCTACAGATCGCGCCGTCAAAGACCGACACCGAACGACTACTTGTGGTCAGCCCCGAACTCGCTGACGTCCTCGCGACCATAATCGCCCGGATCCGCCGCGGATCGGCTGCAGTGCCGCTGGTCTCGGCCCTGGACCGTCACGAACGGGTCTGGTCCGCGCCGCTGCCGCTGCTGTTCCAACGTCGCTACGGCACTGAGAACCGAGCCATCCCAGCCGGTGGTGTCGGTGCCCTGCTTACCGAGGCGCTGGCCCATACCGGGCTGCTGGACGCCGACGGCCAGCCGCTGCGCTTCGTCCCCCACGACTTCCGGAGGGTCTTCATCACGGACGCCCTCATGAACGGGCTGCCGCCGCACATCGCCCAGATCATCGCCGGCCACAGCGACATCAACGTCACCCTCGGCTACAAGGCGGTCTATCCCGACGAGGCGATCCAGACCCACCTGGCGTTCCTGGCCCGCCGCCGGGCGCTAAGACCCAGCGAGGAATACCGCGTCCCGACCGACGAGGAATGGCAGGAGTTTCTCGGCCACTTCGAGCGACGCAAAGTCGCCGCCGGAACCTGCGGCCGCGCCTTCAACACCCCCTGCATCCACGAGCACGCCTGCGTCCGATGCTCGATGCTCTGGCCAGACCCTGAACAACGACCGCGCCTACTGGAGATCCGCGACAACCTCATCGACCGCATCGCCGAAGCCGAACGCGAAGGCTGGCTCGGAGAGGTCGACGGACTGAAGATCAGCCTCGCCGGCGCCAACGACAAGCTCAGCCAGCTCGACCGACGCACCAACACAACGGTCGACCTCGGCCTCCCCAGCATCGGAAACCACAGCCGCAGCCAGCTGACCGCCGAACTCTGACGGCCGGCCGACGAGGTTCATCGGCTGTCCTGCGTGCCTGAGCAAGTTCAGAGAATACGGCTTCACCCGCTCACCGTTCGGCAAAGCCCTGGCGCCGCAGATGCTGCACCGGCACAACGCCCACGGCGAAGCCGTCGCCCGGATCGGCTGGTGCCTGAACGAGAAGGCCCTCGGCGTCATCACCGGTGAGGTCGGCGCCGGCAAGACCGTCGCGGTCCGCGCTGCCCTGGCCGGCCTGGACGCCAGCCGCACCACGATCGTCTACCTGGGCAACCCCGCCGTCGGCGCCCGCGGCCTCTACGCCGGGATCGTCCTGGCCCTCGGTGGCACCCCCAGGTATCAGAAATCGATGCTCATCCCGCAGACCGCGGACCTGCTCGCCGCCGAGGAACACGAACGCGGCCGCAACGTCGTGATCATCCTCGATGAGGCACACCTGCTCGGCGTCGACCAGCTCGAAGAACTCCGGCTGCTGTCCAACGCCGAGCTCGACTCGCACAGCCCGTTCGCCTGCCTGCTCGTCGGGCAACCCACCCTGCGCCGCCGGATCAAGCTGGGGACGTTCGCCGCCCTCGACCAGCGGATCGCGCTGCGCTACGCGATGAACGGCATGGACGCCGCCGAGACCAAGAGCTACCTGGCGCATCACCTCAAACTCGCCGGCCGCAGCGACCCGCTGTTCAGCGACGACGCCGCCGACCTGATCCACCAAGTCAGCCGCGGCCTGCCCCGCGCAGTGAACAACCTCGCGATCCAAGCCCTCATCGCCGCGTTCGCGACCAACAAAAGCATCGTCGACGAGGCCTCCGCCCGCGCCGCCGTCACCGAGGTCACGACAGACTGACGACCAAGCCGACACCCTGACGACGAACCCCGCCGGTCCCCGATCGGCGGGGTTCTCCCTTACCTAAAAGCCATCGTCAACGAACGTGACGCCGTCGTCCTCAACCAAGACGGCGGCCTACAACGAGGAGCGATGGCGCCCAGGATCGTGTCGAGTTGATCGACGAACTCGACGGACGGCAACCGCCAGACCGAGCGTTTTGTCCAGCAGCGCTTGGCCCGTAGGCCGCGGCGGGCGAGTAGCCAGCGGAGGTGAAACGCCGCCTGCCAGAGTGCAATCGTGGTTGAGTCCGAACAAGGGCAAACGGTCCGGCCCCCGAGCGCGCAGGACCGCTATGTCTTTGCGGGTCGCCTACATCCAGAGCGATATGGGTGGCACGGTGCCCGCGTCGAGACGGACTTCACCTTCCATGACCAGTCCCTGCACTTGACCTTGTCGA
>JANMWN010000310.1:0-11105 GCA_031394045.1 Sporichthyaceae bacterium
GCCGGCGCGAACGTGACCTACACCCTGTCCGTGGTCAACAACGGACCCTCCGACGCAGCCGCGGTCTCGGTCACCGACACCCTGCCCGCCGGCGTCACCTTCGTCTCCGCCACAGGCACTGGCTGGGTATGCACCAACACCGGGAACGTATCCGTCACCTGCACCCGCGCCGCCCTCGTCACCGGCGCCACCGCCCCCCTGATCACCGTCGTCGTGACCGCCCCTGCGGCCGCCACAACTCTGAGCAACACGGCCACCGTCAGCAGCGCGACCACCGACCCGACCCCCGGCAACAACACCTCCACCACAAGCACGACCGTCACCGACTCGGCCGACCTCTCGCTGGTCAAGTCCGGCCCCGCTAACGTCGTGGCCGGCGGGAACGTCACCTACACCCTCGTCGCCACCAACAACGGACCCTCTGACGCAGCCGCCGTCTCGGTCACCGACACCCTGCCCGCCGGGGTCACCTTCGTCTCGGCCGCCGGGACCGGCTGGGTCTGCACCAACGTCGGCAACGTCTCGGTCACCTGCACCCGACCCACGCTGGCGACTGCCACCGCAGCGCCCACCATCACCGTCGTGGTGACCGCTCCCCCGGCGGCGGCGACCCTGTCGAACACCGCGGCGATCATCTCGACGACGTCGGACCCCGACCCCACGAACAACACCTCGACCGTGAGCACGGCAGTCGGCCCGATCGCCGACCTGTCCATCACCAAGACCGGGCCCGCGGCCGTGGCGGCCGGTGGCGCCGTGACCTACACCCTCTCGGTGACCAACATCGGCCCGTCCAGCGCCTCGGCGGTCTCGGTCACCGACGCCCTCCCGCCGGGAGTCACCTTCGTCTCGGCTTCTGGCACCGGCTGGACCTGCACCAGCGTCGCCAGCACCTCGGTTACCTGCACCCAGCCCACCCTCGTATCGGGTGCAACCGCCAGCCCGATCACCGTCGTGGTTACCGCCCCGAACCACGGCGCCACCCTGGTCAACACCGCGACGGCCTCGAGCAGCACGGCCGACCCGACCCCCGCCAACAACACCTCGTCGGCCAGCACCTCGGTCGGGTCGGTGGCCGACCTGTCGCTGATCAAGACCGGACCGGCCAGCGTCCACGCGGGCAGTGACATCAGCTACCACCTGGTCGTCAAGAACGCCGGCCCGGACGCTGCCGCAGCTGTCACGGTCACCGACACCCTCCCCCCGGGCGTCACGTTCGTGTCGGCCAGCGGCTCCGGCTGGACCTGCACCCACAACGGCAGCACGACGGTGACCTGCACCCGCGGTTCGCTCGCCAGCGGAGCCACCGCCCCGACGATCACCATCGTGGTCAAGGCCCCCGCCTTCGTCACCAACCTCGCCAACAGCGCCAACGTCTCCTCCACGACGTTGGACCCCGTCCCCAACAACAACAGCTCGAGCGTGCCGACGGAGATCCTCCCGGCCAGCCAGGGCAGCGGCGGCGGCGGGAACGGCGGCGGGGGGCACCTCCCCCACACCGGCGCTGATGGCCTCGGGATCATCCCGATCGGCCTGGTACTGCTCGCCCTCGGCGGCGCCATGGTGCTCTTCGTACGCCGCCGCACCCGCTGACCAAGCCGGGGCCGAGACGGTAGCGTCCGTCCATGGCCGTCACCTTCTGCGTCCTTCTGTGGTCCGTACCCGGTAACGAGGACCTGCTCGTCGAGTACGAGGACCACGTGCTCGCACGGTTGACCGACCATGGCGGGCGGGTCCTGCAACGGGTACGCCGGAACGAGACGTCGGTCTCGCCGTACGAGGTACAGACCCTCGAGTTCGCCTCGCAGGAGGCGATGGACTCGTTCATGGTTGACCCTGACCGACTGGCCCTGGCCGACATGCGGGCGCAGTGCGTGGCCCAGACCGAGATCATCCCCGTCGACCTGGTCGACGGCTAGCAGCGCGATGGGTGCGGTTGCTCAGAAATGTCTCAGACTGCTGCGGCACAGTGGCGGCAGGAAGGAGGCACCATGAAGCTCTCGCAGCTCATCGGTATCACCGTGGCGGTCGGCTCAGCCTTGGTAGGTGGCAGCCTGGGCGCCGAGGCGCTCGCGTCCGCCAACGCCGCACCCTTGGCCGCCGGTTACGCCGGCTCCCACAAGGACAGCGAGAACCTGCCTGCGTCGTCGGTCCACCAGCCTGCGGCCGCGAACCCGGCCGCTGCGAGCTCGGCCGTCAGTCCTTTGCGGCGGAACTTCGACGAGATCTCGGTACGCATCTCCTCGCCGGCCTCGAACGCGATCTCGAGGTCGAGCGCGTCGATGCGTACGTCCTGACGGATCTGTGAACGTAGCCGCATCTCGATCCACTCGTTGGCCTCGTCCCAGACCGCCACGTGCTCGAACGCGTCCACGTCGAAGCAGGCGCCGAGGCCGCTGTTGATGACAGACAGGACGTTGAGGTTGAACGCTGCCGTCACCCCCGACGCGTCGTCGTAGGCGGGTACGAGTACCTCGGGCGACTTGACGAGGTCGGCCCCGAGCAGGAACCGGTCCCCCGAACCAAGCGACTCGCGCAGGTTCCGGAGGAACTTTGCGCGTCCCGCCGGGTCGAAGTTGCCGATCGTGCTGCCGAGGAAGGCGACGAGCCGATTCCCCTTGCGGGGCAACAGGTTCAGCTGGTGCTCGAAGTCTGCGACCAGCGCGTGCACCTCAAGACCTGGGTAGTCAGCGACGAGCGAGAGGCCGGCGTCCCTGAGCGCGTCCTCGCTCACGTCGAGCGCCACGTACGAGCGCAGCGAGCCGGTCGCACGCATCGCGTCGATGAGCAGACGGGTCTTCTCCGAGGATCCGGACCCGAGCTCGAGCAGCGTCTCGCAACCGCTCGTCGCAGCGATCTCGGCGGCCCGGGCCTGGAGGATCTCGCGCTCTGCGCGCGTGGGGTAGTACTCCTGCAGCCGGGTGATCTCCTCGAACAGCTCGCTGCCAACCTTGTCGTAGAACCACTTGGGGGGCAACGACTTCGGGGTAGCGGTAAGGCCCTCAAGCGCATCGTTGCGCAGCGCCTCGACAGCGAAGTCGGGCGGGAGGTGGACGTCCAGCGTGAACGCGCTCATGGTGCGTGGCTCCGTTGCCTAGATGGGTGTGACGGTGACGCCGTCGAGGGATCCGACCAGGAGTGATCGGTCGGGGACCTGCTGCCAGCCAGGGCCGTCGTCGTACGGCTCGGAGGCCACGACCAGACCCGGTCCGTCCGCCGTCCAGACCAGGCTGTTGCCGACCGCTGTCGCGGCAATCGACTTGCCGTCGGTGAGCAGGAAGTTGAATCGTCCCTTGCTGGCCGCCTCTGCGACGTCGACCGTGTCGGTCAACGCAGCACCCAGGTCGGCGCCGGCCTCGAGCCGTTCCGACACCAGCGCCCAGAGCAGCGCCGAATCGGTGGCCGCCTCGAGCTCGAGCAGCCGCGCGGACGGCAGCGACGCGGCCAGCGGGCCCGCCGCCTCGGGGTAGTCGGCGATGAGACCGTTGTGGCTGAACAGCCAGCGGCCTCGGGTGAACGGCGCCGCGGCCGACTCCCCCGCGGCCATGCCGGGGCTGGCCGAACGTACCGCCGCGAGCACCGCCGCGGAGCGGACGACCCGGGCCAGCGACAGGAACGACTCGTCCGACCAGATCGGCCCGTCGCGGCGGTATCGGGCAGGCACGGGATCGCCGGCGGCGTACCAGCCGACCCCGAAGCCGTCAGCGTTGACGACTCCGCTGGTCTGCAGCCGTGGGGCCCAGGACTGCCGGACCAGCGAGCTCTCCGGGTCGACCAGGAGCTCCCGCAGCGAGACCGGTACGCCGAGGTAGGCCAGATGGCGGCACATGGCTCAGCCCTCGCCTGCGGTGGGAGCAGACATGAGGTCGCGGGCGCACCGGAAGCCGGCGAAGATCTGCCTCCGGATCGGGTAGTCCCAGTTGCGGAAGGTCCCTCGGCACACCGCCGAGTCGGTCGCGAACGACCCCCCGCGCAGCATCTTGTAGTCGCTGCCGAAGAACACCTCGGAGTACTCGCGGTAGGGCCAGGCCACGAAGCCGGGGTAGCCGCGGAAGTCGCTTGAGGTCCACTCCCAGACATCGCCCACCAGCTGCCGTACGCCGTAGGCCGAGGCACCGGCCGTGTAGGCACCCACCGCGGCCGGCGAAAGATGCCGCTGGCCGAGGTTGGCGTGCTCGGCGAGCGGGTCGTCGTCTCCCCAGGGGAAGCGGCGAGAGCGCCCCGTCGCGGGGTCGTGTCGAGCCGCCTTCTCCCACTCGGCCTCGGTCGGCAGCCGCTTGCCGGCCCAGCGCGCGTACGCGTCGGCCTCGTACCAGCTGACGTGGACCACGGGCTCAGCACCGGGTACTGGCTCGACCCGGCCGAACCGGCGACGGAGCCACTGGTCGCCGTCACGCCGCCAGAACAGCGGGGCCTGCAGGGCCGCCTCCTGGCGGTGCGCCCAGCCGGCCGGGTCCCACCAGCGCGCATCGTCATAGCCGCCCGCCGCCATGAACAGCAGGTAGTCGGCGTTGCTCACCGGCACCGTGTCGATCACGAATGCGGGAACGTCGACGACGTGCGCCGGGCGTTCGTTGTCCAGCGCCCACGGCTCGGTGGAGGTGCCCATCGTGAACGGGCCCGCAGGGACCAGGACCTCAGCGGGCCAGGGCGCCGGGTCAGTGGCCGGGGGCGCAGGCGCGTCGAGGACCGGCTCGCCACGACGCAGCTGGTGCGTCGCCAGCATCGTCTCGTCGTGCTGCTGCTCGTGCTGGACGATCATGCCGAAGGCGAAGCCGCGCTCCAGCAGCGGACGACCTTCGAAACGCACCTGATCGAGGACGTCGAGCACCCGCCCACGGACGTCCTCGACGTAGCGCCTGGACTCCCCCGGGTCGAGCAGGGGCAGGCTGGGACGCTCGCCACGCGGGTGCTGGAACGCGTCGTACAGCTCGTCCACCGCAGGGTCGAGGATCGGCTCGCGACCGCCGACATCGCGCAGCAGCCAGAGCTCCTCCTGGTTGCCCACATGCGCGAGGTCCCAGACCAGAGGCGACATCAGCGGCGAGTGCTGGGCCACCAGGTCGCTCGCGTCGACCGAGTCGGTGAGCACCCGGGTACGCGCCCGGGCTCGCTCGAGGTCGGCGGCGATGCGCTCCTTGAGGGCATTGTCGCTGACGTCGTCGGTGAGGTTGGTGCTCAGCATGCCTGCGACTCCCGTACGTCGACGTCCAGCAGCTGCTGGTCGGCCGGGGCAAGGCCGCGGCTGGTGAAGCACTCCAGGTAGGAGTCGACGTCGGAGACCACGTCGGCCGCGGCTCCCAGCCGACGCAGCCCGTCGCTCGCCGCCGACAGGCACTCGACCGCGGCTTGGCCCAGTGCGGGATCACCCAGACCGCAGCGTGCGGCCACGGTCCAGCTGTCGATCACCGGTTCGACGGCGGCCCGGGCCTGCTCCCCCGCGATCGGGTCGTCGAGCAGGGCGGTCACCACGGCTGCGGGTACCCGCCAGCGGTCACCGGGCTGGGCGTCTATGTAGCGCACCTCGACCGGGCCCCGTGCGCGTACCGGCGGGAACAGCGTGGTCAGGTGGTAGTCCAGGTCGCTGCGCACCGGCGCCCGGAGCCCCTCGACCGAGCGCCAGGCGCCGCGTACCCAGTCGCGGAAGCTGAGGCCTTCGGGTGCGCGCCAGTCGGGCCCGTTGCCGCGCAGGAGCAGGAGCCCGGCGTCCAGCGCGTAGTCGGCGTACGCAGCCCGCAGGTCCTGCCCCGAGGCGCGGGTGCCGACCACCGGCCGGTGTACGGGCGCGGTGCGGCTGCGGTCGAAGCCGAGCCAAGCCTGCTGACGCGCACTCTTCCAACCGGTCGGGCGCCCCTCCCGCAGCGGGGAGTTGGCGAATGCGGCCACGAGCGTGGGGCCGATCGCGTGCAGGAGGTCCCACCGGGCCGCGTACCCGTACGCTGCCGACTCGGAGTCGGTGCCCGCGTCCACGGTCAGCTGCACAGCCGCGGTGGAGCACATCATGGTCCGGCCGTGGGTGCCCCAGCGGGCGAAGGAGCGTTCCATCGCGACGTAGCGAGGCTGCTGCAGCACCCGTCGAGGGGAGCGCACCGGGTCCAGGCCGGTGCCGACGAGCTCGATGCCCTCAGCGCAGAACGCGGCGCGCAGCTCGGTCAGGTCGAGGTGGGCGTCGACGAGGAGCGAGTCCAGGTCGGGGGCGGTACGGGTGCTGAGCTCGACCTGACCGCCCGGCTCCAGAGTGAGCGCGCCGCCAGCAGGCAGCACAGGGACGGATTCAAGGATCTTGAGCACCCGGTCGTGATCGACGGTGGTGGTCCAGTCACGGTCGTGGACGACGACGAACTCCAGCTCGAGCCCGAGGAGTCCCGGTGGCCCGGTCTTGAAGCAGGTGCTGGCGACGTACGCCTCGGCGGCCGCTTCGCTCAGCGGCTCCTCCGGGCCTTCCTCCCAGGCTTCGCTCATCGTCCCGTCCTCTCGACCGTGGTCTGGTACATCCTCGCCGATCTCGCACATCCTCGCCGCTTCGTCTACCCAGGTCGACCCGCGTTACACCGACGGATCCTTACGAATGTCTTCCATCGAGGTGACCAGCAGGTCCACCTCGGCCTCGGAGTTGTAGTAGTGCGGTGAGGCGCGGACGACCGCCTCAAGCCCGTGCCGGGGGAGGTCGTACTGCGCCGACGACGCACCGGTCACCGAGACGTTGATCGCGGCCTGGCTGAGCCGGGCCTGCACCTGGTCGGGATCGATGCCCTCTGCGGTGAACGTGGTGATGGCGGACTGCTGCGAGCCGCGATCGTGCACGGTGACGCCAGGCACCTGGTTGAGCCCGTTGCGCAGGCGGGCGGCGAGGAGCGCGTTGCGGGTGGCGATCGCCGGCAGCCCGACGGCCAGGGCGTAGTCGACCGCCACGCCGAGCCCGATGCGTCCGGCGTACGCGGTCTCCCAGGTCTCGAACCGGCGGGCGTCCTCGCGCATCACGTACCTGTCGGGGGCGGTCCACTCGGCTGCGTGCAGGTCGAGGAACGGCGGCTCCAGCTGGTCCATGATCGTGCGGTCGACGTACAGGAAGCCGGTGCCCCTCGGGCCGCGCAGGAACTTGCGCCCCGTCGCCGACAGCAGGTGACAGCCGATCTCGGCGACGTCGATCGACAGTTGGCCGACGGACTGGCAGGCATCGAGCAGGTAGAGGATCCCGGCGGCCCTGGCGACGGCACCGATCTCGGCGGCCGGGTTGACCAGGCCGTTCTGCGTGGGCACGTGCGTCACCGCGATCAGGCGTACGCGGTCGTCGATCATGTCGCGCAGCGCGTCGACGGAAAGGGCACCGTCGGGCCCGTCCGGCACGACCTCGACGAGCACGCCGTGACTGCGCGCGCGCTGCAGGAAAGCGATCGCGTTGCTGGCGTACTCGGCCTGGGCCGTCAGGATCCGGTCGCCGGGCCGGAAGTCGATCGCGTAGAACGCCATGTCCCACGCCCGGGTCGCGTTCTCGATGAAGGCGATCTCGTCGCGGCCGGCGTTGATCAGGCGGGCGACCGAGTCGTAGACCGCCTCGAGCGCGTCGGACGCCTCGGCCTTGGCCTCGTACCCCCCGATCTCGGCCTCGCGGCGCAGGAACGCGACCACGGCGTCGACCACCTGGTCGGGAGGCAGCGCCGAGCCGGCGTTGTTGAGGTGGGCGACCTTGGCCGTGCCCGGGGTGTCCGCCCGCACCCGGTCGAGGTCGATCGCCGGGCCCGTCACGTCGGCACCGGTCATGACGTCACTCGCTGGTACGCGAGCCGCCAGTTGAGCTGCCAGGTGGCGCCGTCGTCCGTGGACGACTGCCAGTCCCAGTCGAAGGTGTCGGGCTCGATGGCGTACCAGATCATCCGCTGCAGGAGGGGCGCACTATCGCGTTCGGTCGTACGCGTCAGGCACATCTCGGTGCCGTTCCAGCCGCCGACGAAGTCGAGGTAGCTGCCGGAGTTGTCCACCCAGGTCTGGCACCAGCCGCGGCCAGGGACGGGGACCGAGACGCTGCGCCCGGTCATCAGCTCACCATCAGGCTGGACGAGCGAGAACCGCTCCTCGATCGCCTTGCCGTCCTCGATCTGCGTGACCACGTTCGCGCCCTCCCAGGCGGCGCCGGCGTCGTCGACGTAGGTGACGACCCAGCTCCCCTCCCAGAACGCGAACTGGGGCATGCTGGGTTCAGTCATGCCGAGTTCAGTCAGGCTGAGTTCAACCAGTGGCTCGTGGGCAGGAATCACCCGGACACCGTAGCCGCGGGGTCCGACAACCCGCTTCCGGCTACCTGGTCGTGCGGTAGATGACGACCTTGGTGCCGACCGGCACGTGGTCGAAGAGGTAGAGCGCGGCCGCCTTGTCGCGTACGTTGACGCAGCCGTGCGAGTGGCCGTTGTAGCCCACCGCGGCGAAGAACTTCGAGTAGTGGACGGCCTGCCCGCCGGAGAAAAACATCGCGTACGGCATCGACGTGTGGAACAGCGTCGATACGTGGTACCGGCTCTTGGTGTAGACCGAGAACACGCCCTCTCGGGTCGGCAGCGAAGGCGAGCCGAAGCGTACGTCGATGAGCAGCTTGAGCTTGCCGTCGACCAGGTACCGCAGGACCTTCTGGCTCTTGTCGATGCACAGGACCTGGCCGTGGGTCGCGCAGCGCGGGTCGAGCCCGGCGCCGCGACGGGTCACCGCGACCAGGCGCTTGTACGTCTTGGCATCCACCCGGCCGTTGGCCCGGTAGCCCTGCTTGACCTGAAACGCGCGTACGGCCTTGACCGTCGCCGCGTCGTAGACCGAGGTCTTGGCCAGCTTCAGCCCCGTCCAGAGCAACCGCTGCTGGACCACGCCCACGATCGCGCCCTTGGAGCCGAGCCGCAGCGTGCTGGTGAACACCGGTGCAGGAGATTTGGCGGCCGCTGGAGCAGGCGTCACGCTGACCGTGACCGGCGCCGGGACCGGTGCCAGCGCGTAGGCGGTGCCCGGTGAAGCCACCGGTCCAGCCGCGTTCCCTCCGACGCCCCTCGCGCCGTACGCAGCTCGAGCCGTGACCCCACCGGCACCGACCACGATCACCAGCGCGCCGGCGAAGACTGCCTGCCGTAGTCGCGGGTGAGCTCGTCCCCTCATTGCTGTCACGCTCGGTGTTCTCGGTCCGGCGATGGACGAACCGGAGTACCTGTCACGTTCCGTGACCAATGCGTGACCAAACTCGCTCGTTCGGGGGCTCAAGTGGTCGTGGGAGGGTGCCGAATTACACGAGTGTGATTCCCCCTCAGGAACGAGTCATGGCCTGGCTGCGGCACGGGGTGCCGATCGCCCTGATCGCTGACCTCTGGGACCGCGAAGGGCCGACCTCACGCGAGATCTACCGGGTCGAGGCGGTCGCCGATGACGTACGCCGGGAGGCCGCTGAGCTGGCTGCTGCGGAGGCCACGCCATCGCCAGGCATGGCCAGCGGAGTGGCTACTGATTTCACGGCGCGGCAGACTGGCTGATAACCTCCTGCGCACGCGCCGCTAGCTCAATTGGCAGAGCAGCGGACTCTTAATCCGCGGGTTCGGGGTTCAAGTCCCTGGCGGCGCACCGTCTGACCTGCGGTTATGTCTTGGTCATCATCCAGCCCGGCCGTCTCCACGGCCGGGCTGGGTTCATTCTGGGTTCGGCGGTCACCGCGAGGGACGAGCTCGGCCGCGGCGGTGGCTGCCTGAAGCCCCACTCCTTCGAGAAGGTGGGAGTAGGTATCGGAGGTGATGGCGATCGAGCTGTGCCCGAGCCGTTTGCTGACCACGGCCATCGGGACCCCGGCGGCGAGCATCAGGCTGGCTTGACCGTGGCGGAGGTCGTGGAGGCGAACAGGTCGCAGCCCTGCGGCGTCCGAGAGCTCGCGGAAGCGTTTGGTCACGGTTTCGGGGTGCAGGGTGGTGCCGTCGGCTTTGGTGAAGACGTGGCCACTGTCGCTCCACGCTTCGGCCCACAGGGCGCGTTGTTGCTCCTGGCGTAGTCGATGGCTGAGCAGTGCTCCGATGGTTGTCTGGTCGAGGTCGACGACGCGATCCTGGCCGCTAGCCGTCTTGACCGGGCCGACGAACGTTGCGTGTCCGAGCTGGACGATCTGCTGGCGGACGGTCAGCCGGGAACGTTCAATGTCGATGTCCTGCCACCGCAGCCCGAGCAGTTCGCCTCTGCGCAGCCCGGTGAACGCCGCGACTTCGTACAGGGCGCTGAGCGGGTCACCGGCGGCGTAGTCGAGGAACTGGCCGAGTTCGGCGGCTTCCCATGGACGTACGGTCGGTCGGGCTGCCTTGGGTAGGTCGACGTCGACCGCGGGGTTGTAGGGGATGTACCGCTGCCTCTTGGCGCTCGCGAACGCTGACCTCATCGTGGCGTGCACCCGGCGTACGGTGGCAGGTCCGGGTGACTTCCCTTTCTCCCTCGGCCGGGCCGCGAAGGTCAGGACGTCCTCGATGTGCGGCGGTCGAACATCGCGCAGCCGCAGCGTCCCGATGACCGGTGCAATGTAGGTGTCGATGTGCTGGCGGTACCCGCGGGCCGTGGTCGGCCGTAGCCCATTGGTGATTTTCTTGGCGAGCCACTGGTTCAGGTACTCGGTGACGGTCTGGGTGCGGTCGTCGGTGACCTGTCCGGTGTTGCGTGCCTCAGCGAAGGCGGTCAACGCCTGCTGCGCGTCGGCCTGGGTGGCGTATCCGCCTCGGCGGACCTGGCGGCGTTTCCCGTCGGGGGTACGGGACTCGGCGGCGAAGAACCAGCTGCCATGCTTGCGTTTGCACGCCAACGGCTTGCCATTGACCCCGGCCACCGGCGGGCATGCGCACCGCTTGAACGTGAACCCGCCTGTCATGCCGCACCTCCTCGTTCAATCGACGACGGATCCCGTTGAGCGAAGACGCCTCTGACCGTCCCCGTGCTGCGCCAGCACTCACGATTCTCCACCCGAGGGGCGTAGGTGTCTCCCGCCGAGCACGGCGTTGTTGAGAACCATGTTCGTCAGATCCCCTGTGCACCTGAGCCGTCGGATGGTGGGGTGTCGCCCAGGAGCCTGAGGAGGGGTGCGGTGGGGATCTTGATGAGCTTGCCGA
>JANMWN010000319.1:0-6411 GCA_031394045.1 Sporichthyaceae bacterium
CAGCCCGACGCCGAATGCATCTCCTACCAGGACATGGCCAGCTGGCTCGACGTCCAGGACCCCAGGACGCTGGCAGCGCTCCAGGCCTTGCCCGCTGCGAACGGCTGACGCCAGCGTCGACCAGCGGGTATCGAATGGTGAGACGCGTGTCTCGCCTACTTGACGCGGCGTGGGTCCGGTGCCACCGTGGCTACGTGCACACCAGCATCGTCGTACTCGTGGAGCGCGCAGACTGAAGACCCAGTCAGCGCGCCGCCCCTCTGAGCCCCCCTGGGCCGAGGGGCTTTTTCATGAACAATGAGTGACACACCCGACGAGGAAGCCCGATGAGCGAACAGATCTCCGGAGCAAAGAGCCTGGTGCAAGCGCTGGAGACGGCCGGCGCCGAGGTCATCTTCGGCATCCCCGGCGGTGCGATCCTGCCGGCGTACGACCCACTGTTCGACTCCAAGGTTCGGCACATCCTGGTACGCCACGAGCAGGGCGCGGGTCACGCCGCCGAGGGCTACGCAGCGGCGACGGGCCGCGTCGGCGTGTGCATGGCGACGTCGGGGCCAGGAGCCACCAACCTCGTCACCCCGATCGCTGACGCGTACATGGACTCGGTACCCATGGTCGCCGTCACCGGCCAGGTGCCGAGCGCGGCCATCGGGTCGGACGCCTTCCAGGAGGCGGACATCCGAGGCATCACGATGCCCATCACCAAGCACAACTTCCTGGTCACCGACCCGGCCGAGATCCCGCGCCGGATCGCAGAGGCGTTCCACATCGCCAGCACCGGCCGCCCCGGCCCGGTCCTGGTCGACATCTCCAAGGACGCGCTCCAGGCCAGCACCACGTTCAGCTGGCCGACCACCCTTGACCTCCCCGGCTACCGACCGGTCACCCGCCCGCACAGCAAGCAGGTGCGCGAGGCCGCCCGGATGATCGTGGCGTCCGGTCGTCCCGTCCTGTACGTCGGCGGCGGTGTGATCAGGGCGCGCGCGACGGCCGAGCTGCATGTGCTGGCCGAGCTCACCGGCATCCCGGTCGTCACCACGCTGATGGCCCGTGGCGCCTTCCCGGACAGTCACCCGCTGCACCTGGGCATGCCGGGCATGCACGGGACGGTGGCCGCGGTCGGTGCCCTGCAGCAGAGCGACCTGCTGATCACGCTCGGCGCGCGCTTCGACGACCGGGTCACCGGCAAGCTGTCGAGCTTCGCCCCGGACGCCAAGGTCATCCACGCCGACATCGACCCCGCCGAGATCTCCAAGAATCGTACGGCCGACGTCCCGATCGTCGGAGACTGCCGCGAGGTCATCGCCGACCTGATCGTCGCGATCAAGGCTGAGCTCGACGCTGGGCAGTCCTTCGACTACGCGGCCTGGTGGCGGCAGCTCGACCAGCTCCGGACGACGTACCCGCTCGGCTACGACACCCCTCCCGACGGCGAGCTCGCCCCCCAGTACGTCATCGAACGGCTGGGCGCGATAGCTGGCCCGGACGCGGTCTACTGCGCGGGCGTGGGCCAGCACCAGATGTGGGCCGCGCAGTTCGTCCGCTACGAGAAGCCGAACAGCTGGATCAACTCGGGCGGGCTCGGCACCATGGGTTTCGCGGTCCCGGCCGCCATGGGTGCCAAGGTCGGCCGCCCCGACGCCACGGTGTGGGCGATCGACGGGGACGGCTGCTTCCAGATGACCAACCAGGAGCTGGCCACCTGCGCCCTGAACGAAATCCCCATCAAGGTGGCCATCATCAACAACGGCAGCCTGGGAATGGTCCGGCAGTGGCAGACGCTGTTCTACGACTCGCGCTACTCCAACACCACGCTGCACTCGCGCCGGATCCCCGACTTCGTCAAGCTCGCCGACGCGTACGGGTGCGCGGGGCTGCGCTGCGAGACGGCAGCGGATGTGGACGCCACGATCGACAAGGCGATGTCCATCAACGACCGCCCGGTGGTCGTCGACTTCGGCGTGCACCAGGACGCGATGGTGTGGCCGATGGTCGCAGCCGGTACCAGCAACGACGACATCATGGTCGCGCGCGATCTGGCGCCCGTCTGGGACAGGGAGGAGTGATCGTGCGAGCCGTAGCACGGCCGTCGGGTCGAGCGCAGCGAGGTCCAGGACGCGCGGAGGCGATCACGATCGTGACCAGAGGAGAGGAGTAGGGATGAGCCGACACACGCTCTCCGTCCTCGTGGAGGACCAGCCCGGTGTGCTCGCGCGCATCGCCGGCTTGTTCTCGCGGCGGAGCTTCAACATCGAGTCGCTGGCGGTCGGCCCGACCGAGCATGTCGGGGTCTCGCGGATCACTATCGTGGTCAACGTCGACGAAAACCCGCTCGAGCAGGTGACCAAGCAGCTGAACAAGCTGATCAACGTCATCAAGATCGTCGAGCTCGACCCGGGGCAGTCCGTCCAGCGCGAGATCATGCTCGTCAAGGTCCGGGCCGACAGCGAGACCCGCTCCCAGGTGCTCGAGACGGTGCAGCTGTTCCGGGCCAAGGTCGTCGACGTGGCCTCGGACGCGGTCACCATCGAGGCCACCGGCAATGCCGACAAGCTCGAGGCGCTGCTACGGGTGCTCGAACCCTTCGGCGTCCGCGAGCTGGTCCAGTCCGGAATGGTCGCGCTGGGCCGTGGGAGTCGCTCGATCACCGACCGGAGCCTGCGTTCGCTCGACAAGTCCTCCGCCTGACACACTTCCGCCAGACCTGCCTACTCAGCAAGGAGATCCACAGCCGTGGCCGAGATGTTCTATGACGACGACGCCGACCTCTCCATCATCCAGAACCGCCACGTCGCGGTCCTGGGCTACGGGAGCCAGGGGCACGCGCACGCGCTCTCGCTGCGTGACTCCGGGGTCGACGTACGCGTCGGGCTGCCCGAGGGGTCCAAGAGCCGCGCCAAGGCCGAGGCCGACGGGCTGCGGGTCGTCACGCCGTCCCAGGCCTGCGAGGAGGCCGACCTGATCATGATCCTCGCGCCGGACCCGGTCCAGCGGCACCTGTACGCGGAGTCGGTCGAGCCCAACCTGGTCGACGGAGACGCGATCTTCTTCGGGCACGGCTTCAACATCCGCTTCGGCTACATCAAACCCCCCGCGGGCGTCGACGTCTGCATGGTCGCTCCCAAGGGCCCTGGCCACCTCGTCCGCCGCGAGTACGTCTCGGGACGCGGCGTACCGGTGATCGTGGCCGTGGAGCAGGACGCGACCGGCAACGCCTGGCCGCTGACCCTCGCATACGCCAAGGGCATCGGTGGCCTTCGCGCCGGCGGCATCAAGTCCACGTTTACCGAGGAGACCGAGACCGACCTGTTCGGCGAGCAGGCCGTGCTCTGCGGTGGTGCCTCCGCCCTGGTCCAGGCCGGCTTCGAGACGCTGATCGAGGCGGGCTACCAGCCCGAGGTCGCCTACTTCGAGTGCCTGCACGAGCTCAAGCTGATCGTCGACCTGATGTACGAGGGCGGCATCGCCAAGCAGCGCTGGTCGGTCTCCGACACGGCCGAGTACGGCGACTACGTGTCCGGTCCGCGGGTCATCGACGCCCAGGTCAAGGCGAACATGAAGCAGGTCCTCACCGAGGTGCAGGACGGCACGTTCGCCAAGCGTTTCATCGACGACCAGGACGCCGGCGCGCCGGAGTTCAAGCGCCTGCGCGCCCAGGGCGAGGCGCACCCGATCGAGGAGACCGGGCGCAAGCTGCGCAGCCTGATGGCCTGGGTCGAGAACGCAGACGACTACGTCGAGGGCACCGCAGCGCGCTAGCGGGTTGCCTTGGGGTCAGCCCGCGTTGATGACGCGTACGCGGTGGTTGTTGCGGTCGACGACCCAGATGTTGCCCTGGGCGTCGATCGCGGAGGCGGCCGGACGCTGCCAGGTCGAGAAGACCGGCGGCCCACCGTCGCCGAGGTACCCGAACTGCCCGGTCCCGGCCAGCGTCGTGATGATCCCGTCCTGCACCAGGCGCAGCCGGGTGTTGTTGACTTCGCTGATCAGCAGGCTGCCGATCGGGGTCAGCTCGACGTAGCAGGGCTTGTGCAGGCCGGCCTCGTCAGCGGGTCCACCGTCACCGTTCGCGGTGGCCACGCCGATGCCCGCGAAGGTGTCGATGATGCCGGTCGGGTCGATGATGCGGACCCGCTCGTTGTCGTAGTCGGCGATGAAGATGTTGCCAGACGCGTCGACCGCGACGCTGTACGGGTTGTTCAGCCGCGCCGTGGTGGCCGCGATCTGGTCACCGTTGTAGCCCGCGGTGCCGGTGCCGGCGATGGTCGAGATGACCCCGGCCGGCGTGATCTTGCGGATCCGCTGGTTGGCCTTGTCGGCGATGTACAGCGTGCCGTCCGGAGCGGGGAAGACGTCGTACGGCGTCTTGAGCTTGGCCAGCGTGGCCTGGCCACCGTCGCCGGAGAATCCGGCGGTGCCGGTGCCAGCGACGGTGGTGATGATGCCGGCCGGGCTCACCTTGCGGACCCGGTTGTTGGCGGAGTCCGCGATGAACAGGTTGCCGGCCGCGTCGAAGGAGATGCGTGCGGGGCCGGAGAGCCGGGCCGTCGTGGCGGCGATGTTGTCGCCGTTGTAGCCGGCCGTCCCGGTACCCGCCACCGTGGTGACGATCCCGGCGGCGCTCACCTTGAGGACGCGCTGGTTGCTGAGGTCGGCGACGTAGACCTCGTTCGTCAGCGGGTTGATCGCGATGCCCCACGGCTGGTTGAGGCCGATGGCGGTCGAGACGCGGCCGTCACCGGGGTACGCGGTCGAGCTGGACCCGATCGCGGTCCAGAGCATGTTGCCGCCGCAACCGGTGGACCCGTACGCCACTGCCCGGTCGAACAGCGCGAACTCCTGGGTGGAGAAGCCGCTGGAGTTGGTGGCGTTGAGGTAGAGCCGGCACTCGGGCGCCGCGGTGCCGTCCCACATGATCGCGCCCTGCTGGTAGACGAACTCCAGCGACTGGCCGGCCACGATGTCCTGGATCGAGGTGGCGTTCGCCCCGGGGGTCGCCCAGTAGCCGACCTTGGTGACCTTGTTGACCGTCTGGGTGCCGTTCAGCGCTGCGGACAGCGGGTGCATCGGCGTAGCCATGGTCGCGGTCGTGACGTTGCCGTTGCCCTGCCCGACCGTGTCAGCCATCCCCATCGAGGTCAGCGCGTTGTTGCGCTCGATGAGCACCGGGCTGGCGATGGTCTTCAGCGCGGTGATCTTCGTGGGTACGGCCGAGCCGGCTACCACGACCAGGCCCTGGTTTATCGTGTCGGCCGGGGTCACCGCGTCGTCGTCGATCGTGGTCACGTGGTAATTCGCCGTCAGGCGCGTGACCTGGGCGGCCTCGGAGTTCGTCAGCTTGGCGGCGTTGCCCACGACGTACAGCAGGGGCGTACCGCTGGGCGGCGGCAGGATCGTGATGCTGGCTGCCCCGTTGGACTTCACCGTGCCGATCGCGGTCGTCGCCGTGGCCGTGAACGCGAACGACGGCACCGAGCCGACCGATCCGCTCACTGGGAGGTACAGGTGGCAGGACACGATCTTGTCCGGCTGGATCGTGACCGGCAGGTTGCACGAGGACGACAGGTCGCCGTACTGCGGGCTGGTCAGCGCCGTGACGGTGACCGGGTTGCGGGTGTCGAGGTTGAGGAAGCTGGCGCCGTACTCGACGGTGCCGGTCGGGTACGTCACGGTCCACGGACCCGACGACAGCCGCAGCCGGAAGGTCGGCTCGCTGGCCTCGACCTGGATGTCCGAGGTGTCGGTGTCGGTCACCGTCGTGGCGCCGTCGTTCGCCGAGGCCGTCACAGTGGCGGAGATGTCGGCCAGCGCGACGCCGTTGGTCTGGTCGGTGGCCGTGCAGGTGTACGTGCCGTAGGCCGGGATCGTCCGCGGCAGCGAGCAGCTGCCCACACCGTTCAGGTTGCCGAGCCGGTCGTCGACCAGCGACGTCAGCGTCAGCGAGCGGTCGCCGTAGGTGTTCTGCACCCCGAACGAGAACGTCACCGGCTGGCCGGGCGCGAACACCCAGGGGGTCGACGTCAGCTTGCGCACCTCGACGCCAGGGGTCGGTGTCGGGAAGAACGCGAGGCGGCCGTGAGCCACGCCGCCGAAGGCGTCTCCGTCCGAGCCGACGAACAGCCCGGCCGGCTCCGACTCGACCACCTTGACGCCGAGGAAGCCGCCGGCGTTGGGGATCCAGTTGAGGGTCCCGCCGGTGGCCGGGTCGAGAGCCATCAGCTGGAACCGCTTCTGGGTCAGCGTCTCGGTGTTGGTGTAGCGGAAATGACCGCCGATGTAGATGGCGTCCCCGGTCGAGGCGACGGCCTCGATGGTGTCACCGATCTTCGTGCTCCACAGCGGGCGTACGTCCGGGCCGGGCGCGGCCATCGGGAACGCGTTGACGGTGTCGCACGCGGGGTAGTAGATGTG
>JANMWN010000101.1:0-3363 GCA_031394045.1 Sporichthyaceae bacterium
TGGCGTCGCCGCGCCACCACGGCCCGCCCAGCCCGGCCAGCGCGGGGACGAACACCACACCACCCGAGTCGGGTACGCCGGCGCCGACGACGTCGAGGTCCTCGGCGCCAGCGATGACCCCGAGGTCGGTCAGCCAGCGCACCGCCGAGGCCACCGTGAACACCTGACCGTCGAGGCAGTACGTGGGCACTCCACCCAGTCGCCAGGCCACGCTCGTCGTCAGTCCTGAGGTCGACCGCACCGACGTGCCGCCCACCGTCCCGAGCAGGAAAGCCCCTGTGCCATAAGTACATTTTGCGGTTCCGGGCTCGAGGCACAACTCTGCCAGCAGGGCCGCCTGCTGATCGACCATCAACCCGGTCAGCGGGATCGGCCGCCGTGCGGCGCCGCCCTCCGGCGACGGCGACGAGAACAGGGACGTCTCCCCGAACGAGCCGGCGACGTCGACCACCTCGGGCAGCGCCTCCGAGCCGAGCCCGAAGATCTCGACGGCCGCCGCTGACCACGACGTGCTGTCCAGGTCGAGCAGCATCGTCCTCGACGCCGTCGTCGCGTCGGTCACGAACGCGCCGGTCAGCTGGTGGACCAGCCACGCGTCGCTGGTCGTGACCACGCCGTCCCTGGTGAGGTTCTCCCGCAGCCACGTCATCTTGGGGGCGGCGAAGTACGCGTCCAGCGAGAGCCCGGTGATGGCCGCCAGGTTCTCGGCATGGCCGGCCAGCCGCCGGCAGACCCCTTCGGCGCGTCGGTCCTGCCACACCATGGCCTGCGTCAACGGCGTACCGGTGCCGGGGTCCCACGCCAGCACTGTCTCGCCCTGGTTGGCCAGGCCGACCGCCTCGACGTCCTCGCCGCAGGCGTCCAGCGCGCGGCAGCCGGCCTCCACCAGCGACGCGAGCAGGTCGTGCGGGTCCTGCTCGACGAGTCCGTCGTCGCCGTACCGCGGCCGGATGCGTACCTCGGCCGAGGCGATCGTGCCCCGGTCCGGCGAGACCACCAGCGCCTTCGTCCCCGAGGTGCCCTGGTCGATGGCCAGCACGTTCCCACCCGACCTGCCGCCCGCTCTGCCACCCGCTCTGCCGCCTGAGTTGACGCCCGACATACGCACGGCCTGAGCGTATCGGCGTGCCTCCTGGTGCGACGGCACTAGAGGGCTACACCCCATTGACGCATGTGGGCGCTGCGCGCCGGCGTCGAAGAGTCTGTTGAACGAGAAGGTCCGCCGCAGCCGAGCGGGTTCGAGCCGACACAACGGGAAGCTGGCTGACCGGTGCACATCATCGAGATGTTCTCCACGGAGATGTCTGACGACGGGCTCGTCACGGGGGTGCTCCGCCCCGCCGCAGTTCTTCCCGAGGGCTCGGCACGTGCAGTGCTACGCGAGCTGGCCGACCGGGACGTACGCCTCGGCGGGTACTGGCTGACCGAGCCGACGCTGTGGAAGCGCTACGACCAGCCCTGGGCCGAGGCAGAGTTCCCCGGCTCGTCCGAGCTGGTGGGCACGATCCAGGTGGCGTACGGGACCCCGAGCCGGTACGAGATCACGCTGTACCGCGCCACGATCACCCGCCTTGCACTCGCCAACGGGTGGAACGTCCAGAGCCTCTGCGACGAGGCCCTCGGCTTCGGCGGGCTCGACCTCGACAGCTGCCCGCGCGCCGACCTCAAGGATCCGCCGAAGCCGTTCAAGATCCGCTGACGGTCTGAGAGACTGCGGTTCCTCACCAGGCGGAGGCACCGTGATCACGCCAGCCCCGAAGGCACGGCCAGTGGCCGACTCGATCGACGAGCTGCTCGCCGACGCGACCGCACGGGTGCCCATGGACAAGACCGCAGACTCCAAGTCCGGCTCGACCTTCGAGCGGGTCACGATCGGCGGCGAGCGCTTCGTCCTCAAGCACCTGCACGTCCACGACGACTGGCTGGCCCGCGCCACCGGAGACCTGGCCTGCCGCCCCCTGCAGGTCTGGCGGTCCGGGCTCCTCGACCTGCTGCCCGACTGCATCGACCACGCGGTCGTCGGCGCGGCCGGCGGGCTGGGCCGCGGCGGGCTGGGCGCTGCCCTGCTCCTGCGCGACGTCGGCGACCAGCTGGTGCCCGAGGGCAACGACCCGCTGAGTCCTGACCAGCACGCAGCCTTCGTCTCGCACATGGCCCGCCTGCACGCGAGGTTCTGGGGGTGGACCGACGACATCGGGCTGCAGCCCCTCACCCACCGGCTGTACGAGCTCAGCCCGATCACCGGTGACATCGAGGCCGAGCTGGGCGGTACCGACGGCGTACCCCCGATGCTCCGGCCGGGGTGGGAGCGGCTGCTCGTCGACGCGCCCGCGGCCGGTCGGCTCGCGTGGGACCTGCTGGCCGACCTGAGCCCGCTGACCGACGCGCTCGAGGCCGGCCCGTCCACGTTGGTCCACGGCGACTGGAAGGCCGGCAACCTCGGCCTCAGCACCGCCGGCCGCACCCTGCTGCTGGACTGGGCCGTACCCGGTCAGTCACCTGGGCTGCTCGACCTGGCGTGGTACCTCGCGGTCAACTGCGACCGGCTGCCGGAGAGCAAGCAGGACGCGATCGGGCGCTACCGACGCGAGCTCGAGGATCAGGGCATCGCGACCGCCGACTGGTGGGACGCGCAGCTCGGGCTGTCGATGATCGTCGGCTTCATCCAGCTCGGCTGGTCCAAGGGCGGCGACGAGCTCGCCTGGTGGGCCGAGCGAGTCGTGGACGGTGCGCGATTCCTGGCCTGAGCGGCAGCGCAGGTTCCAGTACCCGACCGTACGAGGCCGCCGCTGACGCCTGGCTGGCCGGCGCCGACCCCGCGTACCGCCGCTTCGCCGACGTGCTGGTGGCCGCCGCACCGGAGCCGCTGCGCGGCCTGCGGGTCCTCGACATCGGGGCAGGGACCGGCGCCGCCACCCGGTCGTTGCTCGCTGTCGGGGCCGAGGTGAGCGCCGTCGACGAGTCGCCGGCGATGCTGCGCAACGCTCGGGGTGTGGTGCCCGGTGTCGCACTCGTGGCCGGCGACGCGACCGCTCTGCCGTTCGCCGATGCGTCGTTCCACGCCGCCGTCTCCGCCTTCTGCATCAACCACCTCGATCAGCCGCACCTGCTGCTCGCCGAGGCCGGCCGGGTCGTCCGCCGCGGCGGGTGCGTGCTCGCCTCGACGTTCGAGGAAGGGGACGACCATCCCGCCAAGGCCGCAATCGACTCCGTGCTCGCGCAGTGGGGGTGGCAGCAGTCGGCGTGGCACCGGGACTTCAGCAGCCGGACCAGCGGGCTGACCGGGACGCCGGACCGGCTCGGCGCGATCGGCGAACGGGCCTGGCTCGACGACGTACGCGTGGCGGCGGTCGAGGTCGACAC
>JANMWN010000364.1:0-9566 GCA_031394045.1 Sporichthyaceae bacterium
GCCGCGGCCGACGTGGTCGTGTCCCAGGACATGCTCTACCCCCGGGTGCACCCCGCGTCGATCGAGACCTGCGGCACCGTCGCGTCCATGGACCCGGTGACCGGCAAGCTCACCGTCTGGTCGACAAACCAGGCACCGCACGCCCACCGCACCCTGTACGCCATCGTGGCCGGCTTGCCGGAGCAGAAGATCCAGATCATCTCCCCGGACATCGGCGGCGGCTTCGGCGGCAAGGTCGGCATCTATCCCGGGTACGTCTGTGCCGTCGTGGGCTCGATCCTGACCGGCAAGCCGGTCAAGTGGGTCGAGGACCGTTCGGAGAACCTGATGTCCACGGCGTTCGCCCGTGACTACCACATGCACGGCGAGATCGCGGCGACCAAGGACGGCAAGATCCTCGGCCTCCGTGTCAACGTCCTCGCCGACCACGGTGCCTTCAACGGGACGGCGCAGCCGACCAAGTTCCCGGCCGGCTTCTTCCACATCTTCACCGGCTCGTACGACCTCGAGGCGGCGCACTGCAAGGTCACCGGGGTCTACACGAACAAGGCACCGGGTGGCGTCGCGTACGCCTGCTCGTTCCGGGTCACCGAGGCGGTCTACCTCGTCGAGCGCATGGTCGACTGCCTGGCTGCCGAGCTCAAGGTGGACCCCGCGGACCTGCGGATGAAGAACCTGCTCAAGCCGGAGCAGTTCCCGTACACCTCGAAGACCGGGTGGGAGTACGACTCCGGCGAGTACCCGCGGGCGCTGCAGCTGGCGATGGACATGGCCGGGTACGCCGAGCTGCGCCGCGAGCAGGCCGAGAAGCGCCAGCGCGGCGAGCTCATGGGCATCGGGCTGAGCTTCTTCACCGAGGGTGTCGGGGCCGGCCCGCGCAAGCACATGGACATCCTGGGTCTCGGCATGGCCGACGGCTGCGACCTGCGGGTGCACCCGACCGGCAAGGCCGTGCTGCGGATCAGCTGTCAGAGCCAGGGGCAGGGCCACGAGACGACGTTCGCGCAGATCGTCGCCCAGGAGACGGGCATCCCGCCGGAGGACATCGAGGTCGTCCACGGCGACACCGACGCCACGCCGTTCGGGCTCGGCACCTACGGCTCGCGGTCGACGCCGGTGTCCGGAGCCGCCGCCGCCGTGGTCGCGCGCCGGATCCGGGACAAGGCCCGGATCATCGCGGCAGCAGCACTGGAGTGCTCGGTCGACGACCTCGAGTGGGAGCAGGGCCGCTGGTTCGTCAAGGGTGACCACGAGAAGGGCAAGACGATCCAGGAGATCGCCTTCCTCTCGCACGGGACGCTCACGCTGCCCGAGGGCGTCGAGGGCCACCTGGACGCGTCCGCCGTGTACGACCCGCCGAACCTCACCTACCCCTTCGGTGCGTACATCTGCGTCGTGGACGTCGACCCCGGCACGGGGCAGGTCAAGGTGCGGCGGTTCATCGCCGTCGACGACTGCGGCCCGCGGATCAACCCGATGATCGTCGAGGGCCAGGTGCACGGGGGGCTCGCCGACGGCGTGGGGATGGCGCTCATGCAGGTGATGGCGTTCGACGAGCTGGGCAACCACCTCGGCGGGTCGTTCATGGACTACCTGCTGCCGACCGCGATGGAGTGCCCGTCGTGGGAGCTCGGCGAGACGGTGACGCCGTCGCCGCACCACCCGCTCGGCGTCAAGGGAGTCGGCGAGTCGGCCACCGTCGGCTCACCCCCGGCCGTGGTCAACGCCGTCATGGACGCTCTCGCCCCTTATGGCATCCGGCACGCCGACATGCCGCTTACCCCCGCACAGGTGTGGCTGGCGATGCAGGGCCGACCGGCGCGTACGGACGTGGCCTTGTCGTGACCCGCAGCGAGGTGACGGAACGGGCGGCCGAGCTGCGCAGGACACGGGAGGCGTACGTTCACGCCCGCGTCGTGCTGGCCGAGCGGCCGACGTCGGCCAAGCCTGGGGACGAGGCGCTCGTGCTCGCCGACGGGACGATCGAGGGCTTCGTCGGTGGTAGCTGTGCCGAGGTGACCGTACGCGCGCAGAGCCTGGCCCTGCTGGACTCCGGTGAGTCGGTGCTGCTGCGCATCACGCCGTTGCCCGAGCCGGACCAGCCTGGCAAGGTCACCGTGGTCAACGAGTGCCTGTCGGGAGGGACCTTCGAGGTGTTCCTGGAGCCGGTGCTGCCCACCCTGGTCATGGAGGTCGTGGGAGAGACCCCGGTCGCCAGAGCACTGTCGCGGATCGGGTCCGCCCTCGGCTACGACGTGTCGGCCTTCGGCGGCCACGGGATCGGCGAGGTCAGCGCGGTCGTCGTCGCCTCGCACGGGCGGGACGAGGAGGACGCCCTGGTCGCCGCGCTCGGGGCGGGTGTGCCGTACGTCGGGCTCGTCGCCAGCCGACGGCGGGGCGCTGCCGTGGTCGCGGGGCTCGATGTCGACGACGACGCGCGGGCTCGGGTACGTACGCCTGCGGGGCTCGACCTGGGTGCCCGTACCCCCGAGGAGGTCGCCATCTCGATCCTCGCCGAGATCGTGCAGACGCGACCTCGGGTGAAGGGGCGCGGTGCCCCTGGGCCCGGGTCGGCGCCGGCGACCCAGATGGCCGAGGAGCTGGTGGGCATCGAGGTTGACCCGGTCTGCGGCATGAGCGTGGCGATGGTCCAGGCGTCGCTGCACTACGAAGTCAAGGGGCAGAGCGAGTTCAAGCAGAGCGACGTGGAGACGGTCCGCTACTGGTTCTGCGGGAGCGGCTGCCTGCGGGCCTTCGCCGACGACCCGAGCTCGTACCTGAAGACGTGATGGTGCCGTCGAGCGACCCAGCTGACCCGATCGACCCCGTCGGTCTCCCGGCGCTGGCCGAGCTGGTCCCCGACGTCGCCGCGATGACCCAGCGGCTGTCCGACGTCGACTACCTCGCTGACCCCGGCCTGGCCACCGCGCTGTTCTGCGCGGTCCGGCTGCCGCAGCCGTTGCTGCTCGAGGGCGAGGCCGGCGTCGGCAAGACCGAGGCGGCCAAGGCTCTCGCGGCAGCGCTGGGCACCCCGCTGATCCGGCTGCAGTGCTACGAGGGCATCGACTCGTCCGAGGCGCTGTACGAGTGGAACTACCCCAAGCAGATGCTGGGGATCCGGCTCGCGGAGGCGCGGGGCGAGAACATGGCGGGGCTGGACCTGTTCGACCGCAGCTACCTGGTCAGCCGACCGCTGCTGCAGGCGGTCGAGCACCCGGGGCCGCGGCCCGCAGTGCTGCTCGTCGACGAGGTGGACCGGGCCGACGACGAGTTCGAGGCCTTCTTGTTCGAGCTCCTCGCCGAGTCGGCCGTGACCATCCCCGAGATCGGCACCGTACGGGCGGCGTACCCGAGCGTCGTGATCCTCACGTCCAACCGGACCCGCGACCTGCACGACGCCCTCAAGCGTCGTTGCCTCTACCACTGGATCGACTACCCGGGGGTCGAGCGAGCGGTCGAGATCATCCGCCGGCGGGTGCCCGAGGCATCGATGACCCTGGCCGAGCAGGTGGCCGCGGCAGTCGGGCGGCTGCGCACCATCGACGTGCAGAAGCAGCCGGGGATCGCCGAGGCCATCAACTGGGTCGGCGCGATCCAGGTGCTCGGCTTCGACCGGCTGACCGCCGAGGTCGCCGACCAGACGCTCGGGTCGGTGCTGAAGTTCCGCGAGGACCTCGAGCTCGCCGGGCTCCGGGGCTCCGGCTGGGTGGTCGGGCAGGGCGCTGGAGGATGAGCTCCGGGACGAGCTCCGGAACGAGCTCCGGGACGAGCTCCGGGACGAGCTCCGGGACGAGCCCGGGTGTGCACCGCCCTGACCTTGCCGATGTCGTCACCGCATTCGGCTACCTGCTGCACGCTGCCGGCGTACCCGTCACACCGGAGCGGAGCGGCCGGTTCGCATCCGTGGTCGTGGCCGCGGCGCCGCGTACCGAGGGCGAGCTGTACTGGCTGGGCCGCGTCACGCTGCTGACCGGGATGGAGCAGATCTCGGCCTACGACGCGGTGTTCGGCCAGGTGTTCCGTGGGTGGTGGGACGTCGCCGACAGCCGCGGCGATACCGCCTCGGCGGCCCCGACGGCGCGCGGTCGGGCCGGCGAGCAGCGTCCGGACGGCCCCGGTGTGCCGTCGCCCGCCCCGTCTCCGTCGGCCGACGCCACGAGCCGGCCCGGGCCCGATGACTCGGGTGACTCCGACGACTCCGAGCCCAACGAGACGGTGCTCGCCACGGCCAGCAGCCAGGAACGCTTGGCAGGCCGCGACTTCTCGGCCCTGTCGGCCGAGGAGCTCGACGAGCTGAGGGCCCTGATCGGCGCCCTGCCGCTGGCACCGCCGTTGCGTCCGAGCCGGCGGCGTACCAGGCATCGCAGCGGTGACGAGGTCGACCTGCGGGCCACCCTGCGACGGGCTCGTCGCTCCGGCGGTGACCCCGTCGTCGCCATCCGTCGGCGGCGCCGCCTGCGGCCACGCCGGCTGGTCCTGCTGGCGGACGTGTCCGGCTCGATGGAGTCGTACGCCCGCCCGTACCTGCACCTGCTGCACGGCGCTGTACGGGCAACGCACGCCGAGGCATTCGTGTTCTCGACGCAGCTCACCCGGCTGACGCGCGCGCTGGCGACGCACGACCCGGACCTCGCGCTGGCCCAGGCCGCCGCGGCGGCACCTGACTGGTCGGGCGGCACCCGGATCGGGGCGGCGTTGAAGGTCTTCAACGACGAGTACGGCCGCAGGGGCATGGCTCGTGGCGCGGTCGTGGTGATCGTCTCAGACGGCTGGGAGCACGATGACCCAGCCCTGCTGGGCGAGCAGCTGGCCCGGCTGTCGCGGCTCGCGGCGCGCATCGTCTGGGTCAACCCGCGCAAGGCGAGCCCGCAGTACGAGCCGCTGGCCGGCGGCATGGCTGCCGCTCTACCGCACGTCGACGCCTTCGTCAGCGGGCACTCGCTGGGGGCGCTCGACGAAGTTCTCACTGCCATCTCCGGCGACGCTGGCGCGACCCACGGCAGGGGTCGCGCGGCTCGGCCGAGGCCGGCTGCGGCGCGCCGATAGCGTTGGCCCATGCTGCTCGACAAGGACGCCCTGCTCGACCGGCTCAGTTCCGATGCCCTCGACCTGGTTGCGCTGATCGGCTCGGTCGACCTGACCCTTCCCGTACCGAGCTGTCCCGGCTGGTCGCTGCTCGATCTCTTCGGCCACCTGGGGTCCGTGCACCATTGGGCGACCGAGATCGTCCGTACTTCTGCCGCGGCTGAGCGGCTCCCGGCGCCCAAGGAGCCCGAGGTGCTGCTGCCGTGGTTCGCCGAGGGGGCGGTGGGGGTGCTGGAGTCGCTGGCAGCGTCGGTGCCGGGGACGCCGTGCTGGAACTTCGGTCCACCGCCCCGGCTGGTCGACTTCTGGATCCGGCGGCTGGCCCTTGAGACTGCCGTGCACCGCTGGGACGCGCTCAGCGCGACGGGCGCCTCGCCGGCCCTCGATCCGGCCCTCGCCGCCGACGGCATCGACGAGGTGGCCACCGTCCTGTTCCCGCGTCAGGTCCGGCTCAGCCGCATCGACGCCTTGGCTGGGACGGTCGAGCTGGTCTGTGCAGACACTGGCGACCGGGTGCTGGTCGGTGGCGACGGTGTCACGCTCTCGGCTCCAGCGGCGAAGGTCACCGGGTCCGCGAGCGACCTGTTGCTGCTGCTGTGGCGCCGGCTCCTGCCGGACTCCGGCGGGCTCGAGGTTGCCGGCGACCTCGTGGCCGCTCGGCGGGTCTTCGCGAGCGCACTCACGCCTTGAGTTCTAGGCGCACACCATGTCGAGGGCCCGGCGCCACTCGGTCCCGAAGCCGCCGTCGAACCCGTACTTCAAGGTGGCGATCGACGTCGCCAACTTGATCGTCAGCGCCAGGGCCGGCCACCGGACGGCCTCGAGCGCCGCGCAGTCATCGACCTGCCACCGAAGCACGACGGTGCGGCTGTGGCCGGCAGCCAAGCTGATCGGGCCCGCTCCCGCGTCTGTACGCGTGACCGTGACGCCCTTTGGATCCGCGCCGGCGACCGTGACAGTGGCTGGGGTCCCACCGACGTCGCGGATCACCAGCAGCGACTCGATGAGTCCCGGGCCGGCGCCGGCCCGGGAGATGACGCGTACCGAGGACGGGCGCATCGTCGGGTAGATCGCGGCCGACGCCGACGTGGCACCGCAGGCCTGGTGCCGCGCGTCGTCGAGGAAGGTGCCGAGCCCCCCGAGCGGCAGCGAGTCGACCCGGAGGGGTTGCCCGCCCCGCCCGAGGGTGACGTCCACATGGTCGGCCAGCGGTGCGGTCAGCACGCTCGGGCAGAACACCCGAGCGACGACGGTCACCGTGGTCGGCCGGTTGGGTTCGAGGGTGATCGGGCTGGAGAACGGGAGGTCGCCGCCTGGGCCAGGGACCGGACGCGTCCCTGCCTGCGGCAGCCGCGACCGCAGCACCTGGATCGCCTCGCTGCCGTAGTTGACCAGGCTCAGCTGCAGGCTGAGGCTGCTGCCCATCGTCGAGTAGCCGTAGTCGTCGGTGAGCAGCCGTACCTCGCCCGTCGACTCGCCCGTCGAGCTGGTTGCCGCAGTAGGCGCGGGCGCAGGGATCTGCGCCCGGCTCGGTACAGGGTCCTTGTGCAGGCTCACCGCGCCCGCGACGACGACGGAGGCGATGGCCAGGGCAGCCAGGATGCGCCGGCCTCGGGCACCCAGCCCGCGCGACGGCGGCCGGGACGGGCGGTGTCCGTCCTCGACGACGTCCAGCTCGTACGCCATCAGGCCAAGGTACGGCTAGTTCGTAGGGGTGACCATCTGGTGGCCGGCTCGTCGAGGACCCGTTGCACGACAGCGCCCGCGCCCCCGCGGATCGCCGCGTCGCCCCCGAGACCCGAGACGGTGACCGTCACCGGGGCCCAGCGGTGGGCCAGGACCCGGCCGGCGATCTCCCGCTCGACGGGGGGTGCGATCCAGGGCGCCAGCGCGGCGTACAGGCCACCGAGGACGACCGTGCCGACGTCGATCAGGTTGATGACGCCGGCCACGGCGACGCCGAGGGCCGAGCCGGCCTCGTCGAGGGCGGCCAGCAGGTCCGGACGGCCGGACTCGGCCAGCTCGACCAGACGGTCGACGCCCGGCTGCCCGGCCATCGTCGTACCTGCCCGGTTCGTGAGACCGGCCGCGCGCAGGATCGCCTCCTGCCCAGCCATCTGTTCGAGGCAGCCGCGCGCGCCGCAGCTGCACGGCGGTCCGTCGGGCCGGATGGCCAGGTGCCCGATCTCGCCGCCCCAGCCGTGAGTGCCCCGGAACAGCCGACCGTCGAGCACGATCCCCGCGCCGACGCCGATCTCGCCCGACAGCGCCACGAAGCTGTCGGCGCCGCCGGCGCCACCGCTGTACATCTCGCCCAGCGCCGCGAGGTTGGCCTCGTTGTCGATCGAGAGCGGCAGGCCAGCGAGGCGGCCGTCCGCGCGTACGACGGCCAGGACGTCGAGGTCGTGCCAGCCGAGGTTGGGGGCCAGCCGGAGCAGCCCGTCCGGCGCCTCGACCAGACCCGGTACGGCGATCGTCGCGCCGCCGACCGGCAGCCCGCGCCGCTGCGCGGTACCGAGGGCCGCGGCGGCGAGGTCGGCCAGCTCGGCGAGGACGGCTTCCGGCGGTCTTCCGCGCTGGTCGCCGAGCACGACGCTGCGATGCCGTACGGCGCCGGTCAGGTCGACGACGCACGCGGCCAGGTAGTCGACGTTGACCTCCAGACCGATCCCCGCGGCGCCGTCGGCATCCAGAACCAGGCCGGTCGCCGGGCGGCCCGCGCCGGAGGCGGCCACGGGCTCGACCTCGCGGACCAGTCGTCGTGCCAGGAGCGCGTCGACCAGGGTGGACGCGGTCGACCGGGTCAGCCCCGTGGCCGCCGCGATGTCCGCGCGCGAGACCGGCTCGGGGGAGTGCGCCACCTGTCGCAGGGCGATGCCCAGGTTGTGGTCGCGTAGGGAGCGCTGACGGGCGGGGACGGCGGTCGTCACGGGGCTTGACACTGCCATAACCGCGGAATAAGTTCAATCAACATACAAAATTGCAGGGATGGAGCCCGTCATGTCGCTCGAGCCGACCAGGGAAGACCACTTCAGCTTCGGGCTGTGGACCGTGGGCTGGCAGGCGCGGGACCCGTTCGGCGATGCGACCCGCGCCCCGGTCGACCCGGTCGAGACCGTGCACCGACTCTCCGACCTGGGTGCCTGGGGCGTCACCTTCCACGACAACGACGTGTTCCCGTTCGGCTCCGACGACGCCAGCAGGGACGGCCACATCAAGCGGTTCCGCGCCGCGCTAGACGAGACCGGCATCGTCGTCCCGATGGTGACGACGAACCTGTTCACCCACCCGGTCTTCAAGGACGGCGGGTTCACCAGCAACGACCGTTCGATCCGCCGGTTCGCCCTGCGCAAGGTCATGCGCAACCTCGACCTGGCCGCCGAGCTCGGGGCCGAGACGTACGTCTTCTGGGGTGGTCGTGAGGGCACCGAGACCGACGCGGCCAAGGACATCCGGGTCGCGCTCGACCGCTACCGCGAGGGCATCGACCTGCTCGCCGGCTACGTCACCGACCGGGGGTACGGCCTGCGGTTCGCCCTGGAGCCCAAGCCCAACGAGCCGCGCGGCGACATCCTGCTGCCGACGGTCGGGCACGCGCTCGCGTTCATCTCTACCCTGGACCACCACGAGATGGTCGGCGTGAACCCCGAGGTTGGGCACGAGCAGATGGCCGGCCTGAACTTCGTCCACGGCATCGCACAGGCGCTGTGGCAGGGCAAGCTCTTCCACCTCGACCTCAACGGGCAGCACGGGCCGAAGTTCGACCAGGACCTCACGTTCGGTCACGGCGACCTCATCAACGCGTTCTTCCTGGTCGACCTGCTCGAGACCGCCGGCTACGCCGGACCGAAGCACTTCGACTACAAGCCCCTGCGCACCGAGGACATGGACGGTGTCTGGGCGTCAGCGGCGGCCAACATGCGTACGTACCTGCTGCTCCGCGAGCGGGCGCTGGCCTTCCGGGCCGACCCCGAGGTGCAGGCGGCGATGATCGCGTCGCGTCAGGACCAGCTCGCGATCCCGACCCTCGCCCCCGGCGAGTCGTACGCCGACCTGCTGGCGGATCGGAGCGCCTACGAGGACTTCGACGCCGACGCGGCAGCCGAGCGCGGGTTCGCCTTCACCCAGATCGACCAGCTTGCCGTCGAGCACCTCCTGGGCGCCCGCGGCTAGTGGTCCGTCGCCAGAATTGATCTGGCAGGTCAGGGCGGCGCGGCTGCGCTGGAGTTGTCGGCGGTCATTGCGGCAACCGCCTGTGGACAAGATCGCCTGGTTGTCGGTCGGGTGTGCTACGGGAATTGGTGTCGAAAAGTTGTTGTGTACCAATGGCTTTCGAACAACTGTTCGAGTACGATCATGGAATGACGATCACCGCGCAGCACCCGGCGACGCCCCTTCAGGGCAACCCGCTGATGCACGCGCGGGCCCGCGTCGATGCTGCGCTGGACCAGCTCGCCGCCGCGGTGGCCGAGCAACTGGAG
>JANMWN010000013.1:0-17947 GCA_031394045.1 Sporichthyaceae bacterium
GGGCAGCGCAACGCCGACGCCCTCGCCGACCTCGTCTCCCTAGCGCTCGCGTCTGATGGGCTGCCCTCCACGGGTGGGCACCAGCCGCTGGTGATCGTCCAGATCCCACTCGCGACCCTGCAGGCCAAGCCCGGCGCCGGCCCGGCGATGTTCACCGACGGCACCCCGCTCTCCCCCGAAGCCGCAAGGCGGATCGCCTGCGACGCGAAGATCCTCCCCATCGTCCTCGGCAAGCGGATCGCAGCCGTTGGACGCCGGCCGGACCACCCGCAACCCCACCCTGGCCCAGAGGTTGTCGGTCCTCGCCAGGGACAGCTACCGCTGCCAGACCCCGCACTGCGGGAACCACCCCCGGCACATCCACCACATCTGGCACTGGGCCGACGGCGGACCCACCGACCTGGACAACCTGGTCGCGCTGTGCGGGCACTGCCACCGATTCATCCACTCCAACGGCAACATCTGGACCATCACCCCCGTCCCAGGCGGCACACCCGCCTTCACCCGAACCGGCCCCGCTCCCTAGCCCTTGTACAGCGTGGCGAGCGGCAGCACGGGGAGGGGTTGGCTGTCGCCTGCCCGCACGACGACTCGCCCGCCGAGCGGCGTCGCGAGGCGGACCGTAGTCACCGCGAATGTCCCGCCCGTGCCGATGCCCCCGCAGGCCTGGCCGCGGTTGGGTTCCTGGCTGAGGATCTGCCCGACGCGCACCTCGGTCAGCGTCTCGGTCACGCTGACAGTCAACTGCCCGGAGCAGAAGCCGTCGTGCGGCCAGGGGAACTTCACGGTCAGCATCCGCGCATCGTCGCCCCCGTCACCGGCCGCCACCGCTACCGGCGTCCAGCGGGTTTCGATGAATTCCGCCGGTGCGAGGCCCGGCGTCGGAGCGTGCCATGAACCCGAAGACCGCGACCGAGACCAGCACCGCCAGGGCGACGATGCAGATCACCCATCTGCGGGTCAGCATGTTCGCAGGCTAGACGATCCCTGCGGACACTCGATCGAAGCAGACAGATTGGTGGTCCCCACCCCCAGATTGTCTGCAGCGATCGAATAGCTAGGCGCGGACGCCGTCCTTCCAGACGCCACAGACCAGCGCGACGCCGGGGCGATAGGCGAGATGGACGTACGACGGCGCCTCGAGGACGGTCAGGTCGGCGCGGGCACCCGGACGGAGCACGCCGACGTCCTCGCGACGCAGCGCCCGTGCGCCCCCGGCGGTCGCCGACCACAGTGCCTCGGCGGGAGTCATCCGCATGTCGCGTACGGCCACGGCAAGGCAGAACGGCATGCTCGACGTGTACGACGACCCGGGGTTGCAGTCGGTGGCCAGCGCCACGGTGGCACCCGCGTCGATCAGCCGGCGGGCGTCGGGATAGGCGGCACGGGTGGAGAACTCCGCGCCAGGCAACAAGGTGGCGACGGTAGTGGAACCGGCGAGCGCCTCGACGTCCGCATCGACCAGGTGGGTGCAGTGGTCGACGCTGGCCGCGCCGAGCTCGACGGCCAGCCGTACGCCCGGCCCGGCGACGAGCTGATTGCCGTGCAATCGCGGCAGCAGCCCCGCGGCGATACCGGCCAGCAGGATGGTGCGGGCCTCGTCAGCGTCGAAGGCACCGCGATCGCAGAAGACGTCGACCCAGCGGGCGTACGGCGTGCAGGCCGCGAGCATCTCGCCGGCGACGAGCGCCACATATCCGTCGCGGTCGGCGGCGTACTCGGCGGGGACTACGTGGGCACCGAGGTAGGTCGTCTCGTCGGTCAGCTGGCGAGCCACCCGGAGCGACCTGGCCTCGTCGGCGACGGTGAGGCCGTACCCGCTCTTGATCTCGACGGTGGTGGTGCCGCTGGCGAGCATCTCGCGCACGAGGCAACCCGCACCGGCCGCGAGCACCTCGTCGGAGGCTGCCCGGGTCGCTGCCACGGTGCTGGCGATCCCCCCGGCGGTGTACGCGGCGCCCCCCATCCGGGCAGCGAACTCCTCGCTGCGTTCGCCGGCGAACACCAGGTGGGCGTGGCTGTCGACGAAGCCGGGTACGACCGCACGGCCCCCGAGGTCGACCTGGACGTCGGCCCGCGGCGCGGCCCCGGTGCTGCCGACCCAGGCGATGCGCCCGTCGTCGACGACGACAGCGGCGTCGGTGAGCACACCGAGCGCGGTGAGGTCGCCGAACGTCGGGTCGCACGTCACGAGCTGGCCGATGTTGTCGATCAACGTGCTCGTCATGCCGTGACGTCCGCGATCGCGTCGTCGAGGGCTCGTCCGACGTCACCGATTCCCACATGGACGCCGTCGCGCACGACGACGCGCCCGCTGGCCACGACATGACTGACGTCGGAGGCGGTGGCGGCATACAGAGCGGTCTCAAGCGGCGGACCGGAGCCGGCGGTCCGGACCGAGTCGAGGCGTACGGTCACCAGGTCCGCGTAGCCGCCGACCGCGAGTACGCCGGCCTCGGGCCAGCCGAGCGCGTCGTGCCCTGCCCGGGTGGCCGCGGTCATCAGCTCGGCTGCAGTGAAGTGCCCGCGCCGGCGCGAGTCGAGCCGCTCGTCCAGCTCGACGGCGCGTGCCTCTTCGAACAGGTCTATGACGGCGTGGCTGTCGGACCCGAGCGAGAGCGGGCAGCCACCGTCGAACAGCGGGCGGGCCGGGCCGATCCCGTCGGCGAGGTCTCGCTCGGTGGTGGGGCAGAAGCAGGCGCCGGTACCGCTCCCCCCGAGCAGGTGGATGTCGACCTCGGTGAGGTGGGTGGCATGCACGGCGGTGCTCCGCGGACCGAGGGCGCCCGTGTCGGCGAGCACCTGCGTGGGGGTACGGCCGTACGCGGCGATGCAGGCCTCGTTCTCGGGGACCTGCTCGGACACGTGGGCGTGCAAGGGGGCGGAGTGGCCGGTCGCCCACTCGGCGACGGTGCCGATCTGGTCGGCGGGTACTCCGCGCACGGAGTGGACGGCTGCCCCGACGCGTACCCCGTCGGTGTCTTTGTGGGTTGCGTGCAGGAGCTCGACCCGTTCCGCCCAGCCGTCGGCGGTGCCGTCGCCGAACCTGGTCTGCACCCCCGCGAGCGGCTGGCCGATGCCGCCGGAGAGGTAGCAGGTGTCGAGCAGGGTGAGCCGCAGCCCGGCCTCGTGGGCGGCCTGGACGAGGGCGCCCGCCATCACGTTCGGGTCGGCGTACGGGACACCGTCGAGGCCGTGGTGCAGGTAGTGGAACTCACCCACGCAGGTGATCCCGGCCAGCACCATCTCGGCGTACGTCGCCCGCGCCAGTGCCAGGTACGAGTCGGGGTCGAGCCGTTCCGCGACGGCGTACATCTGCTCGCGCCAGGTCCAGAACGTGCCCCGGCCGGCCTGGGTACGGCCACGTAGGGCTCGGTGGAAGGCGTGCGAGTGCGCGTTGGCGAGGCCAGGGACGGTGAGGCCGCGAAGGATGTGCGTGCCGGGCACCCCGGCCCGGTGGGACTCGGGGGTGACGGAGACGATCCGGTCGCCGGACACCTCGATCAGCACCGCGGGCTGCACGCCGGCGCCGCCGAGCCAGGCGTGGTCGCACAGGAACCGCTGCGTCGTCACCGGCAGGCCCAGTCGGCCATGACTGCGGCTAGGGCCTCGACACCGGCGAGGCAGTCGTCGGCCTCCGCGTGCTCGAGCGGTGAGTGCGAGATGCCGGTGGGGTTGCGGACGAAGAGCATCGCCGTGGGGACGCGCGCCGACAGGATGCCTGCGTCGTGGCCGGCACCTGTTGGCAGGCAAGGGATATCGCCCAGCACGGACAGCAGCCGCTCGCGCGGGCCTGAGGCGAACTCGACGACAGGAGTCATCGACTCCGCGGTGACGGCGAGGGCAGTTCGGTCGAGCTCCGCGCGCAGGGTCGCTGCTCCGGTGATGGCACCGACGACGGCCTCAAGGGTGGCCTGGTCGGCCGCGCGGCAGTCGAGCCACGCGCGTACCTCGGCTGGGATCCCGTTGGTGGCTCCCGGTTCGACGATCACCCGCCCGAATGTCGCCACTGCGTCGGCTCGCTCGGCATGGGTACGAGCGGCGAGGACGGCGTCGGCGAAGGTGAGCATCGGGTCGCGCCGGTCGATCAGCCGGGTCGTACCGGCATGGTTGGCCTCGCCGGAGAACGTGAAGCGCCAGCGGCCGTGCGGCCAGATCGCCGTCGCGAGCCCCACGGGGGCGCCGACGTCGACGAGGCCCCGGCCTTGCTCGACGTGCAGCTCGACGAACATACCGATCCGCGCGAGCGCCTCGTCGTCCGGCCCGAGGCTGTACGGGTCGAGGCCGACCGACCGCAGGGCCTGCGCCAGCGTGGTGCCGTCGTCGTCGACGAGCGAGCGAGCCCGGTCGGCATCCAGCAGGCCGGTCGCCAGCCGGGACCCGACGCAGGAAAGACCGAACCGGGCGCCCTCCTCGTCAGCGAACGAGACGACACCGATCGGCTTCGTCGGCCGGATCCCCTTGCTGCGCAACAGGTCTGTGGCCGCAAAGGCTGAGACCACACCCAGTGGACCGTCGTACGCACCGCCGTCGGGCACCGAATCCAGGTGTGACCCGGAGGTGAACGCGTCCCGGGGCTCGCCCTCCCATCCCTCGGGCAGCCACCACGCCCACAGGTTGTGATTCCGGTCCGCGGTGACCGTCATGCCGCGTTGCTCGGCTGCCTCGACGAACCACTCCCGGCAGGTCAGGTCCGCCGCCGTCCACGCGTACCTGCGGTACCCACCCCCACGGGTGGCCCGACCGATCGGCAGCAACGACTCCCACAGGGAGTCGAAGGTGGACGTCATCCCTCGCTCATCGGGATGCGCACGTTGCGCGCAGCGGCGACCTCGGCCGCGAGCTCGTACCCGGAGTCGACGTGCCGGATGACCCCCATGCCGGGGTCGTTGGTCAGCACCCGCTCCAGCTTGGCTGCCGCCAGCGGCGTACCGTCTGCGACCGTCACCTGGCCCGCGTGGATCGAGCGTCCGATGCCGACCCCACCGCCATGGTGGATCGACACCCACGACGCGCCGGACGCGGTGTTCACCAACGCGTTGAGCAGCGGCCAGTCGGCGATCGCGTCAGATCCGTCGAGCATCGCCTCGGTCTCGCGGTAGGGCGAGGCGACGGAGCCGCAGTCGAGGTGGTCGCGCCCGATGGCGATGGGCGCGGACACGGTGCCGTCGCCGACGAGCTCGTTGATCCGAAGCCCGGCCAGGTGCCGCTCGCCGTAGCCCAGCCAGCAGATCCGGGCCGGCAACCCCTGGAACGCGACCTTCTCCTGGGCCTGTCGGATCCACCGCTCGAGCGGCTCGTTGTCAGGGAACAGCTCGAGCATCGCGCGGTCGGTGGCGGCGATGTCCGCGGGGTCGCCGGAGAGCGCCGCCCACCGGAACGGGCCCTTGCCCTCGCAGAACAGCGGCCGGATGTACGCGGGTACGAAGCCGGGGAAGTCGAAGGCCCGTGCATAGCCGGCCAGCTGCGCCTCGCCGCGGATCGAGTTGCCGTAGTCGAAGACCTCGGCGCCGGCGTCCATGAAGCCGACCATCGCCTCGACGTGCCGCGCCATCGACTGGCGCGAGCGGTCGGTGAACTCCTCGGGCTTGGCCTCGGCGTACGCGTGCCAGTCGGCGAGGTCGACGTCTTCGGGGAGGTACGAGAGCGGGTCGTGCGCCGAGGTCTGGTCGGTGACGATGTCGACGGGTACGCCCCGGCGGAGCAGCTCGGGCAGCACGGTGGCGCAGTTGCCGACGAGCCCGACGGACAGGGGCCGCCGCTCGTCCTTCGCGGCCAGCACCCGGGCGAGGGCGTCGTCGATGTCCGCGGTCCACTCGTCGAGGTACCGGTGCTCGACCCTGCGCGCGAGCCGGCTCGGGTCCACGTCGACGATCAGGCAGACGCCGTCGTTCATGGTGACGGCGAGCGGCTGCGCCCCTCCCATCCCCCCGGCCCCGCCCGTCACGGTGAGCGTCCCGGCGAGCGTGCCCTTGAACTTCTTCGCCGCGACGGCGGCGAACGTCTCGTACGTGCCCTGGAGGATGCCCTGGGTACCGATGTAGATCCACGAGCCCGCGGTCATCTGGCCGTACATCGTCAGGCCGAGGTGCTCGAGCCGGCGGAACTCCGGCCAGGTCGCCCAGTCGCCGACCAGGTTGGAGTTGGCGATGAGCACGCGCGGCGCCCACTCGTGCGTACGCATCACGCCGACCGGCTTGCCGGACTGCACCAGCAGCGTCTCGTCGCCCTCGAGTCCTTGCAGCGTACGGATGATCGCGTCGTAGGCGGCCCAGCTCCGGGCGGCCTTGCCGGTGCCGCCGTAGACGACCAGGTCGTCGGGCCGCTCCGCGACCTCGGGGTCGAGGTTGTTCATCAGCATCCGCATCGCGGCTTCCTGCGCCCACCCCTTGCAGGACAGCGTGGTGCCGCGCGGGCTGCGTACGGGCCGGGGGCCGGAGACGACGGTCATGATCTCTTCCTTAGCGACGACGGTTGTAGGTCCTAGATCAAACGAGATGTCTGTGTTGGCGGGCGTCGGCGGGCGGGATCAGGCGAGCGGGCCGGTGACCGACTCGGCGTCGGCGAGCAGCGACCCACCGCGGACCAGCGCGACGGCCGCCTCGATCTCGGGGGAGAGCCAGCGGTCCGGGCCGGGGCCAGCGACGTGCTCGCGCAGGACGGCGACGACCGCCGCTGTCGCGGCAGCTGGGGCGAGCGGCGCGCGGAAGTCCAGCGCACGGGCCGCGCTGAGGATCTCGATGGCCAGCACCCGGGTCAGCGCGTCGACCGAGCGGCGCAGCTTGCGGGCTGCCGACCAGCCCATCGCCACGTGGTCCTCCTGCATCGCCGACGACGGGATCGAGTCGACGCTCGCGGGCGCGGCCAGCCGCTTGAGCTCGCTGACCAGGGCGGCCTGCGTGTACTGCGCGATCATGTGGCCGGAGTCGACACCTGGGTCGTACGCGAGGAAGGCCGGAAGCCCGTGCGAGCGGGCCACGTCGAGCATCCGGTCGGTACGCCGCTCGCTCATCGACGCGAGGTCGGCGGCTGCGATGGCGAGGAAGTCGAGGACGTAGCCCACCGGGGCACCGTGGAAGTTGCCGTTGGACTGCACCCGGCCGTCGTCGAGCACCACCGGGTTGTCGATCGCGCTGGCCAGCTCGCGGGAGGCGACGAGCTCGGCATGCGTCAGGGTGTCGCGCACCGCGCCGGCCACCTGCGGCGCGCAGCGCAGCGAGTACGCGTCCTGCACGGTCGAGCAGTCGACCCGGTGCGACTCCATGATCGCCGAGCCGGTCAGCAGCCTGACGAGGTTGGCGGCCGACAGGGCCTGCCCCGGGTGCGGGCGCAGCGCCTGCAGGTCGGCGGCGAAGACCGCGTCCGTGCCGAGCAGGGCCTCGACGCTCATGGCGGCGGACAGGTCGGCGTGGCGGACGAGAAGCTGCAGGTCGTGGCAGGCGAGCAGCAGCTGGCCCAGCATCCCGTCGGTGCCGTTGATCAGGGCCAGGCCCTCCTTGGTGGAGAGCTGGCGCGGGGTGATCCCGGCAGCCGCGAGCGCCTCACCGGCTGGCCGCAGGACGCCCTCGCCGTCCCGCACCTCGCCCTCGCCCATGACGGCGAGCGCGCAGTGCGACAGGGGAGCGAGGTCACCGGAGCAGCCGAGCGAGCCGTACTCGCGCACCACGGGGGTGATGCCGGCGTTCAGCATCGCCGCGTAGGCCTGGGCGGTCTCTGGGTGCACTCCGGTGTGCCCGGTCGCAAGGGTGTGCAGGCGCAGGAGCATCAGGGCGCGGACGACCTCGCGCTCCACCTCGTCGCCGGACCCGGCGGCGTGCGAGCGCACCAGCGAGCGCTGCAGCTGCGAGCGCAGCTCGGGATCGATGTAGCGGGTCGCGAGCGCGCCGAACCCGGTGGAGACGCCGTAGACCGGCTCGCCGGACGCGGCCAGCTCGTCGATGACCGCGCGCGCCTTGACCAGGGCGGACATCGCCTCGTCGCTGAGCACGACGGGGGCCCCGTCGCGGGCGACCGCGACGACATCTGAGGGCAGGAGCGGCGCCGGGCTGATCGACACGGTCGAGGTCATGCGCCCATTGCATCGAGCCGGAGGCTCGCCGTCTGCACCCCGGGGTGAGAATATGTCTGGTATCCCAGACTCAGCCTCCAGCAGGCGTACCAGCAGCAGCAGCGTCCCGGCGGTGGCCCAGGCGCTGGCCGTGCTGCGCCTGCTCGGCTCGCGCGCGGCCCCGATGCCGGCCGCGTCCGTGGCCCGTGAGCTCGGCCTCCCGCGCTCGACCACGTACCACCTGCTGGCGGTGCTGGCCGACGAGGGCTTCGTAGTCCACCTGCCCGAGGCGAGGGCGTACGGGCTCGGGGTGTCGGTCTTCGAGCTCGGCTCGGCGTACCTGCGACACGACCCGCTGGAACGGCTGACCCGGCCGCTGCTGGTCCGGCTGGTCGACCGGGTGGGGGCGACGGGGCACCTCGGGGTGCTGCACGGCGCCGAGACGCTCTACCTGCTCAAGGAGACGCCGCGCGGAGCCGTCTCGCTGGTCACGGACGTGGGGGTACGCCTCCCGGCCCACCTCACTGCCGTGGGGCGCGCCATGCTTGCCCGGCTGCCCAGGGCCCAGGTACGGGCGCTGTACCCGTCGGCGTCGTCGTTCGTGGACCGGACCGGGCTGGGACCGGCCGCGCCCGTCCAGCTGCGCCGGCTGCTGGCCGACGAGGCCGCCCGCGGGTGGTCCGAGGAGGACGGCCACGTGATGGAGGGCATCGCCTCGGTGGCGGCCCCCGTCTACGACCACGGCGGTCGACCGGTCGCCGCGGTCGGAGTGACGTTCGAGTCGCGTACGCGTCCCGACCCCGCCGCCCGTCAGGCGCTGGCCGCCGAGGTCGTTGCCACCGCCCAGGCCGTCACGCGCCGGGTGTCCGGCACCTCGGGACGGGCCTAGGCAACACAGGGTTTACACAGCAGGGGTGTTGGTGATCTCGCGGAAACGCCACGCCACCCGGAGGGAAACGCGTGGCCAACAGGCTCGGCCCCGTCAACTGAGCCAGCGGGACCGACCCGGTCGGCCCGCGAGGGGAGAGTGGTATGAACCTGAGTGGCATGAGCGCCGGGGATACGGCCTGGATCATCGCAGCAACGGCGTTGGTCTTGATCATGACCCCCGGGCTCGCCTTCTTCTACGGAGGCATGACCCGGGCAAAAAGCACCCTCAACATGATGATGATGTCGTTCATCACGATCGGCATCGTCAGCGTCTTGTGGGTCCTCTACGGATGGGCAGAGGCCTTCGGGAACGGATCGAGCGGCATCGTCGGGATCATCGGGTGGTCGCACCTGGGGTCGTCGGTCGACAAGCTCGGTACCAACGGACTCGTGCTCACCATCCCGCTGCTCGTGTTCTCGGCCTTCCAGCTGATGTTCGCGATCATCACCCCCGCGCTGATCTCGGGGGCCATCGCGGACCGGACCAAGTTCCTCACCTGGGGCATCTTCGTCGCCCTCTGGGTGACGCTGGTCTACTTCCCGGTCGCCCACTGGGTCTTCGACTTCGGCGGCACCGACACGACCGGGGCCGGCTGGCTCGCAGCCAGCGGCGTCGAGGACTTCGCCGGTGGCACCGCGGTCCACATCAACGCAGGTGCCGCGGGCCTGGCGCTCTGTCTCGTCCTCGGCAAGCGGATCGGCTTCAAGCGTGACTCGATGCGCCCGCACAACCTGCCGCTCGTACTGATCGGTGCCGGCCTGCTCTGGTTCGGCTGGTTCGGGTTCAACGCCGGGTCGGCCCTGGCGGCCAACGGCCAGGCGGCGCTCGCGTTCATGAACACGCAGGTGGCCACGGCCGCTGCGATGCTCGGCTGGCTGCTGGTGGAGAAGCTTCGCGACGGGCATGCGACCAGTCTTGGTGCTGCGTCGGGTGCGGTGGCCGGCCTGGTCGCCATCACCCCGGCCTGTGCGTTCATCACCCCGTCGGCCTCTGTCGTCCTCGGCGTCATCGCCGGTGCGATCTGCGCCACGGCGGTCGGCCTGAAGTACAAGCTCGGCTACGACGACTCGCTCGACGTAGTCGGTGTCCACCTGGTCGGCGGGATCGTCGGCTGCCTGTACATCGGTTTCATGGGCACCTCGTTCACCACGACCAACGCGGACGGCAAGTCCTCGTTCACGTGGGGCGTCGAGGGTCTGTTCCACGGGGGCGGCGCTACGCTGCTCGGTCACCAGGCCCTCGGGGCGTTCTCGGTGCTCGGGTACTCGTTCGTCGTCACGTACATCCTCGGCTTCATCCTCGACAAGACCCTCGGATTCCGGGTCAGCGAGGATGTCGAGGCCGAGGGCATCGACCTCGCCGAGCACGCCGAGGGCGGCTACGACTGGGGCACCCTTGGCGGCGTCCTCAGTGGGACGCACAGCTCCAGCATGTCGGCCCGCAAGGACGAGGAGGTCTTGGCATGAAGCTCGTCACTGCGGTGATCAAGCCGTTCAAGCTCGACGACGTCAAGACGGCTCTCGAGGCCTTCGGGGTCCACGGCATGACCGTGTCCGAGGCCTCCGGCTACGGCCGGCAGCGCGGCCACACCGAGGTCTACCGGGGGGCGGAGTACACCGTCGACCTGGTGCCCAAGGTGCGCGTCGAGATCCTGGTCGACGACGGCGACGCTGCTGATGTGATCGACGTCGTCGTCAAGGCCGCTGCGACCGGCCGGATCGGCGACGGCAAGGTCTGGTCGGTCCCGGTTGAAGCGGTCGTCCGTGTACGTACGGGCGAGCGCGGGCCGGAAGCGCTCTAGCGCTGATGGCTGTCGCTGACGCCACCGGCGGTCCCGGCAGCTCGGGCAGTGCTGCTCCCGCCGGGGCGTACGGCCAAGCTCGTGCAGACCTGCTGGCCCGGCCCGGACTCTCCGGGCCGGGCCGTCGGCGCGCACTGACCGAGCTCACCGATGCCTGGCTGGGCGACCTGTTCCGCAACGCGGGGGGCGAGGAGCTCGGCTGCTCGCTCATCGCGGTCGGGGGGTACGGCCGGGGCGAGCTCTCGCCCGGTTCTGACCTTGACCTCGTGCTGCTGCGCCCTGGTACGGCCTCTCAGTCCGACGCCGCCAAGGTCGCGTCCGACCTCTGGTACCCGATCTGGGACTCGGGCCTGCGGCTTGACCACTCGCTGCGTACGGTCCCGGAGGCCCGGCGGGTGGCTGCGGACGACCTCCGCGCGCTGCTCGGCATGCTCGACCTGCGGCACCTCGCGGGTGACGAGGCGCTCAGCGCCGGGCTACGCCAGGCTGCGCTGGCCGACTGGCGCGGATTCGCCAAGAAGCGCCTGCCCGAGCTGCAGGCCAGCTGTCGCGAACGCGCCGAACGCGCCGGTGACCTCGCGTTCTCGCTGGAGCCAGACCTCAAGGAGTCCCGCGGCGGTCTGCGCGACCTCGTGATCCTGCGCGCCGTCGCCGCCTCCTGGGTGGCCGACTCTCCGCACACCGGCCTCGAGGAGGCCAGGTCGATGCTGCTCGACGTCCGCGACGCCCTGCACATCGCGACCGGTCGCGCCTCAGACCGGCTGGTGCTGCAGGAGCAGGACGTCGTGGCCAAGCAGCTCGGCCTGCTCGACGCTGATGCGTTGCTGCGACAGGTGTCTGGCGTCGGGCGCTCGGTCGCGTACGCAGCGGACGTCACCTGGCACCGCGTCGAACGGGCCCTCACGGGGCGCGAGGGCCGCAGCCGCTTCCTGCGGATGGGTTCCAAGCGACTGGGCGACCGTGCGCCGCTAGCCGACGGTGTCGTCGAGCAGGAGGGTGAGGTGGTCCTGGCTCGCGACGTACGTCCCTGGGACGACCCCGCGCTGGTGCTCCGTGCCGCTGCTGCTGCCGCCCAGGCGGGGTTGCGACTGGCCCCGCACGCGCTGGAGCGCCTTGTCGCTGAGTGCCCCGCGCTACCGGAGCCGTGGCCGCGACCCGCGCTCGACTCGCTGATCAGCCTGCTCGGAGCGGGTCGGCCGGCGGTCGCGGTGTGGGAGGCGCTGGATCAGGCCGGCCTCACCGGCCGGCTGCTACCGGACTGGGAACGCGTACGCAGTCGTCCGCAGCGCAACGCCGTGCACCGCTTCACCGTCGACCGTCACCTGGTCGAGTGCGCTGTCCGGGCCGCAGGCTTCGCGCGTCGGGTCGACCGCCCTGACCTGCTGCTCGTCGGCGCCCTGCTCCACGACATCGGCAAGGGCTGGCCGGGGGACCACTCCGAGGCAGGGGTGGCAGTCGTCGCGGACCTCGGCCCGCGGCTGGGCTTCGAGCCCGAGGACGTCGACATCCTGGTCACTCTGGTCCGCCATCACCTGCTGCTCCCCGACACCGCGACCCGCCGTGACCTCGAGGACCCGGCCACGGTGGCCCACGTGGCTGCCTGCGTGAAGACGCCGGACGTGCTCGACCTGCTGCATGCGCTGACCGAGGCCGACGGCCTGGCGACCGGGCCCGCCGCCTGGAACGAGTGGAAGGCCGGCCTGATCTCGGACCTGGTGGCCCGTACGCATGCCGTCCTCGGCGGGCACGAGGCGCCACCCGCGCCGATCCTTGCCGACGCGTACGCCGACCTGGTGGACGCCGGCCGCCTCGCAGTGACGGCCACCCCAGTCGCCGGCGGGCTCGAGGTCACCGTGGTGGGGCCGGACCGCGTCGGCATGCTCGCTTCGGTTGCCGGTGTGCTGTCGCTCAACCGGCTCACGGTTCGCTCCGCGTCGACGCAGACCGCGGGGTCGGTCGCGATCCAGGTGTGGCAGGTGCTGCCGGAGTACGGCGAGCCGCCCGCGCAGGTACGGCTGCGCGAGGACGTGCGCCGCGCGCTCGAAGGCTCGCTGGACGTCGCGGAGCGGCTGGCCGTGCGCGAGGACGCGGCGGCGGTCCGTCCCGGGGTCCCCGTACCCCCCGCGCGAGTCGACGTCCTGCCGCACGCGAGCGCCGCGGCCACCGTCATCGAGGTACGCGCGCACGATCGGCCCGCCCTGCTGCACAAGATCGGGGCCGCCCTTGCGGCTGCCGGGGTCGACGTGCGGTCGGCGCTGGTGACCACGCTCGGCTCGGAGGCCGTCGACGTGTTCTACGTGGTCGGACCGGACGGCGAGCCGCTCTCGCCCGAGCGGGCTGCCGGTGTCGCCGCCGAGGTCAAGGCCGCGCTCAGGTAGCTCGCCCCGCGCGGCGGATACGCTTGCCCGGACCCCCGCTCCCCGTCCGACGAGGTTGATCGCACCCGTGTTCGCCACTCTCTCCGACCGGCTCGCAGCCACGTTCAAGAACCTGCGGGGCAAGGGACGGCTGTCCGAGTCCGACATCGACGAGACCTGCCGCGAGATCCGCATCGCGCTGCTCGAGGCCGACGTCGCCCTGCCCGTGGTCCGCAGCTTCGTTGCGACGGTCAAGGAGCGGGCGCTCGGGGCCGAGGTCGCGCAGGCCCTCAACCCGGCCCAGCAGGTCATCAAGATCGTCAACGAGGAGCTCGTCACCATCCTGGGCGGCCAGACCCGCCGCGTACGCCTGGCCAAGAACCCGCCGACCGTGATCATGCTGCTCGGGCTCCAAGGAGCGGGCAAGACCACGCTGGCCGGCAAGCTGGCGGTGTGGTTCCGCGAGCAGGGACACACGCCGGTGCTGGTCGCGGCCGACCTGCAGCGGCCGAACGCGGTCACCCAGCTCCAGGTCGTCGGCGAGCGGGCGGGCGTACCCGTGTTCGCGCCCGAGCCTGGCAACGGGGTCGGCGACCCGGTCCGCGTCTCGCGAGACTCGGTCGAGCACGCGCGCACCAAGCTCTACGACGTCGTGATCGTCGACACCGCCGGCCGGCTGGCGATCGACGAGGAGCTGATGACGCAGGCGGCCGACATCCGGGCCGCCGTCCGCCCCGACGAGGTCCTGCTCGTCGTCGACGCCATGATCGGGCAGGACTCCGTCGTCACCGCCGAGGCCTTCGCTGAGCGGGTCGGGTTCGACGGCGTGGTCCTGACCAAGCTCGACGGTGACGCCCGCGGTGGTGCCGCGCTGTCGATCGCCTCGGCCACGGGCAAGCCGGTGATGTTCGCGTCCAACGGCGAGAAGCTCGAGGACTTCGACGTCTTCCACCCCGAGCGGATGGCCTCGCGGATCCTCGGCATGGGCGATGTGCTCACCCTGATCGAGCAGGCCGAGAAGGCGTTCGACAAGGACGAGGCCGCCGCGATGGCGGCCAAGCTCACCTCGGGTCGGGACTTCACCCTTGAGGACTTCCTGGCCCAGATGCAGGCCGTACGCAAGATGGGGTCGCTGGGCAAGCTGCTCGGGATGCTGCCCGGGATGGGCGAGATGCGCGAGCAGATCGACAACATCGACGAGCGCGAGCTTGACCGTGTCTCCGCGATCATCTTGTCGATGACCCCGGGGGAGCGGCAGGACCCCAAGATCCTCAACGGGTCCCGGCGGGCGCGGATCGCCAAGGGCTCCGGTACCGAGGTGGCCGAGGTCAACGGGCTGGTCGAGCGGTTCGGCGAGGCCCGCAAGATGATGTCCTCGCTCGGGCGCGGGGGGATGCCGGGTATGCCTGGCAAACCCAGCATGCCGGGGATGGCCGGCCGCGGGAAGCAAGCCAAGCAGGTCAAGAAGCCCAAGCGTGGCAGCGGCAACCCGGCCCGGCGGGTTGAGGAGGAGCGGCTGGCGTTGCAGCGGCGCACCGAGACGGCGGACGCGAGCTCGGCGGCGGCGATGGACAGCTTCGAGCTGCCGGCCGAGTTCAAGAACCTGCTGCCCCCCGGCTGAGCCGCCGGCACGGGTTCGTCTGGGGCGGCGTGGTCTGGCACACTGGGCGGGCGAACACGGCCCGCGCGGGCCCTCTACCCTGCGCACCCGCCGTGTCCATCCGAGGCGTCGACTCCGCACCCCACGCGGGCAGGCGCCGCCTCACCGACTCGATACCCAGGAGAAGACCCTCCCGTGGCAGTGAAGATCAAGCTCAAGCGCCTCGGCAAGATGCGCGCCCCGCAGTACCGGATCGTCGTCGCCGATGCCCGCGCCAAGCGCGACGGCCGGGCGATCGAGGAGATCGGTCATTACCACCCCAAGGAGCACCCCTCGTTCATCGAGGTGAACTCCCCTCGCGTGCAGTACTGGCTCGGTGTCGGCGCACAGCCGACTGAGGCCGTCGCCGCGATCCTCAAGGTGACCGGCGACTGGCAGAAGTTCAAGGGCCTTCCGGGCGCCGAGGGCACCCTGCAGGTCGCGCCCGCCCGCGTCGACAAGCGCGCCGTGTTCGAGGCGGCCGCCAAGGAGTCCGCGGACGAGCCGAAGGCCGAGGCGATCACGCCGCGGGCCAAGAAGGTCGCCAAGGTCGAGGTTGCTCCTGCGGCCGAGGCCGCCCCTGAGGTCGAGGCTGTTGTCGAGGCTGAGGTCGCCCCTGCGGCCGAGCCTGCTCCCGAGGCCGCCCCTGAGGTCGAGGCTGTTGTCGAGGCCGCTCCTGAGGTGGAGGTCGTCGCCGAGGCTGCTCCCGAGGCTGAGGCCGTTGCTGAAGCGGCTCCCGAGGGTGCCGCTGAGGCAGAGGCTGCTGCTGAGCCAGAGCAGGTCTGATGGACGACGAGGCGCTCGAGCATCTCGTCAAGGGCATCGTCGAGCACCCCGACGACGTGGTCGTCCGGCCGCGCACGCTGCGGCGCGGACGCGTGCTCGAGGTACGCGTCCACCCCGACGACCTGGGCAAGGTCATCGGGCGCGGTGGGCGTACGGCCAAGGCGCTGCGCACCGTCATCGGCGCGCTGATGCCGGGGCACGGCGTACGCATCGACTTCGTCGACGTCGACGAGGTTCGCTGAGTTCGATGCTCCTCGTGGTCGGCCGCATCGGCCGCGCCCATGGGCTGCGTGGTGAGGTTCTCGTCGACGTACGCACAGATGAGCCTGAGGCTCGGATGGCGCCGGGGGCGGTCCTTGCGACCGACCCCGGCATCGCCGGGCCTTTGACGATCGCGACCGGCCGGGTCCACAGCGGCCGGCTGCTGCTGCACTTCGCAGGGGTCACCGACCGGACCGGAGCGGAGGCCCTGCGCGGGGTGCTGCTGCTGGCCGACATCGACCCGGACGCCCGGCCCGAGGACGACGACGAGTGGTACGACCACCAGCTCGTCGGCCTCGACGTCGTACGCGTCGACGGCGCGCCTGTGGGTGAGGTACGTGAGGTGCTGCACCTGCCCGGCCATGACGTGCTGGCGGTGACCAGGCCCGACGGCACCGAGGTCCTGGTCCCCTTCGTCAGCGAGATCGTCCCGGAGGTCGACGTCGAGGCCAACCGGCTGGTCGTCACACCACCGCCCGGGCTGCTTGACCCCGACCCTGCCAACCTTGCGGCGGGCGACTAGCGATGCGCGTCGACGTGGTCACGATCTTCCCCGGCTACCTCGAGCCGCTGCGGCTCTCGCTGATCGGCAAGGCGCGCGAGGCGGGCCTGCTCGACGTCCGCGTGCACGACCTCCGCGAGCACGCCACCGACCGGCATCGCACCGTCGACGACACGCCCTACGGTGGCGGCGCCGGCATGGTGCTCAAGCCCGAACCGTGGGGCGCGGCGCTCGACGCCCTCGTCGCGGACCCGCCGGCGGGCGCTCCAGGCCTGCGCCCGCGGCTGCTGGTCCCGACCCCTGGCGGCCGGCTCTTCGACCAGGCCTTCGCCGAGGAGCTCGCCGCGCAGCCGTGGCTGGCCTTCGCCTGCGGTCGGTACGAGGGGATCGACCGGCGGGTCGTGGACGAGGCGGCAACCGCCCTGGTCGTCGACGAGGTCTCGCTAGGCGACTACGTCCTCGGCGGCGGCGAGGTGGCCGTGCTCGTCATCGTCGAGGCGGTCGCCCGGCTGCTCCCCGGCGTGATCGGCAACGCTGCGTCTCTGGTCGAGGAGTCGCACGTCGACGGGCTGCTGGAGTACCCCGTCTACACCAAGCCGGCCCAGTGGCGGGGCAGGGACGTGCCCGAGGTGCTCCTGTCCGGCAACCACGGCGCGATCGCCCGGTGGCGGCGCGACGCGGCCCTGCGCCGGACGGCACGGGTACGCCCCGACCTGCTGCGCCGGCTCGACCCCGCGTCCTGCGACCGGGCCGACCTGGAGCTGCTGGCGGCCGAGGGCTGGGTGCCCGGCCCGGACCGCCGGTTTTCTCCCCTAGACCGCGCTGTGTCAGACTAGGCCGGTTGGACGCAGCGGCGCTCTGCCACAGGGGAGCTCTCGCGGTCGCGGACTCCAGATCCTCAATCGTTCCAGCCCAGCCTGTTCGTCCCCATTCGCGTACGACACGCCGTGGGTGACCTGTGGCACCTGCAGGAAGAGACACCCACATGAACACCCTCGACTTCCTCGACGCCGGCTCGCTGCGCTCCGACCTTCCGGAGTTCAGGCCAGGCGACACCCTCAAGGTCCACGTACGCGTGGTTGAGGGCAACAAGTCCCGGATCCAGGTGTTCCAGGGTGTGGTCATCCGCCTGCAGGGTGCTGGCGTGCGCGAGACCTTCACGGTCCGCAAGGTGAGCTACGGCGTCGGCGTCGAGCGGACGTTCCCGCTGCACACCCCGGTGATCGAGAAGATCGAGGTCGTCACCCGCGGCGACGTCCGCCGCGCCAAGCTCTACTACCTGCGTGAGCTGCGCGGCAAGAAGGCCCGCATCAAGGAGAAGCGCGAGAACACGCCCAGCGGGCGCTGACCGGTCACCGCACCCGTCACGTAGGCTCGCTGCCGATGGATACCGACGATCCCGGCTCGCCGGACGCTGCTCACCGTGTGAGCACGACCAAGCGCAAGCAGCCGAGCCCCCCGGGGTCGATCTGGAAAGAGCTCCCGGTCCTCATCATCATCGCGATCGCCCTTGCGGTCCTGCTGAAGACGTTCCTGGTGCAGGCGTTCTACATCCCGTCGGGGTCGATGGAGAACACGCTGCAGATCGGCGACCGGGTCATGGTCAACAAGGTCGTCTACCAC
>JANMWN010000028.1:0-5435 GCA_031394045.1 Sporichthyaceae bacterium
GAGCGGCACAAGGAGCCTGCTGATGGCCAGCTATCGAACCGCGTTGCCACAGCTCGACGGTGGGCTGTTCCTCACCGACGCGGGCCTGGAGACCGACCTCATCTTCAACCACGACGTGGACATCCCGGAGTTCGCGGCCCACACCTTGCTCGGGGACCCGGCGGGTGAGCAGGCGTTGGCCGGCTACCTGCGGGGCTTCCTGGCGCTGGCGGCGCGGGAGGGTACCGGATTCGTGCTCGACAGCCAGACCTGGCGAGCCCAGCCTTACTTCGCCGCGGCGCTCGGAGACTCGCTGGAGGGACTGCGCGCTGCCAATGACAGGGCGGTCAGCTTTGTGGCTGCCCTTCGCGCTGAGCAGCCGGCGACGGCTGCGCCCGTGGTCCTCAACGGGCTGATCGGTCCGCGCGGAGACGCGTACGCGCCGGAGGAGCAGCTCGCTGCGGACGAGGCCGAGCGCTACCACGCGGTACAGCTGGGCTGGCTGGCCGAGACCGACGTCGACATGGTGACCGCGCTCACCTTCACGCAGTCCGCAGAGGCGATCGGCGCCGTACGAGCGGCCGTGGCGGTCGGGCTACCGATCGTCGTGTCTTTCACGGTCGAGACGGATGGAGCGCTGCCCACCGGCCAACCGCTGGGCGAGGCGATCGAGGCGGTGGATGCGGCGACCGACGGTGCCCCCGCGTACTTCATGGTCAACTGCGCGCACCCCGACCACTTCGCCTCGGTGCTGCTGAGTGGCGCGGACGCGCCCTGGACGCACCGGGTGCGCGGCCTGCGCTGCAACGCCTCCCGCCTCAGCCATGCCGAGCTGGACGAGGCCGAGGTGCTCGACGACGGTGACCCGGCCGAGCTGGCGCAGGAGTGCCGGCAGCTACGGCTGGCGATGCCGTGGCTCAACGTGTTCGGCGGCTGCTGCGGATCGGACCTGCGTCACGTCACTGCGATCGCGGCGGCCCTCGCCGGCTGAGCAGCCGAAGCAGGCGGGTCAGGTGCCGGCAACGGTCGACGGGGCGGGTTTGGCATCGACTCTCGAACCTGACGCCTCCGCCAGCCGCTCGAAGACGCGGACGAAGACGGCCTGCCAGCGAACGTACTCGGCCCGCAGGGCGGTCTTGGCCCTGTCGTCCGACAGGGCCAGCCAGTCGTTCATCTCCGCACAGTTCGGGGACTCCACGGCGGATGCCGGCGCGAAGTCGCTGCTGGCGTCGCTGTTCCCGGGCCGGGTCGTCGAGCAGCTCAACATCGACAACCTCGGCGGCGGTGGTGGTGGCATCCACTGCGTGACCCAGCAGCAGCCGGTCGCGTGAGCGATAGGTTGACCCTCCGGTTCCGCAGCGACGCACGCGAAGGACCCCCTGGTGCACCTGACCCCGACCGAGCGCGACCGACTTCTGCTCTTCTCGGCTGCCGAGCTGGCCCGTCGCCGGCGGGCGGACGGGGTGCTGCTCAACGTGCCTGAGGCGACCGCGTTGATCGCCGACGAGGTGTGCGAGGTAGCCCGCCGTGGTGGGCGGCACGAGGACGCGGTACGTACGGGGCAATCGGTGCTGTCGGTCGACGAGGTGATGCCGGAGGTTCCGTACGTGGTGCGGAGCGTCGCGGTCGAGGCGGTGTTCGCCGACGGGTCGCGACTGGTCGTGGTGGACGAGCCCTTTGGTTCGGTACCCGAGCGCGACGACATGCCTGGCGCGGTCATCAGCGACGAGACAGCCGACCCCGACCCTTCGGGACCCGCAGTCGAGCGTCGCACCCTGCGGGTGGAGAACACCGCTGCGATCCCCATCTCGGTGACGAGCCACTTCCACTTCTTCGAGGTGAACCCGCGGTTGCGCTTCGCGCGCACCGACTCGTACGGGATGCACCTGGACATCCCGGCCGGCACCCACGTCCGGTTCGATCCCGGGACCGTCACCGAGGTGACCGTCGTGCCGATCCGTGGCTCGCGGGTCGTGGTGGGCTTCGCCGGCCTGGTCGACGGTCCCCTCGACGAACCGGGTGCACGGGACGCGGCGCTGGCCCGGGCAAGGGACTGGGGGTTTCTGGACTCCGACGCTGACTCCGGCACCGGTCCGTCCGCGGATCCCTCCCAGGCAGCGGCCCGCGCAGTCGCCCACGCGCACGAGTCGACGTCCCCGTGACCCTCGACCGGAGCGCGCGGGCAGGGGCGTACGGACCGGGTCTGGGGGACCGTGTCGTCCTGGGGGACACCGGACTGCTGGTCCGGGTCGAGCGCGACGACCGCGGCGCGGCGGGCGACGAGGTGCTGCTCGGGTTCGGCAAGACCGGCCGGGACGGCATCGGCATGCGCGCCGTACGCACCCAGGAGTCGTGCGACCTGGTCATCAGCAACGTCCTGCTGATCGACCCCGTGCTCGGAGTCCGCGCGACCAACATCGGGATCCGGGCCGGTCACATCGTCGCCCTCGGCAAGGCCGGCAACCCGGACACGATGGACGACGTCGACGTCGTCATGGGCAGCGGCACGGCGGTCGTGTCGGGGGAGGGACTCATCGCAACCGCCGGTGGGATCGACACGCACGTGCACATGCTCTCCCCGCGGGTGTGCGAGGCCGAGCTGGCCTCCGGTGTGACGACCGTCATCGGGCAGGAGATCGGCCCGTTCTGGGGCGTCGGCGTGGGGTCGGCGTGGATCCTGCGCACCGGGTACGCGGCCTTTGACGACTACCCGATCAACGTGGGGATCCTCGGGCGTGGATCCTCGAGCCGACGGGATCCCTTGCTGGAGGCGCTCGAGGCCGGGGTCTGCGGCTTCAAGGTCCACGAGGACACCGGCGCGCACCTGCGCACCCTGGACACCGCGCTGACCGTGGCCGAGGACTTCGACGTCCAGGTGGCCCTGCACACCGATGGCCTCAACGAGGGGCTCACGGTGGCGGACACCCTCGCCGTCCTGGACGGCCGCGCCGTGCACGCCTACCACGTGGAGGGCTGCGGGGGCGGGCACACCCCGGACGTGCTGAGCCTGGCCGGGGTGCCGCACGTCCTCGCTTCCTCGACCAACCCCACTCTCCCGTTCGGGCGGGACGCAGTCGCCGAGCACCGCGCGATGATCTGCTATGTCCACGGGCTGCGGGCCGACCTGCCGGGTGACGTCGCCCTGGCCGGCGACCGGGTGCGCGCGGCGACGATGGGGGCCGAGAACCTCCTGCACGACCTCGGCGTCATCCCGGTGACGTCTTCGGACGCCCAGGGGATGGGACGCGCAGGGGAGACCTGGCGCCGTACCTTCGGGCTGGCGTCGGTGCTGCGCGAGGCCCACACCGAGCCGGGCCAGGACGACAACGCGCGAGTGCTGCGGTACCTCGCCAAGCTGACCATCAACCCGGCCCGCGTGCACGGGCTCGACTCGTACGTCGGCAGCGTCGAGCTCGGCAAGGTCGCGGACATCGTGCTCTGGGAGCCGGCCATGTTCGCGGCAAAGCCGTTGATGGTGCTCAAGTCCGGCTTCCCTGCGTGGGGGGTCACCGGCGACCCGAATGCCGCGATCGACGCCGCTCAGCCACGGGTCCTGGGCCCCCAGTTCGGCGGGCTGGGCGCGACCGCAGCCGAGCTGTCGCTCCTGTTCGTCAACGCCGCCGCCGCAGACGCGGGCCGGTCGGCGGTGCCGACGCGTCGCCGGCTGGCCCCGGTCCAGGGGTGCCGGACAGTCCGGCTCGAGTCGATGGCGCAGCACGGCACGACAGGAGTGGTCAGCGTCGACCCGGTGTCGGGGCAGACGAGCTTCCGTGGCGAGCTGCTGGTCATGCAGCCGGTCGAGCGGGCCCCGCTCCAGCAGCTGTACCACTTCTGAGTCGAACCGCTCCGCAAAAGGTAACTCTTGGTCGGCATCCAAGTTATAGTCACGCCAAGTGATGACCTCCCGGAGGAAGCAGATGACCGTCGATCATCAGGACACGCCCCTTGCCAGCGGATTCGCGATGCCGGCCGAGTGGGACGTGCACGCCGGGTGCCTGATCGCCTGGCCGGCTCGCGCGCAGCTGTGGGGCAGTCGGCTGGACGCCGCCAAGGCTGAGTACGCCGCGGTCGCCCGGGCCATCGCAGACTTCGAGCCGGTGCTCATGGTCTGCAACCCGGGCCAGGAGGCCGAGGTCGCGAACGCGTGCGGTGCAGCGATCGAGGCGCTGCCGATCCCGATCAACGACTCGTGGGCCAGGGACAGCGGTCCCATCTTCGTCCGGGATGGCGCGGGCACGGTCGCCCTGGTGGACTTCCGGTTCAACGCCTGGGGTGAGCGCTGGCACCCGCACGATGACGACGATGCGTTGCCTGCGGCGGTCGCGGCGCACCTGGGCGTCCGCAGGTTCGCCGCCCCCATGGTCCTCGAGGGCGGCGCCATCATCGTCGACGGGGAGGGGACCCTGCTGACCACGGAGCAGTGCCTGCTCAACCCGAACCGCAACCCGGGGATGCCGCGTACGCAGATGGAGCAGGTGCTGCACGAGTACCTCGGGGCGAGCCGGGTCGTGTGGCTGGGGGACGGGCACAGCCTCGACGTGGGGCCTGCCGGCACCGACGGGCACATCGACGGCATCGCCCAGTACGTCGCTCCCGGGCACCTCCTCCTCGAGGCGCCGCAGGACCCCCGCTCGGCGGAGTACGCGAGCAGCCAGGAGAACCTGGCCCGGCTCCAATCAGCGCGCGATGCCGCGGGGCGCCCGTTCGTCGTCAGCCTGCTCGACCCGGGCGCTGACCCGGACGCCTCCTACGTGAACGGGTACGTCGCGAACGGCGCGGTCATCGTGCCGGTCGGCGGGCGGGAGCAGGACAAGGCCGCACTCGAGGTGATCGCTGCGCTCTACCCCGGTCGCGAGGTCGTAGGCGTCACCGGTGACGTCCTCGCCGAGGGCGGCGGCGGGGTGCACTGCATCACCCAGCAGATCCCCGCGGAGCTGCTCAGATCCTGAGTGCCGCGGGGTCCATCGCGTTCCGGGCTTCATTATCAATTTCCTGGTTCCCAACCAAGAAACTGATCAAGAATCTCGCTGGCCCTTGAGGCACAGACATGCAACTACCCTGGCCAACCAACCACCAGCGAGGGGGCACCCGCGTGACCAAGCGCCAGGCCAAGGGCGAGGCGCGGGAACGACTGGTCATCGCTGCCGCGGCGCAGCTGATCGCGGAACGAGGCCTGGCGAACGTCCGGATCGTCGACATCGCCGAACGAGCAGCCATGAGCACGGGACACGTCTCCTACTACTTCCCCTCCAAGTCCGAGCTCCTGATGCGCGCGATCCGGCAGAGCGAGGAGACCTTCACCGATCTGCTCGTGGACCAGCTCACGACGATCCGCGACCCGTGGGCTCGGCTGACCCGGCTGATCGAGCTCTCGGCGGCGACCGGCGTTGCCGATCCCGGTTGGGTGCTCTGGTTCGAGGTCTGGTCCAACGCTGCAACGGACGCCGACGTCGCCC
>JANMWN010000049.1:0-2037 GCA_031394045.1 Sporichthyaceae bacterium
CCTCGCTCGGCTGAGTGGTCTCGGGCACCCGCCGAACTCCGTGCTCATGTCCGGTTTGCGGTGCGTGAAGCAGCCGGTCGTAGGACCCCCGTACTAGGACTTTCGGCGGGTCGGTATCAGCCGTTGGGCTGATAGGGGGACTTGGGTGTTAAGGACGTCGAACCGGGGGCACCCTTGAGTCAGAGCCTTACTTTCAGTGGTTGTGAGAACACGGAGAGCGACACGCCCACGAAGAGAGCAATCCTCCGATCAGACCACCCGTACGGCGCACCATGTTCGAGTCAGAAGTACCGAAACCTGTTCTGTGAGAGCGAGGAGGTGGACCACCATGACAACGCAGACGATTGCCGGACGTGACGTCGACGTGATGGAGATGCTGGCGCAGGGGGTGCCCCTGACGCTGCTCATGGATCTCGTGGACCCCTGGGGACCACGGTCCGACGAGCTGTACGTCGTCGAGGGACGCGCTGCCTGACCCCTCGCCCCTGGACCCGCATCCAGTGCTCGTCGCGTCCCGCGACGCCGCGGGATCGGCCGCAGGCCGATGCCTCCGCTCACAGCCCTGATCGGATTTCACCCCCGCCGATGCCTCGGTGTATTCTTCGCGAGCACCAGCGCCGCTAGCTCAACTGGCAGAGCAGCGGACTCTTAATCCGCGGGTTGTAGGTTCAAGTCCTACGCGGCGCACGTGTGCAGAGGCTCGGTCTCCTGACCGGGCCTCTGCCGTTTCACCTGCGGCGATACCCGATTCGACGTCGTCATCCGACCCCGTAGATGGAGCCTCCAGAGCCCCTGTCTCGAGGGTGTTTTCGAGGGACCTGGGTTCATTCTGGGTTCGGCGGTCGGCGCGGGGCACCAGCGCTGCTGCGGCGGTAGCGGCTTGCTGGCCGACACCTTCGAGCAGATGCGAGTACGTGTCAGAGGTGATGGCGAGTGAGCTGTGTCCGAGTCGCTTGCTGACGACGGCCATAGGGACGCCGGCGGCGAGCATGAGGCTGGCTTGCCCGTGTCGCAGGTCGTGGAGTCGGACCGGCCGGAGTCCGGCGGCGTCGGAGAGCTCGCGGAAGCGTTTGGTGACGGTCTCGGGGTGCAGCGGTGAGCCGTTCTCCTTGGTGAAGACGTGGCCGCTTTCGACCCAGGCGGTCCCCCAGTCGTCGTGTTGCTGCTGCTGACGAAGTTGGTGGCTGAGCAGAGCACCGATGGTGGCTTCGTCGAGGTCGACGACGCGGTCCTGGCCGCTGGCGGTCTTCACGGGGCCGAGGTGGGTGGCGTGGCCGAGTTGGACGATCTGGCGGTGCACAGTGAGCCGGGACCGTTCGACGTCGATGTCGCCCCATTGCAATCCGAGGAGCTCGCCTCGGCGTAGCCCGGTGAACGCGGCGACCTCGTAGAGCGGGCCGAGGGGGTCGGTGGCGCAGTGGTCGAGGAACGCGCCGAGCTCGTCGGCTTCCCAGGGTTGCACGTGGGGTCGGGTGGCCCTGGGGAGCTCGACGTCGACGGCGGGGTTGTAGGGGATGTAGCGGGCACGCTTCGCGGTGGCGAACGCGGAGCGCATGGTGGCGTGGATGCGTCGCACCGTCGCCGGTCCCGGCGTGCGCCCCTTCTCCTTCGGCACGGCGGCGAGGCGCAGCACTTCCTCGACGTGTGGGGGTCGCACGTCGCGCAGGCGGAGGTCACCGATGACGGGGTTGATGTAGCCGGTGATGTGCCAGCGGTAGGAACGCTCGGTCGTCGGACGCAGGCCGTTGGCTTCCTTCTTCGCCAGCCAGTCGGTGAGGAACTCACTCACCGTGAGGCTGCGGTCATCGGTCCACGCGCCGGTGTTCTGCGCTTCCGAGAACGCGGTCAAAGCGGCTTGCGCGTCGGCCTGGGTCGCGAACCCGCCACGCTTCACTTGGCGACGGTTCCCGTCGGTGCTGCGGGTCTCCGGGGCGAAGTACCAGCTGCCGTGCTTGCGCTTGCACGCCAGCGGCCTGCCGTTCACCCCTGCCACGGGCGGGCATGAGCATCGCTTGAACGTGAACCCGCCTGTCATCG
>JANMWN010000052.1:0-5397 GCA_031394045.1 Sporichthyaceae bacterium
CACGTCGTACGCAACGGCATCGACACCGAGCTGTACCAGCCGGACCTGGGCACCGATGTGCTCACCCGGCTCGGCATCGACCCGGCCCGGCCGTACGTCCTGTTCGTGGGCCGGATCACCCGGCAGAAGGGCGTCGGCCACCTGGTCGCCGCAGCCCACGCCTTCGACCCGGACGTGCAGGTCGTGCTTTGCGCCGGCGCACCCGACACCCCCGAGATCGGCGAGGAGATGCGGGTCGCGGTCGAGGCGCTGCAGGCCGAGCGCTCCGGCGTGCTCTGGATCGCCGACATGCTTCCCCGGCCCGAGGTCGTGCAGCTGCTGACCCGCGCGTCCGTGTTCGTCTGCCCGTCGGTCTACGAGCCGCTGGGCATCGTCAACCTCGAGGCCATGGCGTGCGAGACCGCGGTCGTGGCGTCCGACGTCGGCGGGATCCCCGAGGTCGTGGTCGACGGCGAGACCGGGCTGCTGGTCCGCTACGACGCGCGCGAGCCGGCCGCCTTCGAGGGCGACCTGGCCGAGGCGGTCAACGCGCTCGTCCGCGACCCCGCGCGTACGCAGGCGATGGGGCTGGCCGGCCGCCGACGCGCGGTCGAGGAGTTCAGCTGGGCCACGATCGCCGACCAGACCGTGGCGATCTACGACTCACTGCTGGCTAGCGGCTGACCCAGACGCTGACCTAGGGCCCGACCCGCTCGAGGATCAGCGCGGCGAGCAGGTCGGTGGCCTGCTCGGGCACCCAGTGGCTGATCTCCGGCAGCTCGGCGAAGCGGTAGTCGCCGGTCACGTACGCGGCCGAACCCAGGGCTGCGACCCGGCCGACCGCCACGTCACGGTCACCCCAGACGAACGTCGTGGGTACGGTCACCACCGGCACCGCCGCATAGTCCGGCGCCGCCATCGCGCGGTACCACGCGAGAGCAGCCGTGAGGGCGCCCGGCTCGAGCAGGGGGCGGACGAAGTCGTCGACCTCGGCGGCGTCGAGGCCGGACCCATCGAACATCCCTCGCAGCCGCACCGCGTCACCCGCCAGCAGCACCTCCTCGGCCCGGCCGGGCTCGGCCCGGAACAACCGCAAGTACGCCGAACGCTGCTGCTGGTCGAGGTCGTCGCGCAGGGCAGCGCCGAAGGCTGCCGGGTGCGGCACCGAGACCGCGGTCAAGGTACGGACCCGGTGCGGGTGCCGGGCGGCCAGGACCCAGGCGATGATCGCGCCCCAGTCGTGCCCGACCAGGTGCGCGTGCTGCCAGCCGAGCGCGTCCAGCATGCCGAGGGCATCGCCGACGAGCAGGTCCAACGCGTACGCGTCGACGCCTACCGGCCGTGCACCCGGCGAGTACCCGCGCTGGTCGGGAGCCACGCATCGCAGCCCGGCCTCGGCCAGCAACGTGCTGACGGCGGTCCAGCAGCCGGCGCCTTCGGGGAACCCGTGCAGCAGGAGCACGGGCGGCCCGTTGGGCGGTCCGACGGTCCGGGCCGTGAAGGTCAGGGGTCCGACAGCGATCTCCATGCGGCCACCGTAGGCCCCGGGCGGTAGCGTCGCCTGGTGCCCGATCCGGCGACCGACTCGATCACCGAACAACCCCCGCTGAGCCCGTCGCGGCTCAAGGTCGAGGTCGCGCTCGTCTTCGCGATCTCGCTCGGCAGGTCCGGGGTCTACGCCCTGGTCTACCTCGGCGCCGCGCTCACCGCCGGCACTCCCCTGTCCAACCTGTCGGCACCGCTCAACTCCTCGCAGGCCCCCGCGTCGCGCCCGACCCTCGACCTCGTCTACCAGCTGCTGGGAATCGCGTTCGCGCTCGTCCCTGTCCTGCTGGCCTGCCACTTCCTGCTGATCGGCGGCGAACGGCCGACCAAGGTCCTCGGGATCGACCGCTCGCAGCCTCGGCGCGACATCGTCCGCGGGCTGGTGCTCGCGGCCCTGATCGGCGGGTCGGGGCTCGCGTTCTACCTGATCGCGTTCAAGCTCGGGATCAGCCTGAAGATCGTCGCAAGCGGGCTGAACGACAACTGGTGGAAGATCCCGGTCCTCCTGCTGTCGGCCGCACAGAACGCGATCCTCGAGGAGGTGCTGGTCGCCGGCTACCTCGTGCACCGGCTCGGCCAGCTCGGCGTACGCCCGTGGCCGGCCGTGGCGGCGAGCGCGCTGCTGCGCGGCTCCTACCACCTCTACCAGGGCTTCGGCGGCTTCGTCGGGAACGCGATCATGGGCACCCTCTTCGCCCGGCTGTACCAGCGCTGGGGCCGGACCGCCCCGATGATCATCGCCCACACCTTGATCGACTCGGTCGCCTTCGTGGGATACGCGCTGCTGGCGCACAAGGTGTCCTGGCTGCCCTGAGGTCTGCCCCCGAAGTAACTCACAGTGACTGTCCCTTATCGGCGTATTGCCCCGCTTGCGTGAGGCGCCGATGCTCCACCCATGAGCGGGCTCTGGACGTGGGACCCCGAGACCGGCGCTGTGACCTGGTCGGGCTCAGTCGCAGGCATGCACGGAGTCAAAGACGCTGCCACGACGTACACCGAGATGATCGCCGCGGCGCACCCGGACGACCGGGCCACCCTGCAGGCCGCACTTGAACGGATGGTCGAGACCACGGTCGGTCAGCGGCAGGCGTACCGCTCGGTCTCGGGTGCCCGGCTGAGCGCGCAGGGACAGCTGATCACCGTCGCAGGCCGCCCTTTTGTCGTCGGGTCGGTGCGCCCCGTCGCGCTGCCGCCGCCCGCTGAGCCGCCGATCATCGACCTCCTGCAGAGCTTCCCGGTGGGGGTCTCGCTGCTCGACGACAACGGCACCTTCGTCGAGGTCAACGAGGCGTTCGCCAGCCTGCTCGGGTACCCGAGGGACGAGCTCCTCGGCACCTCGTACCACGACCTCGTGCACCCGGACGAGGTCAAGGCCTCGCAGGACGCCGGCCGTGAGGTCGCCAGCAGCGGCGCCGCCCTGGTCCGCAGCGAGCGTCGGCTGGTCCGCCGTGATGGCGCCGTCGTCTGGGCGCTGGTGACGACGCGGCGGATCGAGGAGGACGGCGAGGTCTACTCCCTCTCGGCGATCGAGGACATCACCTCGCGCAAGCAGGCAGAGGACGAGCTCCTCGTCTTCGCGCTGCACGACGCCCTGACCGGCCTGCCCAACCGCCGCCTGCTCCTCGACCGGCTCGAGCGCGCGCTGTCACGATCGCGGAGGGACAGCAGGGACGTGGCGGTGCTGTTCGTCGACGTCGACCACCTCAAGCGGGTCAACGACGAGCTCGGCCACGAGGCCGGTGACGAGCTGCTCGTCGCCGTCGCCAAGAACCTGCTCTCGGTCGTCCGGGACAGCGACACCGTTGCCCGGCTCGGCGGGGACGAGTTCGTCGTCGTGTGCGAGAAGGTGACCACGCCGGAAGAGCTGGAGAATCTCGCCACGCGGATGCTCGAGGCCGTGCAGGTCCCGGTCGCCATCGGGTCCGAGACCTTGGTCGTCTCGGCCAGCATCGGCATCGTGACGCCCCGGTCGCCCACGGACCGACCGCAGGACCTGCTGCGCGCCGCCGACGCCGCGATGTACCGGGCCAAGCGCAGCGGTCGCGGTCGGTACGTCATCGAGTCAGCCGGCTCAGACGCCAGCGGCCGGCTGCGGATGGGTCTGCAGGCGGAGATCCGCAGGGCCATCGAGCGGGACGAGTTCGTCCTGCACTACCAGCCGATCGTCCGCCTCAACGGCGAGATCGACTCCGTCGAGGCGCTCCTGCGGTGGCGGCACCCGCAGCGGGGGCTGCTCGGGCCGAGCGAGTTCCTCGCCGTGGTCTCCGAGACCTCGCTGGCCGCGCCGGTGACCGAGTGGGTGCTGCGCCGGGCCGCCCGGGACGCGCTCTCGTGGGGTCCCGAAGGTCCGCCGGTCAGCGTCAACGTCACGGTGGAGCGGCTGCGCTCGCTCGGGTTCGCCGAGTCCGTCGGCCGCATCCTGGCTGAGTTCGACCTGCCCGCGCGGTCGCTCCGGCTGGAGATCCCTGAGGACCAGCTCGCCGAGACCGAGGCGCTCGTACCCGTGCTGTCGGCGTTGACCGAGGCCGGCGTCGAGTTCTGCGTCGACGACTTCGGCACCGGGTACTCCTCGCTGGCCTACCTCAGGGCGCTGCCGATCACGGTGGTCAAGCTGGACCGGTCGCTGATCGCCACCATCTGCGACGACCCCGCCGGCGCCTCCGTCGTACGCGCAGCGATCGACGCGTGCCGCTCGACCGGACGGCTCAGCGTCGCCGAGGGCGTCGAGTCGGTCGCCGAGCTGCGGCTGCTGCGTACCTTCGGCTGCGACGCGATCGAGGGTGCGCTCACCGGGATGCCAGCGCCGCTCGAGCTGCTCCGCTCGGTCGTCGCGTCGGGCTGGATCGAGATCGATCAGGAGTAGCCGAGGTGGTCGAGCTCGTCGTCGTCGATGCCGAAGTGGTGCGCGATCTCGTGGACCACCGTCACCCGTACCTCTTCGACGACCTCCGCGTGCGTACGGCAGCGGCGCAGGATCGGGCCGCGATAGATGCTGATCCGGTCCGGCAGCACCCCGGCGTACCAGCCGTCGCGCTCCGTGAGCGGGATGCCCTCATACAGCCCGAGCAGGTCCTCCAGCCCAGGCGGTGGCTCTGCCTCCACGACGACCACCACGTTGTCCATGGCGACGGCTAGCCGGGCGGGGATCGTGTCCAGCGCCTGACCGACCAGCTCGTCGAACTCGTCGGGGGTCACGGACCTATCGTCCCCCAAGCCAGTACGCTGAGCCGTCCGGGTCATGCCCGGAAACCCGCTTTGGTGAACGGTTGAGGCGTCCCCTATGCTTCACAGGTCTCCGACGGATACTGGCCCTCATCGTCTAGTGGCCCAGGACACCGCCCTTTCAAGGCGGCAGCACGGGTTCGAATCCCGTTGGGGGCACCAGCATGACGTCTTGATTGCAGCTCACGTGCGTACGCGTGCGATCGAGGCCCCGTAGCGCAGTTGGTTAGCGCGCCGCCCTGTCACGGCGGAGGTCGCGGGTTCGAGTCCCGTCGGGGTCGCTTCCTTGCTCACGCACAGTGAGCAAGGGCTCGAGGCCAGGTAGCTCAGTTGGTACGAGCGTCCGACTGAAAATCGGAAGGTCGGCGGTTCGACCCCGCCCCTGGCCACCACGAAACCGCAGGTCACAGGCCTAAGCACATGATCGACAAGAACCCCAGTGATCGACTTGTCACAGATATGTCACAGGTTTCTCAGGACGTGATCGAGTGCGGCCATGGCGTCGACGGCGTCGTCCTCGAACATGTGAGCGTAGATCCGTTGGGTGACCACTGGGTCGTGCCCCATCACTCCGGCGACGGCGACGACTGGGACCCCTGCGGCGAGGAGCAGGCTGATCGCTGAGTGGCGGCAGTCGTGCAGTCTGATCCG
>JANMWN010000068.1:0-21072 GCA_031394045.1 Sporichthyaceae bacterium
CTGCCGGGCATCTACGTGCAGCTCGTGGTCGCGCTCACCCCCGACCAGGCCACCGACAAGCGCATCGAGCGCCGGACCGTATGGAAAGACGCCTGATGGCTCTGAGCCGCGACGAGCTCGCCGCCCGGGTGGCGCTCGAGCTTGAGGACGGGCAGTACGTCAACCTCGGAATCGGGCTGCCGACACTCGTGCCCAACTTCTTGCCCGACGGGGTGCATGTTGTCCTGCAGTCCGAGAACGGAATCCTCGGGGTCGGTCCGTACCCCACCGACGATGCCGTGGACCCTGACCTGATCAACGCAGGCAAGGAGACCGTGACCGTCCTGCCAGGGGCGTCCTACTTCGACTCGGCGACGTCCTTCGCGATGATCCGCAGCGGCAAGGTCGACGCGGCGATCCTCGGCGCGATGCAGGTGTCCGCCGCTGGCGACCTCGCGAACTGGATGATCCCCGGCAAGATGGTCAAGGGGATGGGCGGCGCGATGGACCTCGTCCACGGCGCCAAGCGAGTCATCGTGATGATGGAGCACGTCGCGCGGGACGGCTCGCACAAGATTGTCCGCGAGTGCTCGCTGCCCTACACCGGGCGCGGTGTCGTGCATCGGATCATCACCGACCTGGCTGTCATCGACGTCACCAGCGATGGGCTGGTCCTGCGCGAGGTCGTCGACGGTGTAACCGTGGACGACGTGCGGGCGGCGACCGAGCCCGAGATCGCCGTGGACCTCGTGCCAGTCGGGTCCTAGCCACTGTGGCGGGGGGCGACGACGCGTCAGCCTGGCACGGGTTCGAGCGTGCGCTCCGGGTCGAGCGGGTCGGTGAGACGACCTTCGAGGGCCGATGCTGGCCTGGGCGAGGTGACCGGATCTTCGGCGGTCATGTGGCGGCTCACGCGGTCGTGGTCGCCGCTACCCAGTCCGGGCGCAACCTTGTCCCGCTCTCGGTGCACGTCCATTTCCTGCGGGCTGGCGACGCCAACGCCCCGGTGCGGTACGAGGTGATCGGCCTGCACTCCGGTCGCACGTTCGAGCACTGGCGGGTGGACGCGCTGCAGGGCGAGGCACTGATCGCGACCAACGTGGTCGTCCTGCACCTGGTCGAGGGCGGGCCGCGGCACGCCGTCGCTGACCCCGACCCCGAGTCGCCGGAGGAGCTGCCCCGGATCACCGACCAGCCGCGCGAGGGGACGAGCGGACAGATCCGGGTCGGCTTCGACATGCGGCGCGGTCGCCACTGGACGCCGGGGGACGGCGACCGGGTCCCGTACCAGAGGCTCTGGCTCCGCTGCCTCGAAGCGCTGCCTGACGACCCGGTCCTGCGCGCCGCCGTGCTGGTCTGGTCCAGCGACCTCGAGCTCGTGTGGGCGGCCGACCAGCCCTATCTCGGCCGCATCAGGAAACGGCAGGCGGCCAGCCTGGACCACGTCGTGCACCTGCATCACGCCATCGACCCTGGGCAGTGGTGGCTGTACGTGCAGGAGAGCCCGAGCGTCGAGCAGGGCCGCGCGTTCGTCCAGGGCCAGGTCTTCGTATCCGGACGGCTGGCAGCGTCCGTGAGCCAGGAGGCGCTGCTGCGTCTGGAGCTCGACGAGGACCCCTCGCACCAGTAGTAATTCGACCAATCGGTTGGTAAAATCCGCGGACGTGTCCTCACCCCCCAGGAGCCGGCTCGTGGAATCGTTCAGCAAGTTCACCTCGGTGCCCGAGCTGATGCGCCACCGTGCTGAGCAGCAGCCGGACCGAGTGGCCGTCACGTTCGGCGGTACCGAGGTCACCTTCGCCGAGCTGGACGCCAGGGCGGGCTCGGTGCAGGCCTGGCTCGAGCAGCGCGGCACCCGCAAGGGCGACACGGTGGCCATCTTCATGACCAACTCGCTGGACTTCCTCTACGCCTGGCTGGGTGTCGCGCGTGCAGGCGCCGTCGGCGTCCCGGTCAACACCTCGTCGCTGGGGGAGGGGTTGCGATACACCCTGTGGCACTCGGACGCGGTCGGCATCATCGCGGACAAGGCCCTGCTCGGGCCGGTCGGCGACGTTGGCCCGATCGAGGCGATCGGCTGGTCGGTCTGCGCTGGCGGCGACCACCCAGGCAGCATCCCGTTCGCCAAGCTGCTCGACATGGCGCCCGCGCCGCAGGCGGTGCCACTCGTCGGCAGCGACCCGATGAACATCATCTACACCTCGGGCACGACCGGGATGCCCAAGGGTGTCGTCCTCAGCCACACGAGCTACGTCAACACCGGGGCGTACTTCGCCCAGCACCTGGGGCTGACGTCGGACGACGTGATGCACACCTGCCTCCCCCTCTTCCACTGCAACGCCCAGCAGACGACGTTCATGGCGGCCCTCCACCTGGGCGCCCGGATGGCGCTCGGCGGCAAGTTCTCGCTGAGCAACTTCTGGCGCTGGATCGACGAGAGCGGCGCCACGACCACCAGCCTGCTCGGCGCCATGCTGGCACTCATGGCGAAGACCCCGGAGGGTCCGCACGACGCCGACAACACGCTGCGCTACATCATCGGGGCGCCGGTGCCGGAGGCGATCTACCGCCCGCTCGAGAAGCGTTTCGGCGTACGCATCGTCGAGGGGTACGGACTCACCGAGACCGGGACGATGGCCTGCATCAACCCGCCGGACGCGACCGAGCCGGGGACCATCGGGCTCCCTCTCGCGCACGACGAGCTGCGAGTCGTCGACGAGGACGACAACGACGTGCCCGACGGCACGCCGGGCCAGATCATCACGCGCACCTTCATCGACGGCGCCTTCATGTCCGGCTACTACAAGGAGCCGGACAAGACCGCGCAGGCGATGCAGGGCGGCTGGTTCCACACCGGGGACCAAGGCCTGCGCCGGCCGGACGGCTACTTCGTCTTCCTCGACCGGATGAAGGACACCATCCGTAGACGGGGAGAGAACATCAGCTCGTTCCTCATCGAGAAGGTCGTCGGCGAGCACCCCCAGGTCCAGGAGGTGGTCGCGGTCGGCGTCCCTTCCGAGCTCACCGAGGAGGACGTGAAGATCTTCTGCGTGCTGCAGCCAGGCGCGACCCTCACCGAGGCCGAGCTGAGCGACTGGGCCGGGCCCTTGCTGGGTGACTTCATGCGTCCCCGCTACATCGAGTTCCGTACCGCCTTCCCGCGCACCGAGACCGGTCGGGTGCAGAAGTTCGAGCTGCGCCGCGAGGGCGTGGGCGCCGCCTGGGACAGGGACGCGGTCGCCTGATGCCGGCTTCCTACGACGAGCTGCCCGCTTACGACCAGCTGCCCGTCCACCCGGTCCTGGGCCTGCCGCACGCCTGGGGCGTGCTCGACCCCGATGTCGGAAGCCTCGCGCTCGCGACGCCGGCCGCGGTGGCCGCCGCCGCCGCGCTGGTCACCGAGGGCGAGCAGATCCCGCTCAACGTCTCGCTCGGCCTCATCTCGCCGCCGCTGTTCGGGCGTGCTGCCCTGCGCCATTCGGTGCACGCCGACGACCGCAACACCTTCGAGGACGTCCTGGACTCGTTCAACCCGCAGGCCGGGTCCCAGTGGGACGGCTTCCGGCACGTTCGCGCGCGCGAGTTCGGCTTCTTCGGCGGGGTCGAGGACATCGCGCCCGAGGACACCGAGACGCTCAGCATCGAGCACCTCGCCCGCCGCGGCGTCGCCGCCCGCGGCGTGCTGCTCGACATCGCGGCCTGGTTCGAGCACACGGCTCGGGCTTGGGACCCGTTCGCCGGTGACCTGGTCGAGGCACAGGTACTTGCCGACGTGGCCGAGCACCAGGGGGTCCAGCTCCGCGCGGGGGACGTCCTCTGCGTACGACTCGGGTGGGTGGCCGCCTACCGCTCGCTCGACCCGTCGCAGCGGTCCGACGAGCGGCTCTCCCGCCGGTTCTCCGGGCTGCGCTCGAACGAGGACACGGCCCGGTTCCTCTGGGACCACCACGTCGCGGCCGTGTGCACCGACAACCCGGCGATCGAGAGTGCGCCCGGCAACCGCGAGGACGGCTCCCTGCACCGGCGGCTGCTCCCGCTGCTCGGGATCGTGATGGGTGAGCTGCTCGACCTAGACCGGCTCGCTGCTCGCTGCACGGCCCTGCGCCGGCACGAGTTCCTGTTCGTGGCCGCACCGTTGCCCGTACCGGGCGGCCTCAGCTCACCAGCGAATGCGATGGCCCTCCTATGACCGAACCTGCGTTGCCCCCAGCCGAGCTGCCCGTACCGCTGGTACCCGATGCACTGGCCCGCTGCTACTTCGAGGACATGCCGGTTGGTACCCGTTGGGTGTCCCAGCGCCGGACCCTCACCGAGGCCGACGTGGTCGCGTTCGCGGGGATCTCCGGCGACTTCAACCCGCTGCACACGGACGAGGTCTTTGCCGCGGCCGGTCCGTTCGGCCGCCGCGTGGTGCACGGGCTGCTGATCCTGGCGGTCGCCACCGGCCTGCGGCAGCAGATGGGGGTCTTCTTCGGCGTCGTGCGGGCGTTCGCGGAGATCCGCTCCTGGACGTTCAAGCGACCGGTGTTCATCGGCGACACCATCACCGTGGTGACCACGGTCGTCGAGGCCCGGCCCACGTCCCGACCGGGGCAGGGCGTCGTCGACCAGCGCGTGGACGTGGTCAACCAGGACGGCGAGATCGTCCAGACCGGCGTCTTCGTCACCCTGATCGCGACGAGGCCGGCATGAGCACGCTCGTACGGCAGGCGCCGTGCCCCGATCTCTCGGCCATCGGTGGCCAGCTACGTGCGGCCTTCGAGAGCACCCGTGCGGCCCTGGCCGCCGAGGACTCGGTGGTCATCATCGTGCGGTCGTCGGACCTGCTCGGTCAGGGCACACTCGAGGATGCCGCCGTCGCCAGCGGTCTGCTCGGCCTGATGAGGGCCGTCGTCTTCGAGGGGGGTGCCAAGGGGTGGTGCGTCAACGTCGTCGCCACAGCCACTGGCGAGGACCCTCCGGCGGAGGTGCTGGCCGCGCTCAGCCTGCCGGGCATCACCGGCCAGGTGCTCAACCTCAACACCGCGGCAGTCGGGAAGGTCGTGCCATGACCGCGCAGCTCGCTGTGATCACGGGGGCCGCAGGCGGCCTCGGCGTTCCGATCTCCAGGTACCTCGGCCAGGCCGGGCATGCCCTCCTGCTCGTCGACATGAGCCCCGCCGTCGACGACCTGGCCGTCGAGCTCCGGGCGGAAGGCATCGACGCCCGTTCCTGCGTCGCGGACCTGTCGACCGACACAGGCGTCTCGTCCGTCGCCGACGCGGTCCGGGCCAGCGCGGTGCCGCTGCACACGCTCGTGAACAACGCGGGCATCACGCGGGACGCCAGGGTGCAGAAGATGACGATCGAGCAGTTCGACCAGGTCATCGAGGTCAACCTGATCGCGGCCATGCGGCTCACGCTCGGGCTCGAGGAACTCTTCGTCGAGGGCTCGTCGGTCATCTGCATGAGCTCGCGGGCGGCACTGGGCAACTTCGGCCAGGCGAACTACGTGACCTCGAAGTCGGCGCTGATCGGCTTCACCCGTGCGCTCGCGCAGCGCTGGGCCCCGCGGGTCCGCGCGAACGCCGTCGCGCCGGGTCTGGTGGACACCCCGATGACCCGGGCGATGCCCGAAGAGGTGCTGGCCGGGCTGGTGGCCAAGGTGCCGGCTCGGCGGATCGGCACGTCGGAGGACATCGCCGCAGCAGTGGAGTTCCTGGCGAGCGACCGGGCCTCGTACGTGACAGGGCAGGTCCTCGTGGTCTGCGGTGGCCGTAGCGTAGCGCCGTGAGGCGCGTGGGGGAGAGCGCCGTGAGGCGCAACCGCCAGGTGGTCCTCACGTCGAGGCCGGCTGGCATCCCGACGGCGGAGAACTTCGCGATCACCGATGCCGTCGTGGCCGTGCCGGGCCCCGGTCAGGTCCTTGTCCGCAACGAGTTCCTCTCCGTCGATCCGGCGATGCGGGGCTGGGTGAGCGCCGTCGCGAACTACTCGGCTCCGGTCGGTGTCGGCGAGGTGATGCGGTCGAACGCCGCCGGCACCGTCGTGGCGTCGGGCGTTGCGGCGTACCCGGTCGGCGCGAGGGTCACCGGGATGTTCGGCTGGCAGGAGTACGCGCTGGTCGAGGCCGGCCAGGTGTCCCGTCGCGTCGTCGAGGACGACCTCCCCCTGTCGCTGAGCCTGGGCCTCCTGGGGCTGAACGGGGCCACCGCCTGGCTGGCGCTGTCCGAGATCGGCCGCCCCGCTGCCCGGGAGACGGTCGTGGTCTCGACGGCAGCCGGTTCGGTGGGGTCGGCCGTCGGACAGCTGGCCCGGATGGCCGGCGCCCGTACCGTGGGGATTTCCGGCGGGGCCGCCAAGACCGACCTTTGCACCCAGGTGTTCGGCTACGACGCGGCCGTGGACTACCGGTCGCCCTCCTTTGCGGCCGACCTCGCGGCTGCCTGCCCCGACGGCGTCGACGTGTACTTCGACAACACGTCTGGGGCGATCAGCGACGCGGTTCTCACGCACCTGAACCGCCGGGCACGGATCGTCGTCTGCGGCACGGCGTCGGTCTCCTCGTGGGACCCGTGGCCCTCCGGTCCTCGGGTCGACCGTCATCTGCTGACCAAGGCGGCCCGGATGGAGGGCTTCCTGTTCTTCGACCACGAGCACCGGCTGGAGGAGGCCGTCGCCCACCTGGCGCCGCTGGTGCGCTCCGGTGAGCTGCGCTACCTCGAGGACGTGCTGGACGGGCTTGAGCGGGCGCCGGACGCGATCGCCGGGCTGTACCGCGGCGACAACCTCGGCAAGCGGGTGATCCGGCTGTCCCTGGAGCCCGCATGAGCGGTTCGCCCGGCCGGCCGGATCCTTGCCGCCGTCGCTGTCTGATGCAATGATGACCGCCTGTCACCTACCAAGCGGTTGGTAGCAGAGTGGTTACCGAGGAGGCGACATGGCTGGAGTGACCGACGGCGCGCCCGAGCCGGTCAGCGCCGCCCACTTCCGGGACGTGATGGCCTCCTTCCCGGCCGGAGTCACCATCACAACGACGGTCGCCGAGGACGGACGGTGGTGGGGGTTCACCGCCAGCGCCTTCTGCTCGCTGTCGGCCGACCCGCCGCTCGTCCTGGTCTGCATCGCGAAGTCTGCCGAGTGCTACCCGACGTTCATGGCCGCGAGCCAGGTGGCGATCCACGTCCTCCAGCCCGGCACCGAGAACCTGGCCATGAAGTTCGCTACCCGTGGAGCCGACAAGTTCACCGGATCCGGCTTCAGCCTCAGCGATCGCCGGCTCCCCGTAATGCAGGACGCGGCGGCCGTGCTTGAGTGCAGCGTCTTCGCACGGTACGACGGCGGAGACCACACGATCATCGTCGGTCGCGTCGATGACGCCATCCTGGGCCAGCACGACCCGGTCGTGTACTTCCGCCGAGACTTCCACCGGCTCCCGCTGCCTGCCGGTGGCGACATCGCGGTCGGCCCTGGCCCTGATGCCGACACCGACACCTAGCCATGGCGCAGGTCCGCTGAGCACCAGACTCCCGCACGGCCCGCTGCACCAGACGACCAGGAGCGATGCATGACCGTCGAGTACCCGCCCGTCACGTTCGGCGCCTTCCTCGGGCCGTACCACCTGCCGAACGTGGATTCGAACTGGGCGATCCACTACAACCTGGAGATCATCGAGCACCTGGACGCGCTGGGCTTCGCCGAGGCGTGGGTGGGCGAGCACCACAGCGGCGGCGTCGAGCTCGTCGCCGCCCCGGACATCTTCGTCGCCGCGGCCGCCGAGCGCACCAAGCGGATCAAGCTCGGTCTGGGTGTTCTCTCGCTGCCTTACCATCACCCCTTCCAGGTGGCGGACCGCATCGTCCTGCTGGACCACCTGACCCGAGGCCGGGTCATCCTGGGCTGCGGTCCGGGTCAGCTCGCCGATGACGCGCGGATGATGGGCATCAATCCGCTCGAGAACCGTCGCAAGATGGAGGAGTCTTTCGGCATCGTCCACCGGCTGCTGCAGGGGGAGACGATCACCGAGGAGACCGACTGGTTCAAGCTGGAGGAGGCCTACCTCCAGCTGAACCCGTACTCCACGATCGAGATGGCGTGCACCGCGACGATCTCGCCCAACGGCCCCAACCTGGCCGGCCGGTACGGGGCGTCCCTGCTCTCGCTGGCGGCCACGAACCCGGTCGGGGTGGAGCTGCTGGCCAGCCACTGGGACATCGCGAGCAAGATCGCCGCAGAGAACGACCGGACGGTCTCGCGGGCCAACTGGCGCCTGGTCGGCATCATGCACATCGCCGAGACCGAGGCCCAGGCACGCAAGGAGTGCGAGTACGGGCTGCTGTCGCTGCTCAACTACCTGTCGCAGCTGACGCCGGGCGGCGTGGAGTACGACGACTACGACAAGCTGGTCGACGACTACAACGCGAGCGGGTTCATGGTGGTCGGTACACCGGAGATGGCGGTCGAGCAGATCAAGCGGCTGCAGGAGAAGTCCGGCGGCTTCGGCACCTGGCTCAACCTGCAGGGCGACTGGGCCAACCGGGAGGCGACGTTCCGCAGCTACGAGCTGATCGCCTCGCAGGTTGCGCCGCACTTCAACGGGTCGATGCCGGTCCGCGAGCGCGGCTACCAGTCGATCGTGACCAGCGACCACCGCACGGGCAATGTCACCGCCGAGGGCCAGCGGATCGCGAAAGAACGTTTCGACCAGCAGCGCGCTGGCGCCTAGCGGGGCAACGGGCCTTGCTAACGCCGCGGGCAGATGTCACGATCCGTATCAACCGACCAGTCGTTTGGCCAGGAGGAACGCGATGTTCGACTCGATACCCGACTCGGTGGCGGCTGTCCGCCGCGGCGAGATGGTGGTCGTGCTCGACGACGAGGGCCGTGAGAACGAGGGCGACGTCATCATGGCCGCCGAGTTCGCGACTGCGGAGTCGATCTCGTTCATCGTGCGCCAGGCCGCTGGCCTGCTCTGCGTTGCCATCACGGAGGAGCGAGCCGACGAGCTCGACCTGCCCCTCATGGTGGCGAACAACACCGACCGGGAGCGCACCGCGTTCGCGATCAGCGTCGACGCCATCGAAGGGACGACCACCGGGGTGTCGCCGACCGAGCGGGCGGTCACCGCGGTCGCGCTGGCGGACCCGGCCAGCACCGCAGCGTCGTTCAACCGCCCTGGGCACGTCAACGTCCTGCGGGCTCGCAAGGGTGGCGTGCTGCAGCGCGCCGGCCACACCGAAGCTGCCGTCGACCTCGCGCGGATGGCTGGCTTGCACTCGGCGGGGATCCTCTGCGAGATCATCAGCCAGGACGGGGCCGGGATGGCACGCCGGCCCGAGCTGATCGAGTTCGCCCGGCTCCACGACCTGAAGGTGATCACCGTGGCCGACCTGATCCGGCACCGGCGGGCCAACGAGTCGCTAGTCATGCACACCTCGTCCGGTCGCGTACCGACGCAGTGGGGCGAGTTCACCTGCCACTCGTACGAGAGCCACGTGGATGGCCTCACCCACCTGGCGATGGTCTACGGCGACCTGTCAGGGGTGGACGCGCCGCTCGTCCGGGTGCACAGCGAGTGCTTGACCGGCGACATCTTCAGCTCGCAACGTTGCGACTGCGGTGCCCAGCTGACAGCGTCGATGGAGCGCGTGGCTGCGGAGGGACGCGGCGTCGTCGTCTACCTGCGCGGTCACGAGGGGCGGGGGATCGGCATCGCGAGCAAGCTGCGCGCGTACCAGCTCCAGGACGCCGGGGCGGACACCGTCGACGCGAACCTGGCCCTCGGGCTGCCGGTCGACAGCCGCGAGTACGGAGTGGGAGCGCAGATCCTCGTCGACCTCGGTCTTAGCCGGATCCGGCTGCTGTCCAACAACCCACGCAAGCGCGGCGGGCTGGAGGGTTTCGGCCTCGAGGTGGTCGAGCAGGTGGCACTCGAGTCTCACCCCACGCCGGAGAACTTGCGCTACCTTCGCACGAAGCGCGACCGGCTCGGTCACCAGCTGACAAGCCTCGAGCAGGCGCCGCCACGTACCGGTGAAGTGCGGAGGTAGCCATGACATCGGACTCGGCGTCGGCGGTGGCTCCCGTTCCATTCGTGCAGCTGATCGCCGTCTCGCGATCGTTCGGCGCAACCCACGCCGTGCGGGACGTGACGATGGACCTGGCCGAGCGCGGGACGATTCACGCACTGGTGGGCGAGAACGGGGCCGGGAAGTCGACCTGCCTCGGCATGGCGGCCGGCCGGATCTCGCCGTCCTCAGGGCGCATCCTGGTGGACGGCAGCGAGCTGGCTCCAGGCTCACCCCGCGCGTCGAAGGCGGCTGGGGTCCACGCGATCTACCAGGAGCTGACGATCGTGCCGGCGCTGTCGCCGGAGGCCAACGTCTTCCTCGGCCGGCCGCTGTCCAAGCGCGGCTGGCTGCACGAGGCGGAGATGCGTGCAGAGTACGAACGGCTGTGCGAGCGGCTGGGGGTGCCACCGGCCGCGTCCAGGCGCAGTGGTGCGCTCTCGGTGGCCGAGCAGCAGGTGATCGAGATCATGCGCGCGCTGGTGAGCGAGGCGAGCGCGATCCTGCTCGACGAGCCCACCGCCTCCCTTGCTCACGCCGAGCGCGAGAACCTGTACGTCACCTTGCACCAGCTGCGTGACCAGGGCCTGGCACTGTCCTTGGTGAGCCACAACCTCGAAGAGGTGCTCGAGCACAGCGACGACATCACCGTCTTCCGTGACGGCGAGATCGTCGAACGCCGACCGGCGTCTGCGTGGACGAAGCGGGAGCTCGTGTCCGCGATGCTGGGTAAGGGCGGGCACGGCGCGGACATCGCAGCCGGCAGCCACACCCGCAGCAAGCGCGACCAGCGGACTACCTCGGCCAAGCCGATCATGGTCGTGGACTCGCTGGCATCGCCCGGCCTCATCGAGGACATCAGCTTCGAGCTGTACCCGGGCGAGATCCTCGGCATAGCCGGGCTGGTCGGCTCCGGGCGGACGTCGCTGCTGCGGGCCCTGGCCGGGCTGGACGCGCGAGCGACGGGCACCGTCACCGTCGAGGGCACCGAGGGCACCTCGGTACCACGACGAGTGCGCGAGGCTCGTTCTCGGAGCATCGCCCTGCTGCCGGAAGACCGCAAGGGACAGGGCCTGCTGCTCGCACGAGACGGCTCGGATAACATCACCCTCGGCGAGTGGTCGGGGCTGTCCAAGATGGGGTTCCTTTCCTCGCGTGAGGTCGAGAGCGCCGCTGCCGAGGCAGCCCAGCCGGTCGGCTTCAACGTCAAGCGCCTGAGCGAGGCGGCCTCGCGGCTCTCCGGCGGCAACCAGCAGAAGCTGATGATCGCGCGGTGGCTGCACACCACCCATCGCGTGCTGCTGGCCGACGAGCCGACCCGAGGGGTCGACGTGGGCGCCAAGGCGGAGATCCTGGTCGCGCTCGAGAAGGTCGTCGGGCAGGGGCGTTCCCTGATCGTCGTCTCGTCCGAGCTCGAAGAGGTGATCGGACTGAGCGACCGGGTGCTGGTGCTCGACAAGGGCCGGAGCCTCGGCGTGCTCGAGGCCGCCCAGCAGGAGATCACCGTGTCCCTCCTGCTGCGGATGATCTTCAATGCAAGTGACTCGACCGTCGAAGCGAGGAGCTGAGCATGTCCCAGACCGAGCACGCTGCGCCGTCCACTGGGACCGCCGCGAAGCCTCCGGCGCCAGGTCCGGCCCACCAGCAGAACGTCGTCGTCCGGTCGCTAGTCCGCTTCCCGATGCTCTACGTGCTGGTCGTTCTGATGATCATGACGACGTACCTGTACCCGGGCTTTTGGAAGTCCACCAACCTCGAGAACATGATGCAGCAGAACGTCGCGCTGATCATGGCCTCGATCGGCATGACCTTCGTCATCATGGCGGGCGGGTTCGACCTCTCGGTCGGCGCAGTGTTCGCCACCGGTGCCGTCTTCTACCTCTCCTTCGACGGGGTGGCGCCAGCGTGGGTGGCCGTCATCGTGGCGGTCGGCCTCGGCCTAGTGTGCGGTCTCGTCAACGGCACCCTGGTCAACCTGTTCCACATCAACCCGTTCGTCGCGACGCTGGGTACGTCGTCGGCCTTCATCGGGATCATGACTTTGTACGCGGGCGCGAACACCAAGTTCTCGGCGTCCGACGAGTTCGGCTTCCTCGGCACCTACAAGTGGAATGACCTGATCCCGCTGTCCACGGTCGTCTCTGTCGTCATCTTCGTGATCGCTGCCGTCGTGCTGGCCAGGTCCACCTACGGCCGCTCGGTCTACGCAGTCGGCGGCAACAAGGAAGCGGCGCGGCTGTCCGGCATCCGGGTGGGGATGATCAGCGCGAGCACCTTCGTCATCATTGGCGGGCTGGCCGCGCTCGGCGGCGTCTTCACTGCGAGCCAGCTCGGCACGGCCCAGCCGAACTTCGTTGGCACGGTCACGCTGGACGCCATCGCCGTAGTCATCATCGGTGGCACCTCGCTGGTCGGTGGCGAGGGCGCGATGTGGCGCACGGCGGTCGGCGTCGCGATCCTCGCCGTGGTCAACAACCTGTTCGCCTCGCTCAACCTGGACCCGTCGCTCCAGCTGCTGTTCAAGGGCGTGATCGTGATCGTCGCGGTCGGTGCCGACGTGTGGACCCGGCGGCGCACGTCAGCGTGACAAGGGCGAGCGACATCCGCTGAGGCGAGGGAGGCAGACATGTTCGTACGATTCGTCGCCGACAGCGGCGCGGTCGAGCTCGCCGAGCCGGACGACTGCACGAAGTTCCACGTCGAGGTGGCTGCCGCCGTCGCTGCCGAGGCGCTGGCTGCCGGCCTCGCCGGCTCCGGCGCTGCCACGCCGGGACCCGATGGCGGGTTCCTGGTCGCCGTTTCCTGGGTACGTGCGCAGGCAGCCGGGCGCACTGCGGCGCACTGGGACGAGCGCTTTGCCGGGATGCTCGGATATGCCCAGTCCAAGGGCTGGCTTTCGCAGGACGGTGACGCGATCGCCGCCCACGTGGTTACCACCGGCTGACGGAGACTAGATGACACGGCAGCTGAGCTCGGTGATCGACGGGAGACCGGTCGGGGGCCGAGTCGGGTACGACAACGTCAACCCCTCGGACACCAGGGACCTGGTGGCGTCCGTGGCCTGTGGGGACGCTGCGCTGGCGACGGCGGCCGTCGAGGCGGCAGCGGCCGCGGCCGCCGGCTGGGCGGCGGCCTCTCCCCTCCACCGCTCGGAGATCGTGGACCGGGCCGGCTCGGAGATCGTGGCGCGGTACGCCGAGCTCGGTGACCTGCTCGCCCAGGAGGAGGGCAAGACCCTCGCCGAGGCGCAGGGCGAGGCCATGCGGTCCGGGCAGATGCTCAAGTACGCCGCAGGCCAGGCACTCCAGGTCACCGGAGGCCATGGCCCGTCTGTGCGCCCTGGTGTCGAGGTCACCGTCACCCGTCGTCCGGTGGGCGTCGTCAGCCTCATCACCCCGTTCAACTTCCCGCTCGCCATCCCTGCGCTCAAGATCGGGCCCGCCCTGGCGCTCGGGAACGCCGTCGTCTTCAAACCCGCCGACCAGGTGTGCGCATCTGGCGCGGAGCTGGTGGACATCCTGATCCGCGCTGGGCTGCCGCCGGGCGTGCTCAACCTCGTGCTCGGCGACCCGGTGGCTACCGGAACTGTCCTCACCGGCCACCCGTCGGTGGCTGCGGTGAGCTTCACTGGGTCCGTACCCACGGGCCGGCGAATTCTCGAGAGCGCCTCGGCGCACGGAGCGCGGGTGCAGCTCGAGCTCGGCGGCAAGAACCCGCTCGTCGTGCTCGACGACGCCGACCTCTCACTTGCCGTCGACCTCGCCGCCCAGGGTGGCTGGGGGTCGACCGGCCAGCGCTGCACGTCCTCCTCGTTCCTCGTGGTCGACAACGGGATCCACGACCGCTTCGTCGAGGCGCTGGAGAGTCGGCGCCAGCGGCTGACCGTCGACGACGCGCGCGCGCCTGGGGTGGACATGGGACCGGCCATCGACGACCGGCAGCTGCAGCGCACCCTCGGCTACCTCTCGGTGGCCGCCGGCGAGGGCGGGACGGTCCACGGGGGCGAGGTCCTCGACCGTCCGAAGCCCGGCTTCTACCAAGCACCCGCGCTGGTGCTGGGCACGACGCCTGACCACACGATCAACCGCGAAGAGGTCTTCGGGCCGGTCATGTCGGTCATCCGCGTCTCGGGGTACGAGGAGGCCCTGGCCGTGGCCAACGCCAGCCCGTACCCCCTGTCCGCCGGGATCGTGACGACTCGGCTGGCGACCGCCGACCACTTCCGCCGGCACTCGCGGGCCGGGATGGTCATGGTCAACCTCGCCACCGCGGGCGTCGACCACCACGTGCCCTTCGGGGGGTCCGGTGCCAGCAGCTACGGGCCCCGCGAGCAGGGGAGCGGTGCGTGGGACTTCTTCACCGAGACCCGGACGCACTACGTCGCCTCCGGTCCAGTCGCGTGACCGGCCCCAGCCGGCCGACCGACGAGGCGTCCAACCAGGAGGGGGCGGTCGAACCAGCCATCCTGGTCAGCACCTCCGCCTCGGGGGTGACTCGGCTGCAGCTCAACCGACCGCAGGCCCGCAACGCGATCAACTGGGCGCTTCGGCGGCAGCTGCGCGCGGCCCTCGAGGCGGCCTCGGTGGACGGCTCGGTGCGCGTCGTGGTGCTCGCGGGCGACCAACGCGCTTTCTGCTCGGGCGGGGACGTCAAGGAGATGGGCAACGGGCCGGTGGACACCGGCGCCAAGCTCTCGATGGCGGCGACGATCAACCACCTCATCGCCGACATGGACAAGCCGGTCGTGGCCGAGGTCCGGGGGTTCGCCGCCGGCGCTGGGGTCGGCCTCGCGATGGCTTGCGACTTCGTCCTGGTGGACGAGACCGCGGTGTTCCAGACGGCCTTCGTGTCCCGCGGCCTCGCGCCGGACATGGGTACGTCCTACTGGCTGGCGCGGCAGGTCGGGCTGCACCGGGCCAAGGAGATCCTCCTCACCGGACGGTCGGTCGACGCCACCGAGGCGCACGAGCTGGGGATTGCCGCACGGAAGTGGCAGGCGACGGACTTTCGCCGCGAGGCTGACGCCTTCGTCGAGTCCCTGGCGGCCGCTCCGGTGGGCGCGATGGGGCTGACGAAGCGACTGCTCAATCGGGTGTTCGAAACAGATCTCGCGACCGCGCTGGACCTGGAGCGGCTCTCGCAGCTGCAGGCATCCGCGTCCGACGAGCATGCCGAGTACCTGCGCGGTATACAGGCCGGCGGATCGGCCGGCGGTCGGGCGAGAGAGTCGTAGCTCCAGAGCTTGGAAGTTCGCGTTGACATGTGGCAGGCGAGCGCTATTCTGACAGATCAAACGAACGTTTGGCAGCGAGAGGGGCACGCATGAGCACGCTCAAGCAGGGCACCGCCTTCGTAGAGCGCGTGTCCGAGTGGCTTAGCGCGAACGTCCCCGAACGGTGGCTCTCGGAGCGCGGCGCTCTGAGCGAGGACGAGACGATCGCCATCCGCATGGAGTGGGACCGCCAGTTGCACCAAGGCGGTTATGCGGGGATCTCGCTCCCCGAGAAGTTCGGTGGGCAGGGGCTCGGGCTACGCGAGGAGGTGCTCTTCCACGAGCTTGCCGCCCGCGCGCATGCTCCCGAGGGCATCGGCCGGATCGGCAAGATCCTGACGATCCCGACCCTGGTGACGCACGGCAACCAGGACCAGTGCGCGAAGTACATCTCGCCGATCCTGTCCGGCGACCAGATCTGGTGCCAGGCGTTCTCCGAGCCCGGCGCCGGCTCCGACCTCGCTGCGGTCTCGACCTCCGCCAAGAAAGTTGACGGCGGCTACCTCGTTTCGGGGCAGAAGATCTGGACGAGCTTCGCCCAGTACGCCCACCGCGCGATCTTGCTGGCGCGCACCGGGCCTGCTGACCAGCGCTACCACAACCTGAGCTTCTTCCTGCTGGACATGAAGCAGCCAGGCATCACGTTTCGGACGATCAAGCAGATCTCCGGTGATTCGCACTTCGCCGAGGTGTTCATGGACGATGCCTTCGTGTCAGACGAGGACCGGGTCGGCGCGGAGGGCGAGGGGTGGAAGGTCGCGATGTCCACCCTGACGTCGGAGCGCGGCGGGGTCGAGGCGATCACCCGGTACGTGGACATGCGGGGCGACCTGGACATTCTGCTCCGCTGCTGCGCGCACAAGCCGGAGGACGCTGCTGTCGCGCGCGGGATGGACACGAATCTGGAGATGGTGCGCTGGCAGGTGATGAAGGCGCTGGACTTCATCGACGACGCTACGCGCTTCTTCAGGTCGACCTGCATGCTCAAGGTCATGTGGAGCGAGCAGTGGCAGGCGCTCACCGCCTTCGCGGTCAACCTGCACTGCCGTGACCATGAGGAACACTGGCGAAACCAGTACCTTGAGACGCGCGCCGTTTCCATCTTCTCCGGGTCCAACGAGATCCAGCGCAACATCATCGGCGACCGAGTGCTTGGGCTGCCTCGATGACCGAGAGCGTGCTCGACGCCACCGAGGTCGGCGTGGTGTCGGCGACGGCGATCCGGGAGATCGCCCAGCGGGCAATATCGGGCGAGCCGATCGCCAACTACGCGCACTCGGCACCGCTGGCCTGGGCGACGATCGAGGAGGGCGGCTGGGACTGGGTCGGCGTCCCCGAGGAGCACGGCGGCGGGGGAGCCTCGCTGCGAGACCTCGTCGAGCTCGCCCGCGCCTGGGGCGAGTCAGCGCTCCCGCTGCCGCTGCTCGAGACGGTGTGGGCCAAGCGCTGGTCGGGCGTCGCGCGCGAGCACGGCGGGCCGGTCACCGTAGCCGTGCGCCGGTTCGGCGGCACCGTCGACGAGGGACTGACGCCCTTCGGTGACACCGGGCCTAGCGGCGACCGCGACGTCATGGTGGCCCGGGCGATCGGCACCGACTCCGACTCCCTGGAGCAGCTGGAGCCTTCGGCGGTCGACGACTTCGCCCCGACGCTTCGGCTGGCGGTGCTGCCGTGGGCTACGACGATCGAGCCGGTTGCCGCGCGCGAGCTCGCCGTGCTGTGGGCGGCAGAGTCGGTCGGAGCAGCGCAGCGCCTCGTGGATCTCTCGGTGGCCTACGCCAAGGAGCGGGAGCAGTTCGGCCGGCCGATCGGCAGTTTCCAGGCGATCAAGCACCGGCTGGCCGACATGCACTCGATGGCCGAGTACGCCGACACGGCAGTCGTCTGGTCGAGCCACGAGCCGCACAACGCCGTAGCACCTGCCCTCTACGCGCTGGACACCTCGATCCTGGTTGCCCAGTCGGCGATCCAGGTGCACGGTGGCATGGGTTTCACCTGGGAGATGGGGCTGCACTACTACCTTCGCGCCATGCTGATGCGCCGCGAGCTCGTCCAGGGTCTCTTCCGGTGACGTCAGGTCTTGTCGACTTCGTTGACCAGACCCTTCGTGACGGGCAGCAGAGCCTCTGGGGCTGCCGCATGCGCGCCTACCAGGCGGCCCAGGCCTTGCCGCACATCGACCGCACCGGTTTCCGTGTCGTCGACCTGACCGGCCCGGGCATGTTCACCGTGCTGCTGCGCGCCTTCCGCGACGACCCGTGGGCGTCCACCGACTTCCTCGTCGAGAACCTGCCGAGCAACCAGCTTCGGACCGGCATGCGCACGCGGAACATCCTGGGCATGGGCTTCACGCCCGACTCAATCATGGACCTGTGGGTCCGCACGCTGATCAAGCACGGGTCGACGAGCTTCTGGATCTATGACTGCCTCTACGACCTGCCGACGATGCGCCGGATGTCCGACGTGATCCACGAGTCCGGAGGCGTGACGGTGCCCTCGATCATGTACGGGCTGACCAACGTCCATGACGACGTGTTCTTCGCCGACCGCGCGCGCGAGATGGCGACCTGGCCCGGCGTGCGGTCGATCTACGTGGAGGACGCGGCCGGCGTGCTGACGCCCGACCGGGCCGCGACGCTGCTGCCGGCCCTGCGTGCCGCGGCTCCGTCGGTGTCCCTCGAGCTGCACTGCCACAACACGACCGGTCTGGCGCAGCACAACTATGTCGAGGGGCTGAAGGCCGGGTTCCGGGTGTTGCACACCGCGTCACGCCCGATGGCCAACGGCCCGTCGCTGCCCTCGACCGAGGGCATGCTGCCGATCCTGGAGCAGATGGGGTTCGAGCACCGGCTCGACCTGTCCCAGCTCGAGCCGGTCGCACGGAACTTCGGCTGGGCTGCGGAGGACGCCGGGTTCGCCCCGGGCCAGATGGCCGAGTTCGACCCGCGGATCTACGACCACCAGCTCCCGGGCGGTATGACCGGCACGCTGAAGAACCAGCTGGCGCAGCACGGGATGGGCCACCGCCTGCCCGAGGTCCTCGAGGAGATCCCAGCGGTCCGCGACGAGCTCGGTCAGCCGATCATGGCGACCCCGTTCTCCCAGTTCGTCGGCGTGCAGGCGGTCCTCAACGTCGTCACCGGCGACCGGTACTCGATAGTTCCCGACGAAGTCATCCAGTACGCGCTGGGCCAGTACGGCCCGCTCCCGCGGCCGATCGAGCCCTGGGTCCTGGACCGCGTCATGGCCCAGCCTCGCGCTGCGCACTTCGCCCGGTGGGTACAGCCACAGCCGAGCCTTTCCGAGGTTCGCTCTCGGTTCAGTGCCGGCATGTCCGACGAGGAGCTACTTATCAGACTCATGACCTCCGATCGCGAGATCGACGAGATGCTGGCCGCCGGCCCACTCATGACTGACGGCAGGCACCGCTCAAACGCCATCGTCGCCAACCTCGCCGACCTGCTCTCGGAGTCCGGTGACGCGTGCGCGATCCAGGTGCGGACCCGGCAGCTGTCGCTGTCGGTGGCGCGCCGATGAGCGGCGAGCCGTCCCGCCAGGTGCTGGTCGAGCGCGAGGGGCCGATCAGCTGGATCACCCTGAACCGCCCGGAGCGGCTGAACGCGCTCACCGCCGAGATGGTCGGCCGGCTGGGGGAGGTGCTGCACGCCGAGCGCAGCTCTGACTCCCGGGTGCTCGTCCTGCGCGGTGCAGGGCGTGCGTTCTCGTCCGGCCACGACCTGTCCAGCGACTCCGTCGAGGTGACCGAGCCCGGCGACTCGGTGGCCGACCGTGAGCGCCAGGCTTCGTACATCGACATGTTCATGCAGATCTGGGAGCACCCCAAGCCGATCCTCGCGGCCATCCACGGCTACTGCATGGCGGGGGCCGCGCAGCTGGCGACCTTCTGCGACGTCGTCGTGACGGCGCAGGACGCGGTGATCGCCGCGTCGCCGACGCTGCCGATCGGGGGCGGGTTCATCTCGCCGCTGTGGGCGTACTACGTCGGCGCGAACCGTGCGAAGGTGCTGTCCTTCGTGCCTGGCAAGCGGATCAGCGGGCAGACGGCCGCCGACTGGGGCTGGGCCTTCGACTCCGTCCCGGCAGACGAGCTGACCGACTACGTGCGTGACCTGGCGCTGCAGATCGCGCGCACGCCGCCGAGCGTGCTCCGGATGAAGAAGATCGCGATCAACCGCACGCTCGAGCTCCAAGGGTTCCGGCTCACCGCGTACATGGGGGCCGAGACCGACGTCGTCGTGCACTACAGCGACGCCGTCGACCACGTGAAGACCATGATCGAGGAGGTCGGCTTCAAGGAGACGCAGCGCCGGTTCAACGCCGGCGACCTGTTCGGCTGACCGCTCGCCTCGCGACTACAGGAGCTCGTAGACCTCGTACACCGGCCCGATGGGGCGGCTGTGGCCGATGCCGAACGCGACGACGTCGTTGAGCCAGGCCAGCGAGCTCGCCGCCGTCTCGAACTGCATGGCCGCGCGGAAGTACATGTGTTCGGCAGGCACGGTCTCCCCGCGGGCGAGCCGTTCGTCGACGTCCGTGGGTGCCTTGCGCCGTCCGGTGTAGGTCAGGTAGATCGTCTCGCCTGCGTCGGTCTCGAGGATGGTCCGTACGTCGAGGTGGATGACACCGTCCTGGCGCTTCATCAGGAAGTCGCCGCCCCCGGGAAGCACCGTTCCCGAGAGCCGCTCGCCACGGAAGGTGCCCTCGCGGATGATGCCCGCGCGACGGACGTAGCCGAGCGGGACCTCGCCGACCCACTGCGGGCTGGTCCGGACTTCGAGCACGAAGAGCGGAGCGAACCGGATCGACTCCACAACGAGCTTCCTGACGTGGACGGGACTACCTTTCACAGTGTGTCGCTTGTGCTATTGCCCTACCAATCGATCGTTTGTATTCTCGCTACCACGACTACCGACGACCGCCGTCGGCCGGCTCGCCTGCCCAGGAGGATCAATGTCGACCCGACTCCGCTTCGGCGCCTTCACCCCGCCGATCCAGCGCCCTGACGAGAACCCCACGATGGCGCTGGACCGCGTGCTGGACATGGTCGAGTGGCTGGACAAGGTCGGGTACGACGAGGCCTGGTTCGGGGAGCACCACAACGGCGGCTGGGAGCTGATCCCCTGCCCCGAGCTCTTCATCGCGGCGGCGGCCCAGCGGACCAAGCACATCAAGCTCGCCACGGGAGTGGTCTCGCTCCCCTACCACCACCCGTTCATGGTGGCCGAGCGGATGGTGACCCTTGACCACCTGACCCGTGGCCGCGCCATCCTCGGCGTCGGCCCGGGGTCGCTCTCGTGGGACGCCCACATCATGGGCCTGGACTACGCGCAGAGCCGGCGCAAGATGGCCGAGGGCCTGGACGCCATCATGGCGCTGCTCACCAGCGAGGACCCGGTCACGATCGAGACCGACTGGTTCACGATGCGGGACGCACAGCTGCACATCAAGCCGTACACCCGTCCGCACTTCGAGGTGACCACTGCAGGGACGGCGTCGCCGTCAGGCCCGCGTCAGGCCGGCAAGCACGGCATCTCGCTCCTGACCATCGCTGCGAGCAGCCCTGAGGGCTGGGACGCGCTGCGCACGACCTGGGACATCGTCGAGACCGAGGCGGCCGCCAACGGCAAGACGGTGTCTCGCGAGAACTGGCGCCTGGTGAGCTTCTACCACATCGCTGAGACGGAGGAGCAGGCGCGCAAGGACGTGCAGTACGGGCTCGGTCACCTGTTGCGGTACCTCAACACGACGACCCCG
>JANMWN010000171.1:0-3214 GCA_031394045.1 Sporichthyaceae bacterium
GAACGCCGAGTGCCCGGTGTCCTCCAGCACGTCCAGGACGAGGGTTCGGGTGTCCGCGTCCAGGAACCGGGCGACCTCGCGGTAGAAGTCGACACCCACGCCGTCGCCGACGTACGCCTTCATCAGACCCTCGAGCCAGTCAGCCGGCGCGGTCGACTCGTGGAACCCGTTGATCGGCGCCACGAACGGTTGCATGGCCTCGTCAGGGTCGACCCCGAGCTCGGACAGCCGGTCACGCAGCCGGGTGAAGTGCCGGAACTCGGCCACCGCCATACCGGCCAGCTGGGCCTCGGCGCCGATCCGCGGGGCCAGCGCGGCGTCGGCCGCGAGGCGTACGAACGCGGACAGCTCGCCGTACGCGAGGACGCCGAGCAGGTCGATGACCGCCGCGTGGTACTCCGGGTCCGCGAGGCTGGGGCCCGGCTGCTCGGCAGGCTGCTCAGCGGGCTGCTCAACCGGCGACGCGTCCATGCGGGCGAGCGTAACGGCTACACTCGAACACGGACGCGCACCGCTGGTGCGCAACGAGCGCCGCGCACCTTTGGCGAGCTGCTCACCAGACGACGGCATTGCCGGCCACTGATGCGCGTGAGAAGGCGAACCACCCTGACAACTTTCAAAGAGCTCGGCGTACTCCCAGAGACCTGTGCAGCACTCGAAGCCGTCGGCATCACCGACGCCTTCGCCATCCAGGAGATGACGCTCCCGGTCGCACTGACCGGGCAGGACGTCATCGGCCAGGCCAAGACCGGGACCGGGAAGACCCTCGGCTTCGGCATCCCGCTGCTCCAGCGGATCATCGGCCCGAACGACCCCGAGGTGGACCTCCTCGCCGCGCCCGGCAAGCCGCAGGCGCTCGTCGTCGTCCCCACCCGTGAGCTGTGCGTCCAGGTCGCCAAGGACCTCCGGCTGGCCGGGTCGCACCGGAACATCCGCGTCCTCGAGATCTACGGCGGCCGCGCGTACGAGCCGCAGATCGAGACCCTGCGCCAGGGCGTCGACGTCGTCGTCGGCACCCCCGGCCGGCTGATCGACCTCGCCAACCAGCGCCACGTCGACCTCACCCACGTCAAGGTGCTCGTCCTCGACGAGGCCGACGAGATGCTCGACCTGGGCTTCCTGCCGGACGTCGAGCGGATCGTGTCGATGACGCCGGACAACCGGCAGACGATGCTGTTCTCGGCCACCATGCCGGGCGTCATCATCGCGCTGGCCCGCAAGTACATGCGCCAGCCCACGCACATCCGGGCGACCAGCTCCGACGACGAGACGGCCACCGTCGACACCGTCGAGCAGCACGTCTACCGCGCCCACGAGATGGACAAGCCCGAGCTGCTCTCCCGCATCCTGCAAGCCAACGACCGCGGGCTGACCATCGTCTTCTGCCGTACCCGTCGGGCCTGCGACCGGGTGGCCGCCGACCTGGGCGAGCGCGGCTTCGCGGCCGCTGCCGTCCACGGTGACCTCGGCCAGGGCGCGCGTGAGCAGGCGCTCCGGGCGTTCCGCGCCGGCAAGGTCGACGTCCTGGTGGCCACCGACGTCGCCGCCCGCGGCATCGACATCGAGGGCATCACGCACGTCATCAACTACACCTGTCCCGAGGACGAGAAGACGTACATCCACCGGGTCGGGCGTACTGCGCGGGCTGGCAACGACGGCGTCGCCGTCACCCTGGTCGACTGGGCCGACGTCACCCGCTGGGCAGTCATCAACAAGGCACTCGGCCTGGCGTTCTTCGACCCGCCCGAGACGTACTCGACGTCGCCGTGGCTGTACACCGCGCTGAACATCCCGACCGACATCAAGGGCTCGCTCCCCCGGGCCCAGCGCACCCGCGCCGGGCTCTCGGCCGAGACCCTGGAGGACGTCGGCGAGACCGGCAAGGCGCGCAGGAGCGGGTCCGGCTCGGGCCGCGACTCTGCTCGCGACGGCCATGGTTCGGGGCGCGACTCCGGTCGCGACTCCGGGCGCGGGGGCGGCCGGGACGACCGTGGGCCGCGCAGCGAGCCGGTCGAGCACGTCGAGCGCCCACCGCGCGCGCCGCGTACCGGTACCCGCCAGCGCACGCGCGGAGGAGCCAGTGCCGCCGGTGCCGCCGGTGCCGCCGGTGGTGCCGGTGGTGCCGGTGGTGCCGCCCGTAGCGGTGCCGGCGTGATCGACGAGGCGCAGCAGACCGAGTCCGTCAACGCTGACGCGTCCGGTCCGGCCGATGGCAGCGAGGGCGCCTCTGCCCCGCGGCGTCGTCGTCGGGGCGGCCGCGGCCGAGGTGGTGGCGGCGGGGTTGCTGCCGCCGAGGCGAGCTGAGCTGCTAGCGGAGCACGACCACCGTGGTGCCCACCGGCGCCCACTCGAACAGCCACTTGGCGTCAACCTCGCGCTGACGTACGCAGCCGCCGTGCCCGATCGGCGCGCCAAGGCTGGACTCGGACTGGATCGGCTTCCCGCTGCCCATCCAGCGTGGGATGGCGTGGAACCCGATCGACAGCGAGTGCCCGTGGGCGAACCGCAACATCCAGCCGAAGGTCACCCCGTACTTCGGGGAGGCGGTGCTGATCGCCTTGGAGAACACCTGGTAGGTCCCGACCAGGGGCCAGCCCGGCCGGCCCGTGACGGGGTAGTCGCGGACCACCGTGCCGTCGGCCTCGATCACCCACAGGTGCATCGACGACTGCTGGTAGACGATCCTGCGGCCGGTACCCGAACCCTTGGGGAGCGGCTTCAGCCGCAGGCTGGCGCTCGGGACCAGCCGGGCTGGGGCCGGCAGCTGCGTCGTGCTCCCGACGCTCCCGATGCTCCCGACGGAGCCGACCTTTGCGATCGGGGACGTACCTACGGTGGCGAGAGGCGCGACCGCGTTGCGGGCTGCAGCAGACTGCGTGGCAGGCGAGGGCTCGAGGGCGGTACGGGTGGCCCCGCCCACCGCGAAGCCGAGGACCAGCACGACGACGGCCAGCAGCGCCCAGACGTGCCGCGGTACCCGGCTCTCGGCGCTCGTATCAGGATCGATGGGCGTAGCAGACAAGACGACGCTCCTGGGGAAGACCGGGCCATGGCGGCCCGGCGGGGCGGCGAACCCCCCTACCTTCCCGTGGGAGGTGTGTTTTTAAAGGGGGGCGCCCCCGACGGGCCCCGGGGAAAAGAAAAAAGCAAAGGGAACCCGGGGGGGGGGGGGGGGGGGACCGGGAGGGTTGGGGCGGGCCGACAGGGTACGCCG
>JANMWN010000177.1:0-3591 GCA_031394045.1 Sporichthyaceae bacterium
CCGCCGCGAACGGCGGCAACGGCGGTGGGCTCAACAGCTCAAACGACTCAGACATGGCGAAGACCTCCGAAGTGGGGACATGTCCTCACCACATCGGCCATCCGACTCTGAAGGGTTCAGCCGGGAGTGTGAGCGATCAATATCCGGCATTAGGCGCGGATCTTGGTCGGGCATGATGTGCGTATGTCCGGGGCCGAACCAGTCCGAGTGTCGCCGGATGAAGTGACGTTCGGACTGCTCTCAGGCATCCCCGACGACCAGCTACCGATGCTCGCTGCCGAGTGGCTCGCGTCGGGCGACTACGACTCGGACCTTCTCCGTGAGGTCGCCGGGATGTCCCGGCGGGAAGGGCTGGACGCTCGGCGACTGTTTCCCGAGTTGCTTGCCAGCTTGGGATACGAGGTCCGCGAACGCGACCACCCCTGGGATGATTCTCCGTGGCGCGGCCGTTGGGGGCGGATCGCCTGGTGCGTCGCACAGATGACGGCAGGACGATTCGCGGCCTATGCAACAGCGCAGATGGTTCTTGACGTGATCGGCGACGTGAACGAGCTCTGGGAGCCCGGCGGAGGCCAGTACCTCAAGGACCTGCTCGCGAGGTGGGACCGCGACTTGCATCAGCGCGCCGACGTAGATCGACTTCTACGGGCGCACCTGCTAAGCCTCCGCCAGGGAGATGTCCCACCTGTCGGCACCGACTAGCCACGCAGACGTGCCGTTCTGCGCGCGTCACCTTAGTTTGCAGACGACCGCAACTTTGGCCGCAAGGGAAGTCCCCGTCGAGTCCGCGCTGACTGTGGCCTCGCCCGGACCCTGAGCCGCGAACCGGGTGTAGCGCTTGCCAGCCACAACGCTACTGCTGGTCACAGCTACCACGTCCGCGGAGCTTGACTGCGCGGCTGCAGACCCAGGATCGCTGACAACGACGAACTGCTGGTTGGTCAGGAAGACGTAGCGATGGCTCGCCTCCACGTCCAGTGTGAGGAGGGCCGCAGGCCCTTCGCCGGCGCTGGCGCATGGGGCCGGGCGACTTGGGCTGCCGCATCCGGAGATCAAGGCTCCCAGGGCGACCAGGGTGATGGTCGCTGATGCGCCACGTCGCATGATCGCCTCCATCCAGCCAGTCTCATCCAGTCAGACGACGGTGGCCAGACATCGGTTGCGTCAGGAGCCAACCTCCCTGCCGTTCGGTGCTATACCCGGAGCTACATCCGGCTGCAGGTGCGGCTCCGTCGCGGCGGTCGAATCGCTTCGGTTTGGGCTCTGCGGCGCTGTCGTCAACGCCAAGCACAACCACGACCTGAACCCGAACGCGACACGCCGGAGCACGCCCACCGGGCTCGAGAGTCTCGCAACAAGTCCGGCCTGACCGCCCGTCCGTCCAGGCCCTGATGATGTCGTTTCGTCCTGACCTATGTCCTTCCGTCACACCCGGACCGGCCCAGGGCTGCGACCAGCCCCCGAGCACCAAGAATTGAGTCAGACATGTGCATCAGTGGTGGCTACCCTGGGCGGGAAAGTTGTTGTCCTGCAACAGTATTCCGGGTGGTGTTGTTTGGTGTTGTCTTCTGCGAAGATCGGCCGCTCGTCGTGGCGGTACTACCAGCGGACCGTGGCTGGCGGTGCGTGCGAGTACTACAGCGAGCACGGTGACCGGCCCGGGCGTTGGCACGGCCAAGGCCTGAGCGAGCTCGGCCTGGCCGCCGGCGCGGTGGTAGCCGAGCAGGAGTTGGAGGCCATGTTCGGGCGCGCCCTGTCCCCGACCACCGGGGGGCCGTTGGGGCAAGCGTGGCGGGTGAACGCTGTCACCGGGTACGACCTGACGTTCTCCGCTCCCAAGTCCGTCAGCGCCTTGTGGGCCCTGGGTGACCCAGCCACCGTCGACGCGGTCGACGCCTCTCACGCCGCTGCTGTTCACGCCGCGCTCGGCTACCTTGACGCTCACGCGTCGCTGTCGAGGCGCGGCAAGGACGGCGTCGACCAGGTCGCCTCTCGTGGTTTAGCAGCCGCGCTGTTTGACCACCGGACGTCGCGGACCGGGGACCCCCAACTGCACACCCACGCCCTCGTCGTGAACAAGGTGCGGTGCGTGGACGGGGCGTGGCGGACGCTGGACGGGCACGAGATGTACCACCACAAGAAGGCCGCCGGGGCCATCTACCAGACCGCGCTGCGCGCCGAGCTCACCAGGCGGCTGCCGGTGTCGTTCGGTCCGGTGTCCGAGCACGGGCAGGCCGAGATCGCCGGCACACCCGAGGGGCTGATCACCGCATGGTCCACGCGCACCGCGGCGGTGATGGGTGACGCGGTCCCCACCATCGCCGACGCCGAACAAGCCCTCGGGCGACCCGTCAGTGCCGGGGAGCGGGCCCGGATCATCAAGACCGCGGTCCTTACTACCCGCCCAGTCAAGGAAAGCGGGGTTCCGGAAGGGGACCTGCGTGCCCGGTGGGCGGCCCAAGCAGGGGGACTCGGCTGGGACGACCCTTCCCTCCGGTCGGCCCTGCGCAGGGAACGCGAGGCGTCGGACCGCCACAGCGTGCCGGGCAACCCGATGTGGGCGGAGCAAGTCGCGGCCGGCGCGGTGACCGCGGTCGGGCGGTGCAAGGCGATCTGGTCCCGCGCGGACCTGACCGTCCAGATCGCCGCCCGCATCCCCACCAACCCCGGCACGCCGATGAGCGCCGAGCAGGTCGTTGACCTTCTGGAACGGCTCACCGACACCGCCCTCGCCGGAACCGTGCATGGGGCGGTCGCGCTGGGTGCCGACCAGTCCGGGGTGACCGCGCGGGCCTCGGACCACCGGTACGCCTCCGTCGAGCTGGTGGACACCGAGGCCCGCATCCTGGAACGGGTCATCACCGGCGGGTTCAACACCCCAGCCCGGGTCCCTGCCCACGCGGTGGGGTGGTTCTTCGACGGCTCGTCCGCGGCGCTGAGTGACGAGCAGCGCCGCGCGGCGGTCAAGCTGATTGTGTCGAAGGATCTGGTCAGCGTGATGACCGCACCGGCCGGGGCGGGGAAGACCACCACCCTGGCTGCGGCGGTGCGGGTGTGGTGGCGCCTCAACACTGAGGTGATCATGTTGGCGCCGTCCGCCCGGGCCGCGGCCGAGCTTGCTGCGGTCACCGGGGCGCCCGGGCACACCGTCGCCCGCTGGCTCGTCCAACAACAGCACCTCGACGACCTGCCAGCCGGGCACCGGGCTGAGGGTTGTCTGGGTCAGCGGTCGGTGGTGGTCGTCGACGAAGCCTCGATGCTGACGACCGCTGATTTGGACCAGCTGACCGCAAGGGTCGCCCGCGCGGGTGCCTCGCTGGTGCTGGTCGGTGACCCGGGGCAGATCGGTGCGGTCAACGCCCCCGGCGGGATGTTCGAACACCTCACCCACGTCCTCGGGCCGCGAACGGTGGAGTTGACCGAGCTGCACCGCTTCACCCACCCCTGGGAAGCCGCCGCCACCCTGCGCCTACGTGACGGTGACCCCACCGTCCTCGCGGAGTACGCCGAGCACGGCCGGATCCACCCCGAGGCCACCAGCGTCGATGCCGCCGACGCGGTGTTCGAGCGTTGGCACAGCGCCACCGAGCA
>JANMWN010000185.1:0-15804 GCA_031394045.1 Sporichthyaceae bacterium
CCCGCCCGGCCCCCCCCCCCCCGCCCCCCATCCCCGCCCGCCCCCCCCCGCCCCCCGCGGGGGGGGGGGGGGCTTTCCGCCTGCCTCCGGCTGCCTTCGTCTGCCTTGTCACGCCGTGACCCTGTCCACCTGCTGGACACCTGGGCGCTGCCTGCCCGACTTCTTTCGGTCCACATGCTGGGGAGAGAGTCTGTGCAGGTCAGCGTGCCCGGGTGCGCTCCCAGCCGGACCTTGTCCACAGCGTCCTCCACGACGTGTGCACAACGGCGACCGGCGTGGTGCACACGCGGTCCACAGGCTCTCCACAGGCTGCGCGGCAAGACACGCCGCAGGAGCTAACAGGTGGCGAGCCCGGCTGACTAACTTGTCGGTGCAGCCCCGCACCATGGCCGGGTGAGCAGGTCGGAGCGGTTGCAGCAGCGAAGGAGGCGGGTCACGCAGTGAGTCTCGCCGAGTTCGAGGTGGCCTCCAGCCAGTACCAGCCCTCGTTCGAGCGCACCCCGCCGCAGGACCTGACCGCCGAGCAGTGCGTGCTCGGCGGCATGCTGCTCAGCAAGGACGCGATCGCCGACGTCGTCGAGGTGCTCCGCCCTGGCGACTTCTACAAGCCCGCGCACCAGACGGTCTACGACACGGTCCTGGACCTGTACGGCCGGGGCGAGCCTGCGGACCCGGTGACGGTCTCGGCCGAGCTCACCCGCCGCGGCGAGATCGGCAGGATGGGCGGTGCTCCCTATCTCCACACGCTCATCTCCTCGGTGCCCACGGCGGCCAACGCGTCGTACTACGCGAGGATCGTGCGTGAGCGGTCGGTGCTGCGCCGACTCGTCGAGGCCGGGACCAAGATCGTCCAGATGGGCTACAGCGTCGACGGTGGCGAGGCCGACGAGATCGTCGACCGGGCCCAGGCCGAGCTCTACTCGGTCACCGAGCGGCGTACCAGCGAGGACTACCTCCCGCTGTCGGAGATCATGCAGGGCACCCTGGACGAGATCGAGGCGATCTCCTCGCGCGGTGGTGCGATGGTGGGCGTACCCACCGGATTCGCCGACCTCGACTCCCTCACAAACGGCCTGCACGGCGGTCAGCTGATCGTCCTCGCCGGGAGGCCGGCGATGGGAAAGGCGCTCGCCCTCGATACGCCGCTCCCCACGCCGACGGGCTGGGTCACGATGGGCGAGGTCGCTGTCGGTGACCTGCTGCTGGACGGCGACGGTCGCCCGACCCGCGTCGTGGCGGCCACCGAGGTCATGTTCGACCGGCCCTGCTTCGAGGTCACGTTCTCCGACGGCACCGTCATCGTGGCGGACGAGCAGCACCAGTGGCTGACGCAGACACGCGCCTCGCGTCGCTCCAACAGGTCTGGAGCTGACCGGGCCGAGGTACGCACCACCGACGAGATCGCCCGCACCGTGCGTTGCGAGACGGGCGGCCGGCGTGCGAACCACAGCGTGGCCAACGCCGCCCCGCTCGACCTGCCTGACCGCGCGCTGGCGCTGCCGCCGTACACCCTGGGTGTCTGGCTCGGAGACGGCACCACCGATGCGGCGCAGTTCACCTCGGCCGACCCCGAGATCGCCATGCACATCGAGGCCGAGGGTCTAAGGGTGGTGACCGCGGGGGTCCCCCTTCGGTACTTGATCAGGCTCCCGGCGCCGGCGCAGGTCGAGCAGCGTGCGTGCGTCGTCTGCGGGGAGCTGTTCCGCCCCCGTACCTCGCAGGTACGCACCTGTGGGCGCCGTTGCGGAGGCGCGGCCCGTGGCACGCCTTCGGTGCCTGCGCCGACCTGCCCGGACTGCGACCGGCCCATGACTGGTGGCCTGCAGTGCCAGGACTGCCGGCACGAGCGGGGCTCGGTACAGGCGCTGCTGCGGACGATGGGGGTGCTCGGCGACAAGCACATCCCCGCGGAGTACCTGCGGGCGTCTGAGCGGCAGCGCCGCGATCTGCTGGCGGGGCTGCTCGACACCGACGGCACCGTGTCGCTGCTCGGCGCGGTCCAGTTCGCGGTGACAAACCGGCTGCTGGCCGAGCAGGTCCACGAGCTGGTGATCAGCCTCGGCTACCGCTGCGGGTTCATGAGCCGCCCGGTTCGCGGACGTACCGAGGACTCCTCCATGCTGTTCACGCTGACGTTCAGCACCGACGACGTCGTCTTCCGGCTCGAGCGCAAGCGGATGGCGCACAAGGAGCGTGGCGTCCGCCAGTTCACCCGGCGTGGATCGCGCTTCATCACGGCCGTACGCCGGGTCGACTCCGTGCCGGTGCGCTGCGTCGAGGTCGACAACCCCGCTCACCTCTACCTCGCTAGCCGATCGATGATCCCCACGCACAACTCGACCCTCGGTTTGGATTTTTGCCGGGCGGCGTCGATCAAGCACCGGCTGACCAGCGTGATCTTCTCGCTCGAGATGGGGCGCAACGAGATCACCATGCGCATGCTGTCCGCCGAGGCCAGGGTGGCGCTGCACCACATGCGTAGCGGCGCGATGAGCGACGAGGACTGGACCCGGCTGGCCCGCACCATGAGCAACGTGGCCGAGGCACCGCTCTACATCGACGACTCGCCCAACATGTCGATGATGGAGATCCGGGCCAAGTGCCGCCGGCTCAAGCAGCGTGGTGACCTGCGGCTGGTCGTCATCGACTACCTCCAGCTGATGTCCAGCGGCAAGCGGGTCGAGTCACGGCAGCAGGAGGTCGCGGAGTTCTCGCGTTCGCTCAAGCTGCTGGCCAAGGAGCTCGACGTCCCCGTGGTCGCGCTCAGCCAGCTCAACCGTGGCCCCGAGCAGCGCACCGATAAGCGGCCGCAGCTGTCCGACCTGCGTGAGTCGGGCGCGATCGAGCAGGACGCAGACATGGTGATCCTGCTGCACCGCGACGACGCGTACGAGCGGGAGTCGCCCCGCGCCGGCGAGGCCGACCTGATCGTGGCCAAGCACCGCAACGGCCCCACCGCGAACGTCGTCGTCGCCTTCCAGGGCCACTACTCCCGCTTCGTCGACATGGCCCAGTCCTAGCCAGCAGCACGGCCCATCGCGGACCGGTCGTGCCCGCTGAGTTGGCTGAAACTGGGCCGAGTTGGCCGGGAGGCGGGCCAACCAAGCCCGGCAGGAACCAGTTCGGCTTGCCGACGGGCGGCGATAGGCGCTAGCGTATGGATTGTTCCGTCTGCGGAACATACAGCTGCTATCCAAGGTTCTGACAGGTGCGCGCGACGCAAAAAGTGCTGGAAATGGAACATGACGCCGCAGGAGCTAGGCAAGGCGCTTCGGTCCCGGCGACGCCAGTTGCGCCTTCGCCAGCAGGACGTGGCCGACCTCGCCGGTGTCGGAAGGCGCTTCGTCGTCGATCTCGAGGCCGGGACCGGAGAGCGCGACCCGGGGCTGCGCAAGCTGCTCGACGTCTGTGCCGTCCTCGGGCTCGACCTCGCGGTCGCGCCGGCGCTCGCATGACGTTCACCCCCTCCAGGGCTCGCGAGGTCACCCGGGCGCGGGTGCTCAAGGGCGACGAGCTGGCCGGCTGGCTGACCCGGCCGAGCGAGGGGGACACGGTCGAGTTCAGGTACGACGCCGACTACCTCGCCGGTGATGGACGCGCAGTGGCGACGACGCTTCCGTTGCGGTCGCAACCGTTCCGCGCCGAGAGCGGTGCGGTGCCGGCCTTCTTCGCCGGCCTGCTCCCCGAGGGGCGCCGGCTCGACGCCCTCGTGGCCGCGGTGAAGACCTCCCCCGACGACGAGTTCTCCCTTCTGGTGGCCGCCGCTGGCGACTGCATCGGTGACATCCGGGTGCTGCCGGCCGACTTCGAGGGGGACCCCGCGGCCGCTCTGCCGGGAGGTGGAGGCGAACCGGTGCTGCTTCCCTCGCCGGCGGACGTCTGCTTCCACGAGCTGTTCGATCGCGCCGTCACCCCGGATCAGCCCATCACGGACACCTCTGTTGCGGGCGTGCAGGACAAGCTCAGCTCAAAGATGATCTCGCTCCCGGTCCGCCGCGCCAGCCGAGAGGCCTTGCTCAAGCTGACCCCCCCCGGGCTCCCGCTCCTGGTCGAGAACGAAGCATTCTTCATGCGGCTGGCCGGACAGTGCGGCCTCGAGGTGGCCAAGACCGAGATCATCAGCGATCGGGACGGGCACAGCGCGCTGCTGGTCGAGCGCTTCGACCGGCAGCAGTCCAAAGCCGGCCTGGTACGCATCGCGCAGGAGGACTCGGTGCAGATGGCCGGGCGTTGGCCGTCGGCCAAGTACCGGATGTCCAGCCGTGAGGTCTTCGAGTCGGTCCTCGGGTCGACGCCAGCGCGGCTCGCTGCGGCCCTGCAGCTGCTCCGGCTGTTCGCCTTCAGCTACCTCATCGGGAACGGTGACCTGCACGGCAAGAACGTGAGCGCCTACGCGCCCGACCCCGACGTCTGGCAGCTGACACCGGCGTACGACCTGGTGTCCACGCTTCCGTACGGCGACCGACGGATGGCCCTGCACCTGGACGGGCGCGACGACAGGCTGCGGGGCTCGACGTTCGTCGACTTCGCGGGACGCCTCGGCGTCAGGGAACCGGCCACCCGTCGACTCCTCGCCGAGCTGACCGACCGGGCCGAACCACTGCTCGACGGCGTCACCCAGATCGGGCTGGACGACCGCAAGACCACAGACCTGATCGACACTATGCGGGGCAGGCTCACGGACCTGCGCACCACTGTCTGAACCAGTCCGACCACGGAGTTGCTAGCTGCCTGTCGCGTCTGGCGACTCACCGTCGTGACCCAGGGTTCTCCCAGGGTTCTCCCAGGTTCGGTGGACACTGTGTACCCATGAGCCGGTCTGTGCAGTCCGATGGAACTCAGGCAGCAACGCCGGTACAGCCAGAGGCCAGGCTGCTGGTGGTCGACGACGAGCCGTACATCGCCGATCTGCTCGCGACCGGGCTGAAGTTCGTCGGCTTCGACGTACGCACCGCCGGCAGCGGGAACCAGGCGCTGGCCGTGGCCGAGGAGTTCCAGCCGAACCTTCTCGTCCTCGACGTGATGCTGCCCGACCTCGACGGGTTCGAGGTGTGCCGGCGGCTGCGTGAGGACGGCCGGCGCGTGGGGGTGGTCTTCCTCACCGCGCGCGACGCGACCGAGGACAAGATCACCGGGCTGACCCTTGGCGGCGACGACTACGTGACCAAGCCGTTCAGCCTCGAAGAGGTGGTCGCCCGGGTCCGCGCGGTGCTGCGGCGTACGGCCGCCCTGGCCCCCGAGGGTGATGTCGCGGACACCGGCCGGATCACCTTCGCCGACCTCGAGCTCGACGAGGACGTGCACGAGGTCCGCAGGGCCGGCGAGGTCATTGACCTGTCGCCGACGGAGTTCGCGTTGCTTCGGTACCTGATGGCGAACAGCGGGCGGGTCCTGTCCAAGGCGCAGATCCTCGACCACGTGTGGCAGTACGACTTCAACGGCGACTCCGGCATCGTCGAGTCGTACATCTCGTACCTGCGCAAGAAGATCGACCGCTTCGACCCGCCGCTGATCCACACCCTGCGCGGCGTGGGCTATAGCCTGCGCGTACCCAGGGCGTAGGTCGTGTCGCGCTGGTCGTTGCGTACCCGGCTCGTCGTCGGGCTGACCCTGCTGGCGGTGATCGGCCTGGTCGTGGTCAACCTCGTGGTCGTGCTGCTGCTGCACAGCTTCCTGGTACGTGGCGTCGACGACCAGCTCAGCGGCTCGGGAGCCGGGCCGCTGTCGGGCGAGCTGCCCAGGCAGCCGAGCGCCGACGGTCAGCCGGTGGGCGGGCTCCCGGGTGACGGCAACCCGGGTACCCGGCGACCCGACCTGCCGAGCTCGTTCGTCTTCGAGCAGATCGACGCGACCGGCAAGGTGACGTATCAGAGCAAGGGCAGCCTGGCCACCGGCGCCCCGGACCTGAGCGGTGTGAGCGCGGACGAGATCCGCGCCCACGGCAGCCAGGTCTTCACGGTTCCCGCTACCGGCGGCGGGTCCGACTTCCGCGTCAAGGCCCGGGTCGGCTCGGACGGGACGACGTCGGTCATCGGCATCTCGCTGGCTGGCGTGGACTCCACGGTGCGGCGACTGGCCGGTCTCACCGCTGCTGTGTCGCTGGTCGCTGTGCTGCTGCTCGCGGTGCTGGCCCGCGTCGTCGTACGCCTCGGGCTCAAGCCCCTGGTCGCCGTCGAGGACACGGCTGAGGCGATCGCGGCCGGGGACCTGTCCCGACGGGTGCCGGACGGCCCACCGGGCACGGAGGTCGGTCGGCTGTCGACCTCGCTGAACACGATGCTCGGGCAGATCGAGACGTCGTTCGCCGAGAAGGAGGCCGCCGAGCGCCGGCTACGCCGCTTCGTCGCCGACGCAGGCCACGAGCTGCGGACGCCACTGACGTCGATCCGCGGGTACGCCGAGCTGTTCCGGCAGGGCGCGATCGTCGAGCCAGCCGACCAGACGCGGGCGATGGGACGGATCGAGAGCGAGGCCGAGCGGATGGGCCACCTCGTCGACGACCTGCTGCTGCTGGCCCGGCTCGACCAGCAGCGCCCGCTCGAGCAGGTGCCGGTCGAGCTCGTCGGCTTGACCCGCGATGCCGTGGCCGACGCGCAGGTCCGCGATCCGGGTCGGCCGATCGACCTGGACTCCGGCGCCGCGGCGATCCAGGTGGTGGGGGACCGGGACCGGCTGCGCCAGGTCCTCGACAACCTGCTCGGCAACGCGCTGGTGCACACGCCCGACGCGACCCCGGTCCATGTCCGGCTCGCGGCGGGCGAGCCCGGTCACGTCACCATCGAGGTACGCGACGAGGGGCCGGGGCTCTCGCCCGACCAGGCCGCTCGCGTGTTCGAGCGGTTCTACCGCGCGGACTCCAGCCGTAGCCGGAGCAACGGTGGCTCGGGGCTCGGGCTGTCGATCGTCGAGGCGGTCGTCTCGGCGCACGGGGGTACGGTCCGCTGCGCGAGCGCCCCGGGCGAGGGCGCCACGTTCACGATCACGCTGCCGTCAGCCTGACTCCCGCCGGAATACGGACGGGTCAGGGGACCAGCGGCCGGGTGGACCCGGCGATGATGCAGCCGATGGCCATCAGGCCGGCGGCCAGGGTGAGCGAGTGCAGGATCCCGACGTGCTCGGTGAGCTGGCCGATCACCGGCGGCCCGGCCAGGAACGCGGTGTAGCCGATCGAGGCAACGACGCTGACCCGCCCCGCCGCGTGCAGCGGGTCGTCGGCCGCCGCGCTCATGCCGACCGGGAAGCCGAGCGCGGTGCCCAGCCCCCAGGCCACGACCCCGACCAGAGCCAGCGGTAGGGAGCCGGCGAAGACGAACAGCAGCAGCCCGGCGGTGGCCAGCCCTGCGGCGCTGCGGAGCGAGACCACGCGGCCCCAGCTGTCGATCGCGTGCGGGCCGAACCATCGCCCCGTCGTCATCGATGCGAGGAAGACCGCGAACGTGAGCGAGCCACCGACCGCCGAGGCGCCGTACCCGTCGATGGCCGCCACCCCGAGCCAGTCGTTGCCGGTGCCCTCGGAGAACGCGGCGGTCAGGACGAACAGCCCGATCAGCAACGTACGCGGCTCGGTCCAGGCGTTGAGCGGGTTCCTCGGCGCGGCGGCCAACTCCTCCCGCGGCGGCGGCTTGGCCGACCCTGGCAGGAACTCCCGGGCCGCGAGCGGCACTCCCACCGCGATGGCGACCGCGACCATCAGCAGGTGCACGGTGACCGACACGTGCCGCGCCACGAGGCCCGCGCCGATCACGGCCGCGAGCACCGAGCCGACGCTCCAGCCGGCGTGGAACCGCGACATGATCGGCCGGTCCAGGCGCTGCTCGACCGCGGCGCCCTCGACGTTCATCGCGACGTCCCACGTCGCGTTGCCGAGCCCGACGGCCACCAGGCCCACGGCGACCAGGGGCGTGCCGATCTGGTAGCCGATGGCGATCGTCGTCAGGCCGACGGCCGAGATCAGGCTGGAGACGGTGACCGCACGCCGGGTCCCGAGGTGGCCCACGACCAGCCCGGAGAGCGGGAGCGCGAGCAGCGAGCCGAGAGCGAGCGACAGCAGCAGGAGGCCGAGCGCACCGGACGACAGCTGCAGCCGGTCACGGACCTGAGGAATGCGGGACGCCCAGCTCGCGAAGGTGAAACCGTTGGCCATGAAGGCGACGGAGACCGCGTACTTGGCCCGACGGCCGGCCCGGTCGGCGGACAAGCTTGCGCTCCCGGTGCCCACAGTGTCGTCATCCTAAGAGACCCGATGGGCTAGCCGGGCCTTACCAATGCCTAGCTCTGTCTACCAATGGTTCGCGGCGTACGTGCTGGCGACCTGAGCCGGGGTGAGCTGGGTGCCTTCGAACACCGCGGCCTCGTCGATCACGCCGCCGAGGCCGAAGTACGTCGGGTTCGCGCCGCCGGCCCAGCCGGCGAGGTTGTCCCAGCCGATCCGCCAGAAGCCGTTGTAGGCCTCCGCGACCGTCCAGCCGGCGTTGCTCGCGACCAGCACGCCGTCGACGTACAGGCGGCCGCCCGCGGCGCCGAGCGAGGCGACAAGCTGGTGCGGCTTCCCGTCGTTGACGGTGCCCGGTGAGGTGATGGCCTGGAACCCGCCCGGGTAGATGCCGAACCAGACCCGCCCTGAGTCGTCGATGAACAGGTGCCGGTCGTACTGGGCGGACCGCCCCGCCATCGATTTACTGCCCATGATCCTGCCCCCGGTGGCCAGCCCGTTCGGGAGCTGGATCCACGCCATCAGGGTGAAGACGTTCGGCTGGGTACGCAGGCTCGGCCACACCACGAAGCCACCGGTCGTCGGCGTCCGGTCCACGAGCGGCTGACCCATCCCGCCGGTGGTGCACCTGCCCCCAATGTCGGTTGATCAGCGCTCCGACCTCAGTCCGAGGGCGCTCGTATGCTGGCTCCATGACCGGACCGCGCCTTCGCTCCGCGCTCGAAGGGATCCCCGCGTACAAGGCCGGCAGCCCGGCGCCCGACGGCGCGTTCAAGATCTCGAGCAACGAGAACCCGTACCCGCCCCTGGCTTCGGTGGCCGCCGCGCTCCAGCAGGCGGCCGCGGAGATCAACCGCTACCCCGACTTCGGGTCGGCCGAGCTCGTGGCTGCGCTGGCTGATCGCTTCGACGTTCCGATGGCCAGGGTCGCCGTGGGTACGGGGTCCGTGGGCGTGGCCCAGCAGATCGTCCAGTCGACGGCCGGGCCCGGCGACGAGGTGGTCTATGCGTGGCGCTCGTTCGAGGCGTACCCGATCATCACGCAGGTCTCGGGCGCGAAGTCCGTGCAAGTACCGCTCGACGCGGACGACCGGCACGACCTGCCGGCGATGCTCGCGGCGGTCACCGAACGCACCCGGCTGGTGTTCGTCTGCACGCCCAACAACCCGACCGGGACGGCGGTCCGCCGGGCCGAGATCGAGGCGTTCCTCGACGCCGTCCCTCCTGACCTGCTGGTGGTGCTCGACGAGGCCTACTGCGAGTTCGTCCGCGACCCGGACGTACCGGACGGCATCGAGATCGCGCGGCACCGGCCGAACGTGTGCGTGCTGCGTACGTTCTCCAAGGCGTACGGGCTGGCGGGGCTGCGGGTCGGCTTCGCCGTGGCGCACGAACCGGTGGCGGCGGCCCTGCGCAAGACGGCCGTGCCGTTCGGGGTGAGCAGCCTCGCCCAGGTCGCGGCGGTTGCCTCGCTCGCGGCCGAGGACGAGCTGCTGGCCCGGGTCGAGACCCTGGTCAAGGACCGCGACCGGCTGGCCGCCATGCTGGCCGACCAGGGCTGGGCGGTGCCCCCGAGCGAGGCCAACTTCGTCTGGCTCCGGCTCGGCGACCGTACCGACGCTTTCGCGGCCGCGTGCGCCGAGGCCGGGGTGGTCGTGCGCCCGTTCGCCGGCGAGGGCGTCCGCGTCACCGTCGGCGAGCCGGAGGCGGTCGAACGCTTCGTCGCGGTGGCCGCCCGGTTCGCCCCTGCCTGACCCGCTCGCAGCCCCAACGGGTACTGAGATACTTCGAGGCGTGAAGCCGCTGGATCCTCGCCTGCTGCGGTACGCACGGGCGACGCGGGCCTATCTCGTGCTCACCGTGGTCCTCGGCGTGCTCACCGCCGGGCTGGTCATCGCCCAGGCCAGCCTGCTGTCCCGGCTCCTGGACGCGGGCATCAGCCGGCACGAGCAGCTCGGTGCGCTGACCGGTCCGATGGTGGCGCTGCTGCCCGTCGTGGCCGGCCGCGCGGCGCTGGCCTGGCTGACCGAGTCGGCCGCTCACCGAGCCAGCGCCGAGGCCAAGTCCGAGCTTCGCGGGCGGCTGCTCGATCACGCGGTCGGCAGCGGCCATCTCGGACCTGGCGCGCTCGCGGAGCTGGGTACGGCTGACCTCACCACGCTTGCGACCCGTGGCGTCGACGCGCTGGACGGGTACTTCTCGCGCTACCTGCCCCAGCTCGTGCTCGCCGTCGTCGTACCCGTCGCGGTGCTCGCCGTGGTGCTGCGCGCCGACTGGGTGTCCGCGCTGATCGTGGCAGGGACGTTGCCCCTGATCCCGCTGTTCATGGTGCTGATCGGGCTCGCGACCCGGCAGCGTACGCAGCGCCAGCTCGGCACCCTGCAGGCGCTGGCCGGCCGGTTCCTCGACGCGGTCGGCGGGCTGCCGACGCTCAAGGTGTTCGGCCGGGCGAAGGCGCAGGCGGACGTGATCCGCGCCGCGACAGACGCCTATCGCGTCAGCACGATGAGCACGCTGCGGCTGGCCTTCGCCTCGTCGCTGGCCCTGGAGCTGCTGGCCTCGCTCTCGGTCGCCGTCGTCGCGGTCTCGGTCGGGCTGCGGCTGCTCGGCTCCGACCTGACGCTGCGTACTGCCCTGCTCGTCCTGCTCCTCGCGCCCGAGGCGTACCTGCCGCTCCGGCTGTTGGGTGCGAACTTCCACGCCAGCGCCGAAGGGCTGGCCGCGGCCGACCAGGTGTTCGCCGTGCTGGCGACGCCGGCCCATCCTCGGGGTACGCGTACCGACGTCCCGTCGCCGTCCGTGGCGGGCATCGAGGTCGAGGGGCTGACCGTGAGCTTCGCGGCTCGCCCGGCGCCGGTCCTGTCCGAGCTGTCGCTGTCGGTCCGGCCGGGCGAGGTGCTCGCGGTGACCGGGCCGAGCGGCTGCGGGAAGTCCACCCTGCTGGCCGTGCTCCTCGGCTTCGTCCGCCCGGACGCCGGCGGGGTCCGGATCGCCGGGGTCGACCTGGCCGACGTGGACCCGGCGCTGTGGCTGGCCGGGATCGCATGGGTACCGCAGCGGCCGCACCTGTTCGCGACCACGCTGGACGCCAACATCAGGCTGGGCCGGCCGGACGCACCGGCCGTCGCCGTCGACGAGGCCGTCGAGGCGGCCGGGCTCACGGCGCTGGTCGACCGGCTGCCGCTGGGTCTGGCGACCCCGCTCGGCGACGGGGGCGCGGGACTGTCGGCGGGGGAGCGGCAACGGGTCGCGCTGGCTCGGGCGTTCCTGCGCGACGCGCCGCTGCTCCTGCTCGACGAGCCGACCGCGGGCCTGGACGGCGCGACCGAGGCCGGCGTCCTCGAGGCGGTCCGCCGGCTGGCTGTGGGGCGCACCGTCGTGCTGGTCGCGCACCGCCCGTCGCTGCTCGCGCTGGCCGACCGTACGTACGCGTTGCCCGCGCCTGCGCTGACCCTGCCCACTGGCTCCGACGCGGTGCTGACGGGGCTGACCGGGTGAGCGCGACCGTGCCGGCGGCGGCTGCGCTGCAGGAGCAGGAGCCTGCGCCGTTGCGTCGGACCGTGCGCCTGGCCCGCCCGGCTGCGGCGCGGCTGGCCCTGACCACCCTGCTCGCCTGCCTCGCCGTCGCATCCGGGATCGGCCTGCTCGCCACGTCCGCGTGGCTGATCGCGCGGGCGTCCGAGCACCCTGACCTCGCGGTGCTCGCGCCGGCGATCGTCGGCGTACGCGCCTTCAGCCTCAGCCGCGGCCTGCTGCGCTACGCCGAGCGGCTGGTCGGGCACGACGCCGCCTTCCGGACCCTCGCCGACCTGCGGGTGACTGTGTGGGACAAGCTCGAACGGCTCGCCCCGACAGGGCTGCCGGCCTTCCGCAGCGGTGACCTGCTGGCCCGGCTGGTCTCCGACGTCGACGCCCTGCAGGACCTGCTGCTGCGGGTGATCCCGCCGTACGTCGTCGCTGTCGTCGTCGGTGGGTCCGCGGCGGCGCTGGTCGGCGTGCTGCTGCCAAGCGCTGGCGTCGTCCTCGTCGTCGCGCTGGTGCTCGGTGCCCTCGCGGTGCCGGCGCTGACCCGGTCGCTCGCGCTGCGGTCCGAGGCACGTACGGCCGGCGCCCGCGGCGACCTGTCGGCGTCGGTGGTCGACCTGCTGCACGGGGCGCCCGACCTGATCGCGTACGGCGCTGCCCCCGCCCAGCTCGCCAGGGCCGCTGCCGCTGACGCCGAGCTCACCGCCGCCGCGCGCGCGGCAGCGCGCACTGCGGGGATCGGCAGCGGGCTGTCGTCGCTCCTCGGCGGGCTCGCCGTGTGGTTCGCGCTGGTGGTCGGGCTGCCCGCCGTGCACGACGGCCGGCTGCGCGGCGTGCTGCTCGCCGTCGTCGTGCTGATGCCGCTGGCCGCGTTCGAGGCTGTGGCCGGGCTGCCCGCAGCCGCCCAGGCGCTCGAAGGCGTACGCCGCTGCGCCGCCCGGGTCTTCGAGGTGCTCGATACCCCGGACCCGGTAGTCGATGCCGCTGCCCCTGCGGACCTGCCGGCCGGCTCCGGGCTCGTCGTCCGTGGCCTGGTGGCTACTTGGCCAGGCTCCGCCACCCCGGCGCTGGACGGGATCGACCTCGACCTCTCGCCCGGTCGACGGGTCGCGGTCGTCGGGCCCAGCGGCGCCGGCAAGTCGACGTTGGCCATGGTGCTGCTGAGGTTCCTGCCGTACCAGTCGGGCGCGGTCGAGCTCGGCGGCACTGCCCTCGACCAGCTCGCCGGCGACGACGTACGGACCCGGATCGGGCTGGCCGCCCAGGACGCGTACGTGTTCGACGCGTCCCTGGCGATCAACCTGCGGCTGGCGCGGCCGGGGGCGACCGACGCCGAGCTGCGCGCCGCCCTCGCGCAGGCCCGGCTGGGCGACTGGGCCGCGTCGCTGCCGGCGGGGCTCGACACCTCGGTGGGCGAGCGCGGCACCTCACTCAGCGGCGGTCAGCGGCAACGGCTCGCACTCGCGCGTGCCCTGCTCGCCGACTTCCCGGTCCTGCTGCTCGACGAGCCCGGCGAGCACCTCGACGTCGAGACCGCCGACGCCCTTACGGCCGACCTGCTCGACGTCACCCGCGGGCGTACCACCCTGCTCATCACGCACCGCCTCACCGGCCTGGAGGCGGTCGACGAGATCGTCGTGCTCGACTCCGGTCGCGTCGCTGAGCGGGGCACGCACGACGAGCTCCTGGCCGCCGCCGGCCGGTACGCCGCGCTCTGGACCGCCGAGCAGGCCGGTGCGCCGATCGCGTGATCGACGAACCCACCCGGGCCAGATCTGCGGCGTCGGCCGCTACTCTGCTCGTACGAACGAGGTCGACGCCCGGGGCCACCCCTCTCGGGGTCGACCTTCACCTCAGGGGCAGGTGGCGACCCCGCCGGCTCGACGAGTGACGCGAGGAGCTTTTGTGGACACTGGTACGCCGGGCGAGCTCGTCCAGCTGCTCACCCCCGAGGGCGAGCGCGTCGAGCACCCTGACTACGCGATCGACCTGTCCGACAGCGACTACCGCGCCCTCTACCGCGACCTGACCCTCGTCCGCCGGATCGACCTCGAGGCCACCGCGCTCCAGCGCCAGGGCGAGCTCGGCCTCTGGGCCAGCCTGCTCGGCCAGGAGGCGGCCCAGGTCGGATCGGGGCGCGCGCTGGAGGCCGACGACTACGCGTTCCCCACCTATCGCGAGCACGGCGTCGCATACGCCCGCGGGGTCGACCCGTTGCGGCTGCTCGCTCTGTTCCGCGGGGTGTCCAACGGTGGCTGGGACCCGCAGGAGAAGAACTTCGCGCTCTACACGATCGTCATCGGCAACCAGTGCCTGCACGCCGTGGGGTACGCGATGGGCATGCAGATGGACCAGGCCCGTGCCCACGCCGACCACTCCGGTGCGGTGATCGCCTACTTCGGCGATGGCGCGTCGAGCCAGGGCGACGTCAACGAGGCATTCATCTTCGCGGCGTCCTTCAACGCCCCGGTTGTCTTCTTCTGCCAGAACAACCAGTGGGCCATCTCGGAGCCGCTGGAGAAGCAGACCCGGGTCCCGCTCTACCGCCGCGCGGCCGGCTTCGGCTTCGACGGCGTACGCGTCGACGGCAACGACGTCCTGGCCGTGCATGCCGTCACGAGCAAGCACCTGGCCGATGCCCGCGCCGGCGGTGGCCCGTCGATGATCGAGGCGTTCACGTACCGGATGGGCGCCCACACCACGTCGGACGACCCCAGCCGCTACCGGCTCGCCAGCGACCTGGAGGCCTGGCGGCTGAAGGACCCGATCGAGCGGGTGCGGTCGTTCCTGTGGCGCCAGCAGCTGGCCGACCAGTCGTTCTTCGACGAGGTCGACGCCGACGCCGAGGCGCTGGCGATCGGGCTGCGCCAGGGCTGCCGCGCGCTGCCCGACCCGGACCCCGACCTCATGTTCGCGAACGTCTATGCCGAGCCTCATCAGCAGGTCGAGGAGCAGCGGTCGGCCTTCGCCGACTACCTCGCATCCTTTGACGCGTCCCTCGACTCTGCGGCCCTGCCCGGCTCCGCGGCCGGTGCGGAGGTGCGGTCATGACCGAGACGGTCACCCTCGCGCGGGCCCTCAACCTCGGGCTCCGTCGGGCGATGGAGGAGGACGACAAGGTCGTCCTGCTCGGTGAGGACATCGGCAAGCTGGGCGGGGTCTTCCGGGTCACCGACACCCTACAGAAGGACTTCGGCGAGCACCGCGTCATCGACACCCCCCTGGCGGAGAGCGGCATCCTGGGCGCGGCGGTCGGGCTGGCGATGCGCGGCTACCGGCCCGTCGTGGAGATCCAGTTCGACGGCTTCGTCTACCCGGCGTTCGACCAGATCGTGTCGCAGGTGGCCAAGATGCACGCGCGCTCTCAGGGTGACCTGCTGATGCCGATGGTCATCCGGATCCCGTACGGCGGTGGCATCGGCGCGGTCGAGCACCACAGCGAGAGCCCCGAGGCGTACTTCGCGCACACCGCCGGCCTGCGCGTGGTCTCACCCTCGAACCCGGTCGACGGGTACTGGATGGTGCAGCAGGCGATCCGCTGCAACGACCCGGTCGTGTTCTTCGAGCCCAAGCGCCGGTACTGGGAGAAGGCCGAGCTCGACGTTGCGGCGACGCCCGACCCGCTCTTTGCCGGCCGGGTGGCCCGGCCAGGGCGGGACGTCACGCTGGTCTGCTACGGCCCGATGGTGCGCACCTGCCTCGATGCGGCCGCCGCTGTCGCCGCCGACGGGGTCGAGGTCGAGGTCATCGACCTGCGTACGCTCTCGCCGCTGGACATCGACCTGGTGTGCGGGTCCGTCTTGCGCACTGGCCGGCTGGTCGTCGCGCACGAGGCGTCGACCTTCCTCGGCATGGGCGCGGAGCTGGCGGCGATGGTGACCGAGCGCTGCTTCTACACCCTCGAGGCGCCCGTGCTGCGGGTCGGTGGCTTCCACTCGCCGTACCCGCCGTCGCGGCTCGAGGAGCACTACCTGCCCGACCTCGACCGCGTCCTCGACGCCGTCGACCGATCGCTCGCGTACTGAGCAGGGAGAGCCAGCCATGGGTAGGCACGAGCAGTTCCGGCT
>JANMWN010000221.1:0-1613 GCA_031394045.1 Sporichthyaceae bacterium
GCCGACAAGGCGCAGAAGGGGGTCATGGAGATGCTGCTCATCAACCATCCCCTCGACTGCCCGATCTGCGACAAGGGCGGCGAGTGCCCGCTGCAGAACCAGGCGCTGTCCAACGGCCGCGGCGAGACCCGCTTCGACGGCGTCAAGCGCACCTTCCCCAAGCCGATCCCCCTGTCGACGCAGGTGCTGCTCGACCGCGAGCGCTGCGTGTCCTGTGCCCGCTGCACCCGGTTCGCCGCGCAGGTGGCCGGCGACCCGTACATCGAGCTGGTCGAGCGTGGTGAGAAGCAGCAGGTCGGCATCAACGAGGGCCAGCCGTTCAACTCGTACTTCTCCGGCAACACGATCCAGATCTGCCCGGTCGGCGCGCTGACCGGCACCGCCTACCGGTTCCGGTCGCGCCCGTTCGACCTGGTCTCGTCGCACACGGCCTGCGAGCACTGCGCGTCCGGCTGCGGGCTGCGGGCCGACCACCGGCGTGGCACCGTCCTGCGCCGGCTGGCCACTGACGACCCCGCGGTCAACGAGGAGTGGAACTGCGACAAGGGCCGCTGGGCCTTCCACTACGCCTCGCAGCCGGACCGCATCACCACACCGATGGTGCGCGAGCCAGACGGCACCCTGGTCCCCACCTCCTGGCCGGACGCCCTCGACGTCGCCGCCCGCGGCCTTGCTGCGGCCAAGGCCGGCTCCGGTGTCTCCGTACTCGTCGGGGGCCGCTCCACCGTCGAGGACGCCTACGCCTACGCCAAGTTCGCCCGGCTGACCCTGGGCACCAACGACGTCGACTTCCGGGCCCGTCCGCACTCTGCCGAGGAGGCTGCGTTCCTCGGGTCCGTGGTGGTCGGCCGCCGGGTCGGTGACCCGGCGGCTGCCTCGTACGCGGACCTCGAGTCCGCCCCCGCGGTGGTGCTGGTCGGCTTCGAGCCTGAGGAGGAGTCGCCGATCGTCTACCTCCGGCTCCGCAAGGCCGCCCGGCGTCGTGGGGTCGCGGTCTTCGCCGTCGCGCCCTTCGCCTCCCGTGGGCTCGACCGCATGTTCGGCCGGCTGATCCAGACCCGGCCGGGCGCCGAGGCCGCCGCCCTGACCGCGCTGGCCGACGACTCCTCTGCCGACGCCACCAGCGCTGCCGCCCTGCTGCGCAAGCCCGGGGCCGTCCTCCTCGTGGGTGAGCGGCTGGCCTCCGTGCCGGGCGCCCTGAACGCCGCCGCCGCCCTGGCCGCTGCCACCGGCTGCAAGCTCGGCTGGGTGCCCCGTCGGGCCGGCGAGCGTGGCGCGCTCGAGTCGGGTGCGATACCGACCCTGCTGCCCGGTGGTCGTCCGGTCTCCGACGCCGCTGCCCGCGTCGACACCGCCACCGTCTGGGGCAGCACCGCGACCCTGCCCTCGACGCCGGGTCGTGACACCGCGGCGATCATCGAGGCCGCGGCCGCGGGGCAGACCGCGCTGGTGGTCGGCGGCGTCGAGATCGACGACCTGCCCGATCCCACGGCCGCGTTGCGCGCGCTGGACGCCGCCCCGTTCGTCGTCAGCCTCGAGCTGCGGACCAGCGCCGTCACGCACTTCGCCGACGTCGTCTTCCCGATCGCTCCGGTCGCCGAGAAGTCCGGCAC
>JANMWN010000222.1:0-24585 GCA_031394045.1 Sporichthyaceae bacterium
CCGCGTCCTCGCCCCCGTCGAAGGACAGCTGGCCGCCGTCGTCGGCCTCGCTGCGCAGCTCGAGGTGCAGGAATCGCAGCACCAGGTCGGCCAGGTCGAAGCTGCGCTGGCCGGGCAGCGCGAGATAGGCCGACAGGGCCGTGTCTGTGGCCAGTCCCGCCAGCGGCCACCCCCGGGCCGTCATCGCCAGCAGCGGCCCCTTGGCGTCGTGCAGGACCTTGCGCCGGTCGGGGTCGGCGGCCCAGGCCGCCATGGCGACGTCGTCGTCGGCGCTGGCCCGGGTCGGGTCGAACCAGGCGCCCGCGCCGTCCGGTGCCGCCAGGGCGACGCCGGTGATGTCGCCGGTGCCACGGCCCCACGTGCCCGAGAGCGCGAGTCCGGTCCGCTCCCCGCCGCCGGTGTGGGCCGTCAGCCAGAGCCCCAGCTCGCCCTCGGCAAGCATCGTCACGTCGATCTCGAACCCGGCGTCCGCCTCGGGCTCGGCCGTCTCGAGCGTCTGGTACAGCCGGTCGCGGAGCACCCGGAACTGGAGGGTGTCGAACACCGCGTGCACCTCGTCCCGATCCCAGCCGCGTACGGCCAGGTCAGGGGGTGAGACCGGGAGCGGCACGTCCCGGACCAGCTCGGTGAGCCTGCGGTTGAGCATGACCTCGGCCAGGTGCGACCTCAGGGCCTCGCCGGCCTTGCCCGGCACCTCCTCGGCCCGCTCGACCAGGGAGGCGAGGCTGCCGAACTCCCGGACCCACTTCGTCGCGGTCTTCTCGCCGACGCCGGGGATGCTCGGCAGGTTGTCGCTGGGATCACCACGAAGGGCCGCGAAGTCGGGGTACTGCGTCGGCGTCAGCCCGTAGCGCGCCTCGACGGCGGCCGGCGTCATCCGGTCCAGCTCGGAGACCCCTCGCTTCGGGTAGAGCACCGTGACCCTGTCGCTGACGAGCTGGAAGGCGTCGCGGTCGCCGGAGATGATCGCAACCTCGTACCCCTCCCGCTCGGCCTGGTCGGTCAGCGTCGCGATGACGTCGTCGGCCTCGAAGCCCTCGGCGGTCACGACCGTCACCGCAAGGGCCCGGAGCACCTCCTGGATCAGGCTCACCTGGCCCTTGAAGGCGTCCGGCGTCGCGTTCCGGGTGGCCTTGTATGCCGGGTACTCATCGCTGCGGAAGGTCTTGCGGCCGAGGTCGAAGGCCACCGCGAGATGCGTGGGCCGCTCGTCCCGCAACGCGTTGATCAGCATCGAGGTGAAGCCGTAGACCGCGTTGGTGGGCTGCCCGGTCGTGGTCGAGAAGTTCTCGACCGGCAGGGCGAAGAACGCCCGGTAGGCCAGCGAGTGGCCGTCCAGCAGCAGGAGGCGGGGCTGGACGGGCGGCGCTGCGGTCGTCGCGGGAGCGGTCACGGCGCCGATCCTAGGCCGCGGGTCAGACGGGTGTCGTCGCCCGAGCACGCATCGCCGACCGGCGGCGGGCCAGCAGGCCCGCCCGTCGGCTGTGGTCCGCGGCATCCAGCCCGAGCGATCGGCGCAGCGTGGGCACTGACGCCACCCGACGGACCACCAGCGGGGTGAACCCAATCTTGGCGTAGAACCGGTTCGCCTCACGGACGTTGGGCAGCACGTTCACCGCGACATGCTCCGAACCGATCTCGTCGGCGTACGCGGTCGCCGCCGCGACGAGCGCGCGGCCGACCCCGCGACGGTGGAACGACGGGCGTACGTGCAGGTAGTCGATCTGGACGACGGGAGTTTCGACGAATGGGCCAAGGGGCCGGCCGACGAAGCAGGCCATCCCGACCACCTCGCCGTCGAGCTCGGCCACCACGGCCTGGTAGCTCTGGTCCTCGGGCATCCGGGCAAGCAGCTCGCGCAGCCGTTCCTCCGAAGGCACCGGCGCGAGGGGCCCGCTGCGGCCGCTGCGCTGTCGCAGCTCTTCCCACATCGTCAGAACGATGTCCAGGTCCTCGGACCTGGGCGGGCGGACGACCACGTGGGCTCTGAGCACGGTCGAGAGAATACGACCGCCGGGCTCCACGCGCACCAAGTCCAACAAACTCGAACGAAAGATCTCGTCCGGGTCAGCCGCCGAGGTAGGCGTTGACGACCTCGGGGTCCTTGGCCAGGTCCGAGGCCTTGCCCTGAAGCTTCAACGCGCCCGACTCGAGCACGTATGCGCGGTCGGCGATCCGCAGCGCCGCCAGGGCGTTCTGCTCGACCAGCAGGATCGTGGTGCCCTGCTCCCGGATCGTGGCGATCGTGTCGAAGATCAGGTCGACCAGCACGGGCGCCAGACCCATCGACGGCTCGTCCAGGAGCAGCAGCTTCGGCCGGCCCATCAACGCCCGCCCCACGGCGAGCATCTGCTGCTCGCCTCCGGACATCGTCCCGGCCTTCTGCGCGATCCGCTCCTGCAGCCGCGGGAAGAGGGTGAGCACCCGCTCCTTGTCGGCCGCGATACCGGCCTTGTCGTTGCGTAGGAAGGCGCCCAGATCCAGGTTCTCCGCCACCGTCATGCGCGGGAAGATCCGACGCCCTTCGGGCGACTGGCAGATCCCGCGCGCGACGATGTCGTGCCCGGCCACCCCGGTGATGGGCTTGCCCTCGAAGGTGATCGAGCCCTTCTTGGGCTTGAGCAGTCCGGAGATGGTCCGCAGCGTCGTCGACTTGCCGGCCCCGTTCGAGCCGATCAGCGTGACGATCTCGCCCTCGTTGACGGTCAGGGAGAGGCCCTTCACGGCCGCGATGTTTCCGTAGAAGACGTGCATGTTCTCGATAGTCAGCATGGATGCTGAGTCAGCCGTGACGTCCGTGCTCATACGTTGCTCGCCTCCGCCCCGGACTTGCCGAGATACGCCTCGATCACCCGGATGTCGGACTTGATCTCTGCCGGCAGACCCTCGGCGATCTTCTCGCCCCGGTCGAGCACCGTGATGCGTTCGGAGACCCGCATGACGACGCTCATGTCGTGCTCGATCAGCAGGATCGACACCTGCTTCTCGTCCCGCACCCGACGGACGAATTCGACAAAACGTGCCGACTCCTGAGGGTTCATCCCGGCCGTGGGCTCGTCCAGGAGCAGCAGCTTCGGCTTCAGCGCCAGCGCGCGGGCCACCTCGAGCCGCCGCTGGTCACCGTACGAGAGGTTGCGCGCGTACTCACCACGGGTGTGACCGATGCCCACGAAGTCCAGCAGGTCGTCGGCGGCCTCGCGGCCCTCGCGCTCCTCTCGGCGTTGCCGTGGCAGCCCGAGCACCGTGCTCACGATCCCGGACTTCATGTGCGAGTGCATCGCCACCATGACGTTCTCCTCGGCGGTCATCAGGCCGAAGAGACGGATGTTCTGGAAGGTTCGCGCCATCCCCCACGAGGCGATCTTGTGCGGCGGCTTCGCGGTGACGTCCCTGCCGTCGAAGGTCACCTGCCCCAGCGTCGGGGTGTACAGCCCGGTGAGAACGTTGAAGAACGTGGTCTTCCCTGCGCCGTTCGGCCCGATCAGGCTGACGATCGTGCCCGTGGGGATCGTGAAGGACACGTCGTTGACAGCGGTGAGGCCGCCGAAGATCACGCTGATGTGCTCGGCGTTCAGCACGGTGTCGACGGTGTCGACCGTGCTGGCCGTGTCGACCGTGCTGGCCGTGGCCGCAGCGGCAGGCGTCGGGGCAGATTCCTCGGTCATTCGGAGAACCCCTCCATCTCAGCGTGCGAGGCCTCGATCTGCCCGCGTTCAGGTTCGCGCAACAGCTGGCGGGTCCGGGTCTCGGGCAGCAGACCTTCTCGCCTGAACAGCATCATCAGCACCAGGATCAGGCCGAAGACCAGGTAGTTGAACGAGGAGAAGGGGATGTCGGTACCGAGGGCGTCGTTGATGGCGTTCCCCGTCTGCGGCAGCCCCGTGGAGTTGATCCAGGCCAGCACCAGCGCCCCGATGGTCACACCCCAGACGTTGCCCATCCCGCCGAGCACCACCATCGCAAGCAGGGTGATCGAGATCGAGAAGTTGAACCGGTCCTGCAGCACGCCGCTGATATGCGTTGCGAACGCGACACCGCCGACGCCTCCGGCCATCGCGCCCACTGCGTAGGCCGCCAGCTTGGTACGCATCAGCGGCACGCCCATCATGCTGGCCGCAAGCTCGTCCTCACGGATCGCCAGCCAGGCCCGGCCGAGCCGTCCCTCACGGATCCGCAGCGAGACGAAGATCACCAGAGCAGCGAGCGCGACGAAGATGACGTACCGCCACTCGAGGTCGAACGGGCCGAGCTTCTTACCGCCGACCTGGATCGGGTCGACCGGCGTGATGCCCTTGATCCCGTTCGTCAGGTTGAAGCCGCCGATGTCGTCGCCGTTCTTGAACACCTGCGGGATGATCTCGCCGAACCCCAGCGTCACCAAGGCCAGGTAGTCGCTCTTGAGCCGCAGCGTCGGGGCACCGATCAGCAGACCGAAGAACGCGCACAGCGCCGCGCCGATGACCAGGACGATCCAGAAGGTGAAGTGGATCCCAGGCGATCCCGGTGCGACCGACCCCAGGACGTTGACGCTCCACTGCGAGAAGAACGTGGACATCAGCCAGCCGGCGGTGTAGCCCCCGATCGCCCAGAAGGCCACGAACCCGAGGTCGAGCAGGCCGGCGTAGCCCACGACGACGTTGAGCCCGAGCGCGCAGATCACCCAGACCAGGCACTCGTTGACCGAGGACAGCGGAATCCAGTCCTGGAAGAAGGCCTGGCCCGCGTCGTTGAGGTTCGGGATGACGAACTGGTAGAGCATGAAGACGAAGACAGCCACCGCCAAGAACCCAAGCGCCCACTTCTGGTTGTGCGACAGCAGCGATCGCCCCGGCCGGTCCGAGCCGACGTCGTGCTTCGAGGCCTGTACGTCGAGGGCCATGGCTAGACCTTCTCTGTGGTGGGTCGTCCGAGGAGCCCCTCGGGTTTGAAGACCATCAGCAGGATCAAGATGGCGAAGACCACCGTCTGCGACCACTTCTGCCCCAGCCCGTACGGCAGGCCGTCGTTCAGGCCCTGGATCACTCCGATCAGGATGCCCCCGACGACGGCGCCGGTCAGGTTGCCGATCCCCCCGAGCACAGCAGCGGTGAACGCGATCAGGCCGAGCTGGAACCCGAGGTCCCAGTTCGTCGTGGTGACCGTCTGCTGGTACATCAGCCCCGCGGCCCCGGCGAGGGCGCCACCGAGGGCGAAGGTGAACGAGATGGTCCGGTTGACGTTGATCCCCATCAGCCTCGCGGCGTCCTGGTCCTGCGCGGTCGCCCGCATCGCCTTGCCCTGCCGGGTCTTGGTGACGATCCACGTCATCAGCAGCAGCAGCGGTACGACGACGGCCACCTCGAGGAAGAAGTTGTAACTGATCTTGACCCCGCCGATGTCGACGTTGCCGACGGGCAGGACGCTGGGCCACTGCTTCGAGGTCGACCCGTTCCAGATCTGGCCGAAGAACTGCAGGATGAAGCTCATCCCGACGGCCGTGATCAGCGGAGCCAGCTTGGGTGCCCGCCGCAACCGGCGGTACGCCAGGAACTCGATCGTGACGTTGATGGTGGCGCAGAAGGCCATCACTGCGAGGAGGGCGACGATGAACGAGCCCCAGCCTGCCAGCGACGAGGCGGTCTGGCCGAGGACGGTCGTGATGATGAATCCGCTGAACAGCGTGCCGAGCATGAACAGGTCGCCGTGGGCGAAGTTGATCAGCTCGATGATCCCGTACACGAGCGTGTACCCGAGCGCGATCAGGGCGTAGAGCATCCCCAGGCTCAGGCCGAAGACGGCTACCGAGAAGAACTGGACCGGCGCGTGCAAGAGGTTGATGACCAGCCAGACGGCCACCAGCGCGAGGATCCCGTAGGCGGTGTACCGCAGTCCGTTCGCACCCGGGCGGGTGTGCACGCGAATCGACGATAGTGGTGTCACTGCGGTATCGGTCATCGACAGTCTCCTACCTGCTTTCAGGTGCTGGCACGTGGCGAGCCTCCGGGCAGGGCCACGACCGAGGTCGTGCCCCTGCCCGGAGCGAAACGTACTGCCCAGCTAGCTGGTAGGCCAGACCTGCAGGAACGTCTCCTTGCCTCCGACCAGCTTGAGCACCGAGATGTCCTTGACCGTGGTGTCGCCGGTCTTCGGGTCGATGCACAGCTCCTTGCCAAGGACGGACACGTCGGCAGAGACGCACACGCCGGTCCCACTGAAGACCTGGTCAGTGACGCTCTTGCGGGTGCCGTCCGACTTCTCGATCGCCGCCAGGATGACCTGGAGGGCGGCGACGCCGTACTGCGCGTAGCTCGTCGCGGGCAAGGCGCCGTACTTCGCCTTGTACGAGTCGAGGAACTTGCCACCCGCCCCGCCAGCCGTGATCAGCTGGTCGGTGGAGAGGCCGACGAACGTGAGGTACATGCCCTCGGCGGCGGCCTGCTTGTCGAGGGCCGGGTAGCCCACGAAGCCGTCAGGAGCGACGACCTGGACCTTGGTGTTGTCGCCCAGGATGGCGACCTTGTCCTTCATCAGCTGACCACCGTTGCTCGCGTACGTACCACCGATGAACAGGCAGTCCGGGTTGGTTGCCGCGATCTTGGTGAACAGGGCGGTGTAGTTCGGCTGCTTGGTGTCCCACGCCTCGTTGCCGAGGACGGTGATGTTCTGCTTGGCAGCCTCGTCGGAGAAGGCCCTCGCCACACCCTGACCGTAGGTCTGGTTGTCGTTGACGATGTAGCACTTCTTGACGCCGAGCTTCTGGCTCGCGAACTGAGCGGCCGCAGCACCCTGCTTGTCGTCAGTGGTGACCACCCGGGCGTAGTTGCGCTTGCCGGTCGGGTAGAACTTGCCGGGCTCGCCCGGGTCCCAGGTCTTCGTCAGGCCGGGGTTGGTGTTCGCGTGCGACACCATGAGCATCGGGCCGCTCGGGTCCGCATTCAGGATGGGGACGATCAGCTTGGCGCACCCGGAGTTGTAGGTGCCCATGACGGCGACCTCGTTCTTGTTGGCGACGTGCGCGAGCGCGTTCTTGTTGCACTGCGCGTCGTCCCACTGGCCCTTGGCCGCAGTCGAGTTGTCGTAGACCTTCAGCTCGATCGTGTAGTTGCCGACCTTGTGGTTGATCTGGTCGAGGTAGAGCTTGATCGCATTGACGGTTGACTCGGAGGCATCCTTGTCCCCGCCCTGCATCGGCAGGTCGGTGGAGATGACGAGTGTCTTCCCGCCTCCTGTCGAGCCCGTGCCGGCAGTCGAGCTGCTGGCGCAGGCGGCAGCGAGCAGTGCAACGCCGGTAAGGGCTGCTGCGAGCTTGATCGGCTTCGCCATCGTGTCCCTCTCATCAGATTTCCCGCCCATGCGACCACATGCCGCGCAAGCGCTGGACTTGCGGGAGTATGCCACGAGCGTGAAACCCTGATGTCGATTCCGAGTGCCAGTGCGATAACGACTTGAACACGCGCGCCGGTCGGGCACGACAGCGCCCGACCGAGGGCCTACGGTGTGGACAGCGGTACCGTCCCGGCGACGTGGTCGACGCCGGCCGACGGGTAGGAGTTGTCTGCCCCGAACCGGTATACCCCGATCGTCCCGGTCGTCGGCGTGCCGTTCCCGCCGAGTGGGATCGGGCCGGCGGCGCCCACGTACGCGATCGTCCGAGCCGCCTTGACCAGGGCAAGGCACGAACGGTAGCTCGTGCACTTCGTCGGGCCGACACCCACCTGGAGCAGCTGCTGCGCGATCGCCTTGCTCTTGGTGCTCCCGGCGGCGTCCGCGGCCAGCGCGATCATCATCACCGCGTCGTACGCCTGCGCGGCGTACCCGACGTCGGTGAGGTCGGGCGCCTGCGCGGCCAGGGCGGCCAGGAAGGTGGCGCTCGGCGCGGTCCCCGCCCTGACGCCCACCACGCCGGTCAGCGTGCCCGCCGGGAGTCCCGCGAGGAGGGTGTTGGACAGGTTCAGGTCGCTCAGGTAGAGCGGGACCGCCGAGGGACCGATGCCCGCGCGGACCAGCTCTTGGATGATCGACTTCGACTCACCCCCGCCGGCGATCACGATCGCGTCGGGCCCAGAGGCGACGACCTGGGCGACCGCGGCCGCGAACTCGGTCGCCTGACCGTCGTACTCGACCGAGGCGGCGACCCTGCCGCCTGCGCTGACGACGGCGCCGGCAAGGTCACGAGCCAGCCCGGCGCCGTAGAGGTCGCGTACGTGCATGATGGCGACGCTGCGATGCCCGGACGCAACGATGAGCGAGCCGAGGACCTTGGCCTGGAGCACGTCCGGCGGCACCGTACGGAAGTACAGCCCCTGGGCCGGGTACGTCGAGAGCTTGTCGCTGGTGTCGCCGGGCGAGACGAGGACGACGCCCGCACCCACGACCTTGTCGATCACCTCCATCGTCACCGAAGAACCGGTCGCGCCGACGATGGCGTCGACCTTCTTGTCCAGCTCGCGGTCCACCGTCTGCGAGGCAACGCTCGAGTACGCGTCGCCGGAGTCCCCCTCGACGACGGTTACCGGCTGGCCGAGGACTCCCCCCGCGGCGTCGATCTCCTTGACGGCCAGGGCGATCCCCGCGGTCTGCGCCGGACCCAGGTGCGCCAGCTGGCCCGTAGTGGGCACCAGGGTGCCGATCGTCAGCGGCGACGACGCCGGCGCCGGCGTCAGCCCCGGTGGCTGGGGCGAGGAGCAGGCCGCCAGCGCGAGCACCGCGCCCAGCACCAGGACCGTGGCTGGCGTCCTCAAGTGCCCGCGGGTCCGTCCATCCCCAGGATGGTCTCGGCCACCTGCCGCATGCTGAGGCGGCGATCCATCGACGTCTTCTGGATCCAACGGAACGAGTCCGCCTCACTGAGCCCGTGACTGCCCTGGAGCAGCGCCTTGGCCCGGTCGACGAGCGTGCGCGTCTCGAGCCGCTCGGTCAGGTCGGCGACCTCGGCCTCGAGCGCAGCCATCTGCTCGTACCTGGAGACAGCCATCTCGATGGCCGGCATCAGGTCGGCCTTCTGGAACGGCTTGACGAGGTAGGCCATCGCGCCCGCGTCCCGAGCCCGCTCGACCAGGTCCTGCTGCGAGAAGGCGGTGAGCATGAGCACGGGCGCCAGGTGCCCCGCGGTGATCCGCTCCGCCGCCGAGATCCCGTCCAGCACCGGCATCTTCACGTCGAGGATGACCAGGTCGGGGCGAAGCTCGTGCGCGAGCTTGACCGCGGCCTCACCGTCCCCAGCCTCGCCGACGACGGCGTACCCGGACTCCTCAAGCATCTCCTTGAGGTCCATCCGGATCAGCGCCTCGTCCTCGGCGATCACGACACGACGGGGCGACTGGCTCATGCCGTCAGCGTATCGGCAGGTCGTACAGTTGAGCCGCGCCCCCGTGGCGGAACTGGTCAGACGCGCCGGACTCAAAATCCGGTGACCTCGCGGTCATGTGGGTTCGAATCCCACCGGGGGTACCACCGGGGGTACCACCGCACCACCCGCGAGTCTCCCCGCTCGTGTCAGACCCAGACGGGGCCTGAGCCTCGAACCGGTCTGACACGAACCGCCCGGCTGCCGGTCAGCTGGCCGACCCCGAGGCCGATTGGCCGGCACCCCGGCCAGCGGAGCCCGCTCTCAGCCAACCGACCGATCTGGTGGCGCAGCGACGTAGCCCGTAGTTCCTATCTCGTGTCAGACCCATACGGGGCCTGAGCCTCGAACCGGTCTGACACGAACCGGCCAGCGCCCACAAGTCTCAGTCGGCGGAGCCGGCCAGCATCGGCTTGAGCGACAGGATCCGGGCCAGCAGGCCGTTGACGAAGGCCGGTGAGTCATCGGTCGAGAGCTGCTTGGCGAGCTCGACCGCCTCGTCGATCACCACATGGTCGGGGACGTCATCGACATAGAGCAGCTCGTAGACCGAGACGCGCAGCAGGGCCCGGTCGACCGCCGGGAGCCGGTCCAGCGGCCAGTCCTCGGCGTACGTCTCGATCAGCCCGTCGATCCGCTCGCGGTTCAGCACCACACCCTCGACCAGCCGGACCGTGTGCTCGTGGACCGGTGGGTCGGCCTGCGCGACACGTGCCGCCAGCACGTCGGCCGGGGACACCGACCGTTGGTCCGCCTCGAACAGCACGTCCAGCGCCCGCTTGCGGGCCTTGCTCCTGGCCGCCACCGCAGCTCAGCTCGTGATGCGGCCGAGGTACGAGCCGTCACGCGTGTCGACCTTCACCCGCTCGCCGGTGGTGATGAACAGTGGGACCTGGATCTCGTACCCGGTCTCGATCGTCGCGGGCTTGGTGCCTCCGGTCGAGCGGTCGCCCTGGAGCCCGGGCTCGGTGTACGTGATGGTCATCTCGACCGAGGTGGGCAGCTCGACGTACAGCGGCGCACCCTCGTGCATCGCCACCACGGCGTCCTGGTTCTCCAGCAGGAAGCTGGTCGCGTCGCCGACGGTCTCGGTGGGCACGTGGATCTGGTCGTAGGTGTCGCTGTCCATGAAGACGTAGTCGGTGCCCTCCTTGTAGAGGTACTGCATCGCCCGCTTGTCGACGCTGGCGGTCTCGACACGTACGCCCGCGTTGAAGGTCTTGTCGACGACCTTGCCGGACAGGACGTGCTTGAGCTTGGTACGGACGAAGGCGGGGCCCTTGCCCGGCTTGACGTGCTGGAACTCCACGACGGTCCACAGGTGGCCGTCGATGTTCAGCACGATGCCGTTCTTGAGATCGTTCGTGGTGGCCACGTGGGTGCAACTCCTGCGCTCTCGGTGAGGAGGTGAAGGCTACCTGCTCAGGGAGTCAGGAGCCCGGCCACGGCGCGCAGCGCCAGCTCGTACGACAGCACGCCGAACCCGGTCACGCTGCCGTTGGCCACCCCCGCCACGACCGAGGTGTGCCGGAACTCCTCGCGCGCGGCGGGGTTGGACAGGTGGACCTCGACCAGCGGGGCGGTGAGCTGGGCGCACGCGTCCCGGAGCGAGTACGAGTAGTGCGTGAAGGCAGCCGGGTTGAGGACCACCGGGGTCGAGCTGTCGGCCGCCGCGTGCAGCCAGCCCACCAGCTCGGCCTCGTCGTCGGTCTGGCGGACGTCGACCTCGAGCCCGAGCGAGCGGCCCACGGTGCGGCAGTGCTCGGCCAGCTCCTCGAACCCCGCGCTGCCGTAGATCTCGGGCTCGCGGCTGCCGAGACGTCCGAGGTTGGGCCCGTTGAGCACGAGGACCGGCGTCATGAGGTCACCTTCGCGTAGGCAGCGGCCAGCAGGGCCGGGTCCGGACCCTCGAGCAGACCTGGAGCGGCGACGCCGTCGAGCACGACGAAGCGCAGCAGGTCACCACGGCTCTTCTTGTCGACGCGCATGGCCGTCACGAGCTCGTCCCACATGCCGCCACGGTAGGACGTCGGGAGCCCGACAGCCGACAGGAGCGACCGGTGTCGCTGGACCGTGGCGTCGTCGAGGCGCCCGTGCAGGCGGGCCAGCTCGGCCACGTAGACCATCCCGACCGAGATCGCCTCGCCGTGCCGCCAGCGGTACGTCTCGACCTTCTCGATGGCGTGCCCGAGGGTGTGTCCGTAGTTGAGGATCTCGCGCACCCCACCCTCGCGCAGGTCCGCGGAGACCACCCGCGCTTTGACGCGGACGGAGCGTTCCACCAGCTCGCGGGTGTGCGGACCGGCGGGCGACCTGGCCCCGACCGGGTCGGCCTCGAGGAGGTCCAGGATGACCGGGTCAGCGATGAAGCCGGTCTTGACCACCTCGGCCAGGCCGCTGACGTAGTCGGCCTCGGGCAGCGACGCGAGCCATGACAGGTCGCACAGCACGCCGGCCGGCGGGTGGAATGCGCCCACGAGGTTCTTGCCCTCGGCCGTGTCGATCCCGGTCTTGCCACCCACGGCCGCGTCGACCATGCCGAGCAGCGTGGTCGGCAGGTGCACCACGCGCACCCCGCGCAGCCAGGTCGCCGCGACGAACCCGGCCAGGTCGGTGGTCGCTCCCCCACCCACGCCGACCACCACGTCGGTACGGGTGAAGCCGGCCCGGCCGAGCACGGACCACAGGTGTGCGGCGACGGCTGCGGTCTTGGCGGCCTCGCCGTCGGGCACCGCTGCTAGCAGCGGCAGGAGCCCTGCCCCCGCGAGGACCGCCGCCACCGAGCCGGCCTGGTCGGCCAGCGCCTGCGGGTGCACGACCGCCACCTGGCGGGCCTTCGGGCCGACGAGCCCGGGCAGCTCGCCAAGCAGGTCGTTGCCGACGACCACGTCATACCCACCGACAGAGCCGGGGTCCTCGCCCTCGACGACACCGGCTGCGCCCACTGAACCCACACTGATGCGGGTCGGGTCGGTGCTCACGCCTCGGCCTGCAGCGCCAGCGCGGCGATCACGTCGCCGGCCACGTCGTCGGGGGTACGTCCGTCGGTGTGCACGGTCGCGGTCGCCACCTCGTCGTAGTACGCCCGCCTCTTCTCCATCAGCCGGAGCCACTGCGCCCTCGGGTTGCCGAGCAGCAACGGCCGGTCGCGGTTGAATCCGATCCGGGACGCTGCGTCCTTGACGGCGACGTCGAGGAAGACGACCTGGTGCCTGCGCAGGAGTCCACGAGTCTGCTCGGCCAGCACCGAGCCGCCTCCGAGCGCGAGCACGCCCGTGTGCTCGGCGAGCGCAGCCGCGACCGCCTCGGTCTCCATCGCGCGAAAGGCGTCCTCGCCCTGGTCGACGAAGATGTCGGCGACCGTGGCCCCGGCCCGCTCGGCGACGTCGGCGTCGGTGTCGCGGAACGACAGCGCCAGCCGCTCGGCGACCAGCCGGCCGACCGTGGTCTTGCCCGCTCCCGGCGGCCCGACGATGACGACGACCGGCGCCATCAGCGGATCACGAGGGAGTCGAGGTAGCCCTTCACGTTGCGGCGCGTCTCGCCGACCGAGTCGCCGCCGAACTTGTCGAGCACCGCGTCAGCCACGACCAGCGCGACCATCGCCTCGGCGACGATCGCAGCCGCCGGGACCGCGCAGACGTCGGAACGCTGGTTGATCGCCTTGGCGGCCTCGCCGGTGGCCACGTCCACCGTGTCGAGGGCGCGCGGGATCGTGGAGATCGGCTTCATCGCCGCGCGTACCCGCAGCACCTCGCCGGTGCTCATGCCGCCCTCGGTGCCGCCGGCGTGACCGGTCCGTCGCCGGATGCCGTCCACGGTGTTCTCCATCTCGTCCTGGGCGAGCGACCCACGGGTACGCGCGATGGCGAAGCCGTCACCGACCTCTACCCCCTTGATCGCCTGGATGCTCATCAACGCGGCGGCCAGCCGAGAGTCGAGCCGACGGTCCCAGTGCGCATGGCTGCCCAGACCAGGCGGCAGCCCGTGCACCACGACCTCGACCACCCCACCGAGCGTGTCGCCCTCGCGCCTGGCGGCATCGACCTCGGCCACCATCGCGGCGCTGGCCTCGGGGTCCAGGCAGCGGACGGGGTCGGCGTCGATGCGCGGGGTGTCCCCTCGCGCCGGGACCAGGCCCTCGGGAGCCTGCGCCGCGCCGAGGGAGACCACGTGGCTGAGCACCTCGGCACCCAGGACCTGCGCCAGGAACGCCCGTGCCACCGCACCGAGCGCGACCCGGGCTGCCGTCTCGCGAGCACTGGCGCGCTCGAGCACGGGGCGGGCGTCGTCAAAGGCGTACTTCTGCATGCCGGCCAGGTCTGCGTGGCCGGGCCGCGGGCGGGTGAGCGGCGCGTTGCGGGCGAGTCCTTCGAGCACATCGTCGTCGACCGGGTCGGCCGACATCACCTGCTCCCACTTGGGCCACTCGGTGTTGCCGACGCGTACGGCGACCGGCGAGCCGAGGGTGCGGCCGTGGCGCACCCCGCCCTGGAGCTCGACCTCGTCGCGCTCGAAGGTCATCCGGGCGCCGCGGCCGTAGCCGAGCCGCCGGCGCCCGAGGTCACGCGCGAGGTCGGCGGTCGTCACCTCGACCCCGGCGGGCAGCCCCTCGAGGATCGCGACCAGTGCGGGGCCGTGGGACTCCCCTGCGGTCAACCAGCGCAGCATGCGGTGATCCTCCCATGACAGCGGCGGGCCGCTCCCACAGGGAACGACCCGCCGTTGGTCACTGGTGCGACCGGCTGACGAGGTCAGCTGGTGAAGGTCGCCTTCTGTCCCGTACAGACCTGGGCCGGCAGGTCACCGAACTGGAACACCCCGCAGGCGGGCTGACCGGTGATCACGGTCCGCAGCACGTAGTACTTGGCAAATGTCTCGCCCTGGTGTGCTACGTACGACTTTCCGTCCACCACGACGTTGGCCGACTTGGTGGCGTAGCTGACGGAAGAAACGAACAACGTCGAGCTGACTCCCGCAGGAACACCTCCGCCAGTGGTGGGCGCTGTCGCGGCCGTCGTGGGGCTGTTGGATGCCGACGCCTGAGGCGGCGCGCGGAAAGGATCGAGCCCGGCGACCTTGTTGCCACTCACCACCGCCACGGCGACCGAGGGGGTGGGGCTCGGACCGACGCCTGAGGGCGAGCCAGAGGCCACAGTGCGACCCGGCACAACGGCCCCGGCATCGCTCGACCCGTCCCCGCCGCCAGAGAACACGAGGAAGTAGGCGGCCACGGCCAGCACGAGCAGGACCGCCCCGGCGACTGCGAGAACGACGGGCTTGGGACGGCCCGAAGCCTCCGGGGCCTCTTCCTGAGCGGGCTCGGCGACCGCAGTACCAGCGGATCCGCCGAATGGATTCTGGTCAGTCATCTTGATCTCCTACTGGGCGGGGGTCGTGGATGCGGCTGTGGGTGCCGGGGCGGGCGTGATCGCGGGCTTGTACCCCGTTGGCGGGTTGGTCGCCACGAAAACCCGTGCGGCGATCGTGAACTTGTGCCTGGACGGGTCGGGCGCCTCGTGCGCCCCGAATGTGCCCGCCGAATCGACCGTGATCCCGGTGACCAGCATGACCCGCTTCAGTCCCTCGACAAGATTCAGGAACCGTTCAGCGTTGAAGTAGCTGCCTTGGATGACGAACGTCACCGTCACCTGCTCGAGCAATGTGTGATCGGTGGCGGCGGGAGCGCCCGGCACCGTGAGAGCCGCCGGGTTGACAACTGTGAGCTGGTCGAGCTCGACGTTGCACCTCTTGGCGAACGCGGCGAGCTGCCGGATGAGCGCGGGCTCGGCAGGCGTCTCAGGCACCTGCTGGCGGAACGTCGCCAGCTTCGCCTCCTGCTGCGGCTTCTGCGCATCCTGAGCCTTCAGCTGGGCGACCTGCGTCCGAAGCCCGTCATTCGTGCTCTGCTGGGCAAGTGCAGCCGACTGAAGGCTTGCGGCATCGGCCTTCTTGGGTGAGACGAGGAGGAACCAGCCCGCCACGAGGATGAGGAGGACCAGTACGGCCGTCCCAGAAACCCATTTCCTGGTGCGGGTCATGTCAGCTACCTGCCTTGTTCGAGTAGCGGTTCGTGAAGGCCTTGGAGGTAATGAGCACCGTGGAGTCGAACGAGAACGGCTGCTCACCGATGTTCACGCGTGTGGCGAGCGTGACGTACGGGTCGCTGTAGTAGGCAGTCTTCGCGAGCGAGTCGAGCCAGCCAGCGACATCGGTGAACGACTTGGTCTGGCCGTGGAACGTGATGCTGGCCTGGCCGTTGTTCCCCCAGCTACCGAGGATGCTTCCAGGAGCGTCCACCGGCTGCAGGATCGTCATGGTGCCGAGCGTGACGGTGGACGGGATCGTCAGGCTCAAGTCGTTGAGCACGAACGAGAAGCGGATCTCCTGGTCCATCGCCCTGGCGAGCTGAGCGTTGGCCAGCGCCACCTGGGCGTACAGCTTGGGGACGGCGGCGTACGAGGCCACCTCGGCCTGCAGGGTCGTGGTCTGCGCCTGGGCGGACTCCACCTGAGCCTGCGCGTCGCTGGCCTCACCAGAGGCGAGGTAGCTGAGCGCCCCGATGACACCGAGCGCCAGCACGATGCTGAGCCCGAGCGCAGCCTGCAGGTTGCGGAACTTGGCACCCTCGCTGATCTCGGTGGGGAGCAGGTTCACCTTGGGCAGCGCGGTACGTACCCCGGTCGGGGTGCTGGTCGAGGTGCTCATCGCACTGCTCCGAGGGCGAGGCCGACCGGGACGACGGCGAGCGGCTGGACGAAGGTGAGCTGCTCCGGCGTGAGGCCCGTATTGCCCATGATCAGGCGCTCGATCGGGTTGCCGGAGACCACCGGGATTCGGGTGGACGTCTGGAGCCGCTCGGCCAGGCCGGCGAGCCGGCTGCCGCCGCCGGTCAGGACGAGCCGGGAGATGCTCGCCGATCCGGTGGACGCGGTGTAGTAGTCGAGCGAGCCACGGACTTCGTCGACGAAGGTCGCCGCAGAGCCGTCGATGACACGGGAAGCGATCATCGCTTGGTCGCCGACATCCGCGCGGAGGCCGATCTCCTGCTTCATCGCCTCAGCCTGGGGGGCTGCCACACCCATGCGCTCTGCTACAGCGTCGGTGAGGTCCTGACCGCCCATGAGCAGGATGCGGATGAATCGAGGGGCACCACCCTGGTGCACGACGATGTTCGTCACCCGGGCGCCGACGTCGACGAGGGCCTCGACGTCGGAGCCCATTCCCAGGTTGTCCGTGGCTGCCAGTGAGCGCAGCACTGCGAAGGGAGACAGGTCCACGGTGGTCACCGTGAGACCCGCCTTCTGCACCGCGTGCACGGCGTTCATCACCATCTCGCGAGAGGCGGCCACGAGCATCCCGCGGCGCATCCGGCCGCCGGACTCGTGGTTGAACTCCTCGAGGGTGAAGAAGTCGAGCACCGCGTGCTCAACGGGCATGGGTACGAAGTCCTGCACCTGGAAGCCGAGGGACTTCTTGAGCTCGTCCTCGGAGAGCCAGGGGAGGTCGACCTGGCGCACGATGACCTTTTGGTTCGCGACGCCGATGATGACCTTCTTGCTGGAGAACTTCGTGTGGAGCCAGAGCTGCTTGATGGCTTCGCCCACGGCGACGGGGTCAATGACCTCGCCATCACGGACAGCACCTTCCGGAAGCGCAACCTGACCAAACTTCTCGAGGGTTAGCTGCCCCTTGCCGAACGAGAGCTCGGCTGCGCGTACCCCCGAAGTCCCGATGTCGAGACCGATGGCGGATCGTCCTGCCACGACGCCAACCTTTCGCGAAGCGGCACGTGCCGCGAGGAGTCGCCCAGTTGGGCGTGTCAGCGAAGGATCGGCCTCCGCGAGGCGCCGCTTGAGCGTTCGACGGGTATTGGGTTCCAGAGGATGCCGGCGACAGGCCGTCAGAGGCCAAGCACGCCGCGGTACCAATGAGAGAGGCCGTCTCCGAAAAAGACGGCCAGAAATACCCCTGCGATCATGAAGGGGCCGAAAGGGATCTTGGACTTTCGGCCGGCCCGTCCTACCAGCATCAGCGCGGACCCGATGAGGCCGCCCAGCAGGAAGCCGAGGAAACCGCCCACCAGGACGCTGCCCCAGCTCAACCAACCCAAGTACATGCCGAGGACACCAGACAACTTCACGTCGCCCCACCCCATGCCTCGCGGGTTCACGAAGGCCAGAAGCAGGTAGAAGGCGCCCAGGGCCATGCCTCCCAGCGCGACGCGCGCGAGGGCAGCTGCGTCCCTGTCGAGCGCGGCCGCACCACCCAGCAGAACGGCAGCGACGGCATAGGAAGGCTTGACGATCGCGTCTGGCAGCCGGTGGGTGTCGATGTCGATGGCCGCCAGGGCGATGCCGACGGCACCGAGGTAGAGGAACGCGGGCAGCGCCCACACCAGGCCGAAGTGCCAGGCGAGAGAGGCGAAGCCCAGAGCCGTCAGCGCCTCCACGAGGGGGTACCTGATGCTGATCGACTCGCCGCAGGTTCGGCATCGACCCCGCAGGATCATCCAGCTCAAAACCGGGACGTTGTCTCGTTCGGCGAGCTGCGTCCCGCAGCCCGGACAGTGCGAGCGAGGTCGTACGACCGATTCACCTCGTGGGACTCGGTAGATGACCACGTTGAGGAACGACCCGACGAACAGGCCGAGGAGAGCAGTGACAGAGATCAGCAGCTGCGACACGTAGACACCGTAGGGGCAGAGCCCTGCCCTACCCGGTAACCGGGCCGCCACTAAAGATCCTCGTTCGCAGCGCCGATCATTGACCTCAGGGTGGCGGCGATGCAAGCCGTCCGTAGTAGGTCCGGCCAGAAGGAGCACCGCGTGAGCTGCATGGCTGTTTCCGCCCGCGCGGGGATTCCCTGTTCCCGTACTGCGTCCTCGTCCGCAAGTCTTGAGGTGGCGTGATGCTCCGCAGGCTCCGTGACTCCTGTGACGACAGTGGCTTCAGCCTGGTCGAGTCGGTCATCGCCCTGACCATCGCTGCCATTGCCTTCAGTGCCCTTGCCGCCGGCATGATCAGCAGCCTCAAGGCTGTCGTGAACGGACGACAGGCCCAGCAGGCCAGCGACGTGCTCCAGCAGTCGATGGAGAAGCTCCGGGCCCTCGGCTACGACTCGCTCGCCATGCGGTCGACCGACCTCGCGGTCGGGGACACCCTTGCCCTCTCCGGCTGCAGCTGCTACAACCCGCTGAACGACACCACCAGCGGGGCCTCCACCGAGCCACTGGCCCTCGACCCAGGGGGAAGCGTCAACCCGCACGTGCTCTTGATCACCGAGAACGCCACGGTGTACAAGGTCCGCGAGTATGTGACCAAGCCAACGGACACGACCGGTGTCGCGTACAAGCGCATCACCGTGGTCGGGACCTGGAGCTCACGCGGTCAGAGCCACACCCGATCACTCAGCTCCTTCCTGACCCTGAGCCGGAGCGGCCTGCCCCTGCCCGACTACAAGTTCACTCTGAGCACGTCGGCTGCTGCGTGTGCGTCGCCTGGTGCCAACCTGGTCTACGGCTTCTCGATCAAGAACAACGGTGCCCGCGACTCGTTCAGCCTGACCACGACGGGCGCCAGCGCGCTCTCGTGGAACTTCTACCAGGACGACGGCACCGCATCCGTCGGGACCTATGGGACCGATGACACGGCGGAACCGAACCTGTCAGGAGTTCCCACCGTCGGGACCATAGAGGTCAACACCTCGGCGAAGTTCTGGGCGGTTGCCTCACTGCCAGGCGGAACGACGCCAGGCACCTACTCCACCACTTTCGTCGCCGCGTCCGTATCAGACCCGGCCATCTCACAACAGCTGACGACGGCATCAACCGTCGCGCTCCTGTGCACCGCCACGCCGACCCCAACCCCGACGTCGACGCCCACCCCGACCCCTACGCCGACGTCGATCGCGCCACCACAGCCGGCGACGCGATGCACCACGGTGCTCCCGGCAGTCTCCACCAGCGGGTCGGTGACCCCGACCGCCTACTTCCTGACCAACGGCGCTACGAACACCGGGAACACGGTGGCGGCCTCCGTACTGCCTCTCGGAAAGCTCACACCCCCCGTCTCGACGACGCTGTGGGACTACTCGACCGACCTCGCGAGCAACGCCGCCGGACGCTACCTGTCCATCCTCGGAACTCCAATCGCCACCACGGCCGACTGGAGGTACCAGTTCGCCCCCACAACCAAGCTGATCGGCAACGGCGTGCTCGACCTGTGGGTCGCGCCCGCATCTGGAAACGGGTCAGATGTCATGGTCCTGGCGGTCACCGTGCGGCAACTGAGCAGCTCGGGCACTGTGTTGTCAACCTTCACCACCACGACCTACGGCTCAGGTGCCTGGGGATGCGCAGGTCCCAAGAACTTCGGGATAACGGTGCCCTTCGGCTCCGGGTCCGGGACCACCTTCTCCCCCAATGACTTCATCGACGTCCAGGTGTCCGCCGTCGGTGCCGCGGCCGAGCTGGCCTACGACACCACGACATTCACCTCGGCGTTGACGCTGCCAGTTAAGTCCGGAGGCTGACGTGAGAAGGATGAGAGGCCTTGGCGGCCCAGAAGACGGCCTCACCCTGATCGAGATGCTGGTGGCCATCATCTTGGCCAACGTGATCGGAGGGGTGGTGCTCTCCGCCGTCATCCTCACGCAGCGGAACCTGCGCAGCAGCGACGACGAGGCCCGTGGTCAGGAGGACGTCGCGGTGGTGACAGACCGGCTCTCGCGTGATCTGAGGGACGCGCGTGGAGTGGTGTGCGACGGGGCCGCCTCAGACCCCTCCTGCGCGACGCACCTGCAGCTGTGGATCGACCAGAACTCCAACTACAAGCAGGATCCGGACGAGGTCGTGACCTGGCAGCTCCAGGCCAACGCGGGTGACCCGGGGCACTACAACATGCTGCGAACGGTGTCGGGCTCGAGCATCACCGAGGCCCGCACGATCGTGCGCAACGTCGCCTTCACCTACGACGTTGCTCCCGGTCTAACCCAGCCCGCACCGGGCGCCGTCACGACACGTCAGGTGTCCGTGACGATGTTCTACGACGCCGTCAACGGATCCGGCACGTCCGTCCGGACGCTGGCGTTCTCCACTCTCCTGAGGAATGTGCCATGAAGCCATTGCTGGTTCGCCGCCGCACAGACGACGGCGCCAGGGGTGAAGTCGTCGGGGATGAGGGCATGGGTCTTCTCCTGGTCATCCTGACGACCGGCGTGATCGCGTCGCTCGTGCTCGTCTCCGGTGCCATCGCCATGCGAGCCCAGACGTCCGCCCGCCAGCACACCCAGTTCGACGGCGCACTCGTGACCGCCGAGCAGGGCATCGACATGGGTCTCGCACGAGTCCAGGGCGCATACGTGCTGGACGGGTCGACGTATCTCTCCCCACACATGACGGCGACCGCGTTCGACCCCTCTCCCGACTGCGTGGGCAGTTCCGTCTCATTCCCAGCTTCCGCTGGCGCCAGCAACCTTGCCGAACGCACGTGGGCTCGTACTCAGCTCATGACTGTCGCGGCCACGGCGTCCTGCCTGCACACCGGCCCCCAAGGGCAGTTCGTCGTGCTCGACCCCTCGGGTCGGCAGACCGTCTACGCGATGGGGTTCGCCCCGTCCTTCGCCGCGTACATCGCCGGCAGAGGCCGGGCACGGCTGATCAAGTCCGAGTACATCTTCGGCCCTTACAAGCCGACGAACGCAGTCCTCACCGGCGGTAACCTCGAAATCGACTCGAGCACAACGGTGACCACCTCCGGCTCCGCCGACCCGAGGCTGGCCGCCGTTCACTCCAACGGCACCATCACCGTGGGCGGCGGCAACCCGACCGTCACAGGGCCGGTCAGCCAGAGCGGCAGCGGCGGGCTGCCCTCGAGCAACAACTTCTTCGGGACGACCGCGACGCTGAGCGCGACGCAGTCCATGCCATCGATCAGCGCCGCGTCCGTGTACGGACGGAACGTGGCCTCCTACCTCGGTGGCTGGTTCGACCTGTGCGCCGACGGCACCGTGCACGCCGGCGCCACCACTGGACCGTGCAGCGGCACGCTGCTCGGCAGCTACGGTGTCGGCGGTGCCAACGCGGGCGGGACCTTCGCCAACGGCTGGAAGTTCGACGCGACGACGACGCCTGTCACCTGGCGGGTCACCGCCGGGTTCAACAACGGTGTCTACTACATCAACGGTGGCGACGTGGGTCAGGGCACCGGCGTCGGCAACCCGTCGGTCGCGAAGGCCACCATCATCGCCGCTGCGGCAACCACCACCTGCAACAAGGTCGGCGGCAACATCGACTGGGACCACGTCAATATCGCGGCACCATACATCGACAACACGTTCATGATCGCCGACCAGGACCTGCGGACGGGGTCCAACTTCAGCGCCGGCTCATCCAGTGGCGGCACGGTCGTCAGCGGCCTGTTCATCGCCGGCGACCAGGTCCAGATGGAGACCAGCTCGAGTGGCGCGTACGGTGCGGTGATCGCGGCTGACAAGTGCGACCCTTCGGGCTCGCTGGTGGACGCTGACATCATCAAGAACCCGGCGGTCTACTTCGACCCCAACGGTTATGCCCCCTTCACCGATGTCATCAACACCACCCTCTGGCTCGAGTACGTCGGCTGACCCGGTCACCCGAACCGCTGAGGCTCCAAACCGTCCGGACGGTCGGCGGCGTCGAACAGCCGCAGACACTGATGAATGTCAAGAAGTGCGTAGCCGCGGTCCTGGGATCTGCGGCGGTCCTCACGGTCATCGCCGCCTCTCCGGCCTCGGCCACGCTGCCTGGTAACTCGCAGGGATGTACGCCCGGCTTCTGGAAGAACCACACCGACTGGGCCTCGTACGCGGTTCACTACGGGCAGGACGAGACCGTCGCGCACATGCTCAAGGTGCCTACCGCCGCTGGCGCACCGGCCTGGGCGGGCTGCGGCCGCTGCAGGTCCTGATCACCTCCGCACTCGACTCGCAGGACCGGGACAGGATGCTCGCGCTCGCCACCCTGCTCGACAACGCCAACAACCTCGGCTGCCCGCTCAGCTGAACGAAACGGATGTGACCGACTGTGACGGGTGCTCACCTACCGTCACAGTCGGCCACCGTTCAGTCGTAGACAGCACCCCATGCGGGAGCCAGACTCGCCAGAGGTACGTCAGTCTCCGGCGCAACCAGGCGCCGGACTAAGGGAGGTCTAGTGAGATCGACCAAGATCATCGCCGGGGGGGCTGCCGTCGCTACCGCGATCAGCATCGCCCTCGCCACCGGTGGAGTAGCCACCGCAGCGCCGAACGCGCGTGCGACTCTCTCCGGAAGCGTTCCGTCGTGGGCCACGTCAGCGACGTTCAAGGGTGCGTCGAGCAGCACCGACCACGTGGGGTTCCGCGTCTATCTCGGTTGGCAAGGGGGCGACGCCGCCGCGCGCTACGCGAGCGCGGTCTCGACTCCTGGCAACGCGATGTATCGGCACTACCTCACCCCTGCCCAGTTCCGTTCCCAGTTCTCGCCGAAGCAGGCGGACGTGCAGGCCGTCCAGGCCTGGCTGCGGGGCGGCGGGTTCACGATCGACTACACGCCGTCCAACGGTCACTACGTGGCCGCTGAAGGCACCGTTGCCCAGGCCTCTGCCGCATTCGGCACCTCGTTCGGTGAGTACGCCGTCGCCGGGCAGACCCTGCGCTCACCCTCGTCGGCGCTCTCGGTGCCCAGCGCCCTCGGCGCGGCGGTCGAGGGCGTCGTGGGCCTCGACGAGAGCGCAGCTCTCGTGCACACCGACCACGTCGTGGCCGACGCCCCGCCGAGTGCTGGGTTCCGGAACTCCCAGCCTTGCTCGGCCTACTGGGCACAGCAGGTCGCCACGACGCTTCCCGGCAGCTACCCCTACGCGCCGTGCGGCTACACGCCTGCGCAGGTCCAGGGTGCCTATGGCATCACGTCCGCGATCGCCGGTGGCAATGACGGCAGCGGGGTGACCGTCGCCATCATCGACGCGTACGCCTCGCCGACCATCCTGCAGGACGCGAACACCTACTCGGCGCGGCACGGGCTGCCTGCACTGGGCGGCTCCAACTTCGCCCAGGTCGTCGCGCCTGGAATCTTCCACGTCAAGGACAACCGCGCTCAGTCGCCTTCCGGCTGGTACGGCGAGGAGACCCTCGACGTCGAGGCCGTGCACACCACAGCTCCCGGAGCGAAGATCCTCTACGTCGGCGCGCCGAACAACTATCAGGACCTCGACGCGGCCCTGAACCACGTCGTCGACCGGCACCTGGCCGACATCGTCACCAACTCCTACGGCTGGTCGACCGAGCTCCTGCCGCCCGGTTTCTACAAGCCGTACGAGGACACGATCGTGCAGGGAGTTGCCGAGGGGATCGGGATCTACTTCTCCAGTGGTGACAGTGGCGACGAGACCGCCGGCACCGCCAACCCGGCGATCGCGACGCCGGACTGGCCCGCGGTGAGCCCGTTCGTGACCGCCGTGGGAGGCACCAGCCTCGCCGTCGGTGCATCGAACAACTACCTGTTCGAGACCGGCTGGCAGACCGGTCGCAGCGCCCTGAACGCTGACAACACCTGGGCTGCCCCGACATACCAGTACGGCTCCGGTGGCGGCACTAGCCGGCTCTGGACGCAGCCGTCCTACCAGGCAGGGGTGGTACCCACCTCCATCGCTACGGCTGGAGGGCTGCGACCGCAGGCCATGCGAGTAGTGCCGGACGTGTCGATGGTCGGCGACCCCAACACCGGGTTCCTCGTCGGGCAGACGCAGACGTTCTCGGACGGCGTCTACTACGACGAATACCGGATCGGCGGCACCAGCCTGTCGTCGCCCTTGATGGCCGGTGTGATGGCCCTCGCGCAGCAGCGTGCGGGCGGTCCGATCGGGTTCGCGAACCCCGCTCTCTACGCGGCTTTCGGGGGCGCCGGACTGCACGACATCCTCGCCTCGACTGGTCTCGGCGTCGTGCGGGTGGACTTCATCAACGGCGAGAATGCCGCAGCCGGCCTACGCACCACGCTCCGCCGGCTGTCGTACGACCAGGTCCTCACCATCCACACACGGACCGGGTACGACGACGTCACCGGCATCGGGGCACCCTCGGGCAACGCCTTCCTGGCTGCCCTTTCCGGGAACTGAGCCGAATCGAACTAGGCAGGACCTGCGGCACGAGCCGAGGTCCCGACCCCCGTACGGGGGGCGGGACCTCGGCTCTTCAGAACGCGCCAGGCAGGGGGCAGCTGGTGACAGCTGAGAGCTGGAG
>JANMWN010000295.1:0-1896 GCA_031394045.1 Sporichthyaceae bacterium
GGATCTGGTGTAGCGCCGTGACCCCTCCTGGCAACTTGTTCTCCTCGTCGCGCGGGGCGGCCGAATCGGGTTGCGAAACATGGGCCATTGACGGATCCCATGACGGCGAGGAAGGTCAGGCTCACCCACCAACTCGTGCAGGGGAGTCCCCGTGTCTCATCACGTGTCCAGGAAGCGCCTCTCGGTGCTGGCCGTGTCCTTCTTGGCGGTCGTGGCCACTGGCGTAACTGCCAGCCCCGCCGTCGCGTCCGCGTCCGCCAGCAAGCCCGTCCGCATCCCCGCGCCGATCGGGATCAGCAACACATTTCCAGCTGGCACCGCTTGTCCCTTCACGCTCCATACGGAGCTCGTCGGGGGGAACCAGGCCTTCACGTTCTTCGCCGACGGCCGGTTCCACGCAACCGGTGTCCACATCGATCGGTACACCAACGTGGACTCCGGCAGCTCGACGACTTTCGCCCTTCAGGGCAGCGTCGATGTGGTGCCGACCGCGGATGGCGGATCGATCCTTCAGGGCAGCGGCAAGACCGGATTCGTGTTCTTCCCGGGCGACGCGGGTCCCGGAGACACCCAGACCGGCCGCTTCTACATCTTCACCGGCCACTTCCGCGGCACGTCAGATCCATCCGGCGCCATCACGACGTTCAAGTCGACCGGCCAGAGCCTGGACGTCTGCGCGATGCTCATGTGAATGAGCAGGTTGGCTACTTGCACACTGAGCGTTGTTCAACACTCGCGCGTCCGCACGGAAGAGCCCTGACCTCATCTGGACCTGACCACCCGACGCTTCACGCGCGCAGAATGCCGGATATTGCGTGCGAAGCACGAGGTTGACGCGCAACGCGTCGCGCCAGACTTCGCTCCCTCACGAGTGCCGCAGTGGCGGTGGCGTCCGGCCGACTGCTCGGCGAGCCGCACCTGAGAGGATGCGCCATGAACGACAGACGACCGGTGCGGGTACGCGCCCCTGAGTTGATCGGGCGTGGCGGTTGGCTGAACACCGGCGGTCGCGCGTACGCGATCAAGGACTTCCGTGGGCGCTTCGTGCTGCTCGACTTCTGGACGTTCTGCTGCATCAACTGCCTGCACGTCATCGACGAGCTGCGCCCCCTCGAGCACAAGTACCAGGACAGCCTGGTCGTCGTCGGGGTGCACTCGCCGAAGTTCGTGCACGAGGCCGATCACCAGGCGGTCGCGGACGCGGTCGAGCGGTACGACGTACGCCACCCGGTCCTCGACGACCCCGACCTGACCACCTGGGCCGCGTACGCCGTCCGGGCCTGGCCGACCCTCGCGCTGGTCGACCCCCAGGGGTACGTCGTGGCCCAGCTCTCGGGCGAGGGCCACGCCCACGGCCTCGACGCGCTCCTCGCCGAGCTGGTCGAGGAGCACGCCGCCAAGGGCACCCTGCACCAGGGCGACGGGCCGTACGTCCCCCCGGCGCCCGAGCCCACCACCCTGCGGTTCCCCGCCAAGGCGGCGCTGCTGCCCACCGGCAACCTGCTGGTCGCTGACGCGGGCCATCACTCGCTGGCCGAGCTCGCCCCCGACGGCGAGACGCTGGTACGCCGCATCGGCACCGGTGACCGCGGCCTGGTCGACGGCGCACCAGCGAGCGCGCAGCTCAACGAGCCGGGCGGACTCTGCCTGCTGCCCGAAGATGTGGCCGTCCGCCTCGGCTGCGACGTCGTGGTCGCCGACACGGTCAACCACAGCCTGCGCGGCGTCGACCTGCGTACCGGTGACGTCCGCACGCTCGCGACCCGGCCCCTGTCGTCACCCTGGGACGTGGCCTGGTCGACCGAGCGCGGCACCGTCGTCGTGGCGATGGCCGGCAGCCACCAGCTCGGGGAGTACGACCCGGACGCCGGCACGATCGTGCCGATCGCGGGTACC
>JANMWN010000357.1:0-13626 GCA_031394045.1 Sporichthyaceae bacterium
AGACCAAAGTGGCATCGACCGACTGCCACTGGCGAGCGGGAATCTCGTCGTCCCACCGGAGCGCTACCCGGGGTATGTGCCGGCGCAGGTCAGTCACGAGGCCCCTCGAGAAGGCAGAACGTTGCGGCGCAACGTACGCGGCGCTGCAACGCTCAGACTAGGAGGTCGGCGCACGCGTGGGCGGCAATCCGGGCCGTTGGTCGTGCAAACCTGCTCCGTCGACGACGGTTTCGCCGCACATCCCCGCGTCTCTCGACGTCCCAGTTGTGCCTTCGGGCGCGCATCCGGAGCGCCAGACTCGCCCGACCAACGCGACCGCCGCCCGGCTCGGCACAGCCGTCAGGGCCAAGCTGAGAAGGGCTCGATCTGGGGCGGGTCACGCAGTACGTCGGCGACGACGGCCCGCGCTGCCTTCAGGTCCTTCCTATGACAGGGACCTCGGCGAGCAGCGTCGCGAAGACCGCCTCTGGCCCCGCGACCACCTCCCCTACCTCGACCTCAAGGTCGATCACCGGCAGGCTTCCGTCTGCGCGAGGGCGGTGTCGATGGCCAACGACATGAGGCGACCTCGCACAGGCGCGTAGATCAGGCTGTTGATCACGGTGCACCACGGCTTGCGGCTGGCGGAGATCGCCGGCGGCAGGTCGAGGCAGGCGCGCAGGTGCGCCCCTCGCCGACGTCAACTACGGCGTCTCGGCCGGCGACGACCAGATCCCCGAGCCGATCAGGTCGACGTCCCAGACGGCGCACGTACTCACGGATCCGTCCACCGCCCATGCGGGCGTTCACTTCGACGATGCAGGGTCCGTAACTGGTTGACTTCGCCTCGACGTGGAGGACGCCGCGACCCAGGCCGAAGGCCTGGGCGGTGCGCACGCACAGGTCGGCCAGGCGGGCGACCGCCCTGCGGTCGTGGTCCGGAGGACAGTGCAGACCGGTCTCCTGGAGCGAGGGCTCCGCTGTGGGCCAGTTCTGCGACAGATCGCTACCACTCGTCCACGGAGAAGATTCCTTGCTCGGTCTCGAACTCGTCGTCGTCCTTGGCGTGGCGGTCCTTGGCTGACACGTCCTCGGGGCGCAACTGCGTGTCGCACCACCTGTCCTGCTGCTGGTCGTCGCACGTTGATCTGGTTCGTCCCAGCGCTTCGGAGGGTGCACCTGCTGGCGGAGGCTGTCCTGCCGCTTTTCCTGCCGGCGTTGCTCTACTGGGGGAGCCTGACGACCTCCCTGCGCGAGATCCGCAGGAACCTGCGCGGCGTCTTTCTGATGAGCACCGCGCTGGTCATCCTCACGGCGTGGGCGGTCGCAGCGACGGCACACTCCCTCTGGTGCCGTGGGGACCGTCCTGGGTGCTCGGCGCCGCCGTCGCACCAACGGACGCCACAGCCGTCGGAACCCTCGCCCGGTCGCTGCCGCGAAGCGGCATCACCTTGCTGCGCGCGGAAAGCCTGATCAACGACGGCACCGCCCTGGTCATCTACGGCCTCGCCGCCGGCGACGAGCATCCCAGCAGACCCCACATCCGGTTGCTGTTCTTGCTGGCCTGCGCCGGCGGAGCCGCCGCCGGGGCCGGGACCGCGTGGGTCTGCATCATGGTCCGGCGCCGTCTGGACGACCCCCTCCTAGGGAACCTGGCGACCATCCTCACGCCCTTCACCGCGTTCCTGCCCGCTCAGCTCATCCACGGCCGAACGTGCCGGCACCCAAGTAACCGGAGCACCACAGGACTCCCTTGGCCATGGCCAGGCTGATGTGTGCAGTCGGGTGCCTCCTTGAGCCCCTTGGTATCAGCTCCGACCACCTCGTCTGTGGTCATTCTGTAGGCAAGATCCTTTCCCATACCAGTACAGCAAAGGCCCAGGTCTGTGACCTGGGCCTTTGCTCGTAGCCCCGACGGGATTCGAACCCGCGCTACCGCCTTGAGAGGGCGGCGTGCTAGGCCGCTACACAACGGGGCCGCTGGGGTACCTGGACTCGAACCAAGACTAAGGGAACCAGAATCCCTCGGGCTGCCAATTACCCCATACCCCATGGGTTGCACCGACGCGCTTCGCACGGGCCGAGCGAGGTCGAGGATACCTGATCGCCGGACCGCCCATCAAAAGCAGGCGCCCCGTACGACGTCCACGACGGCGCCCAGCGAGCGCACCACGACCACGTCTTCGCGCCCGGTGCCCGGTCTCAGCCGGTCAGCCGGTCGCGGAGGCCGGCGATTCGGGCGAGCGAGAGGTCGGCCCCGAGCAGCTCCATCGACTCGAACAGGGGCGGCGACACGCGGCGCCCGGTGACGGCCACGCGTACGGGGGTGAAGGCGACCTTGGGCTTCTGCTCGAGGCCCTCGACCAGGGCGCTGCGCAAGGCCTCCTCGATCTCCGCCGTCCGCCACGCGTCGCGCGCGGCGAGCGCCGACAGTGCTTCGTACGCAGCGGCGAGGGTGCCGTGCGCACCCTCACCGAGCGCCGCCACAGCCTCGTCCTCGACAGCGAACCGGTTGGGCTCGACGACGAGGAAGCCCAGCATCCCTGGCGCCTCCTCGAGCACCGTCATCCGCTCGATGACCAGGGGCGCGGCCGCGCGGATGGCACTGACCTGCGCCTCGGTCGCCTCCCCCACGATCGCCCCGGAACGCTGCAGGAACGGCAGCATCCGGACCGCGAGGTCGTCGACGTCGAGAGCACGCAGGTGCACCCCGTTGATGGCCTCGCACTTCTTCAGGTCGAAGCGCGCCGGGTTGGCGCTGACCCGGCTGAGCTCGAACGCCGCCGCCATCTCGGAGAGGCTGAAGATCTCGACGTCGTCGCCCATCGACCAGCCGAGCAGCGCGAGGTAGTTCAGCAAACCCTCGGGCAGGAACCCACGCTCGCGGTAGAGGTTCAACGACGACTCGGGGTCGCGCTTGGAGAGCTTCTTGTTTCCCTCGCCCATCACGTACGGCAGATGCCCGAAACGGGGTGTCCCCTGCGCCACGCCGATGTCGATCAGGGCGAGGTAGAGCGCCAGCTGCCGCGGCGTCGACGAGAGCAGGTCCTCGCCGCGCAGGACGTGGGTGATCTTCATCAGCGCGTCGTCCACCGGGTTGACCAAGGTGTACAGCGGGTCGCCGTTGCCGCGCACGATCACAAAGTCCGGCACGTGCTCCTGGCCGAAGCTGATCGGGCCGCGGACGAGGTCGTCCCAGTCCCAGGACTGGTCGGCCATCCGCAGCCGGAGCACCGGGACCCGGCCCTGCCCGCGGAACACTGCCTTCTGCTCGTCGGTCAGGTCGCGGTCGGCGTTGTCGTAGCCCAGCTTGGGGTCCTGGCCGCGAGAGCGACGGCGTTCCTCGACCTCCTCGGGCGTGGAGAACGACTCGTACGCGTGGCCGGCGGCCAGCAGGCGTCTGGCCACGTCGGCATAGATCTCGCTGCGCTCGGACTGCCGGTACGGCGCGTACGCACCGCCGACCTCGGGCCCCTCGTCCCAGTCCAGGCCGAGCCACCGCAACGCCTCGAGCAGCTGGGTGTAGCTCTCCTGACTGTCGCGGGCGGCGTCGGTGTCCTCGATCCGGAACACGAACGTGCCGCCGGTGTGCCGCGCGTACGCCCAGTTGAACAGGGCGGTACGGAGCATCCCGACGTGCGGGTTGCCGGTGGGCGACGGGCAGAACCGCACCCGGACACCGCCGGGGACGGGCTCAGTCACGGTCGACCACCTCGTTGCTCAGGGTTCCGATGCCTTCGATGGTGACCTCAACCCGATCACCGGCCTTGATGGGACCGACACCCGCGGGAGTGCCAGTCAGCAGCACGTCCCCGGGCAGCAGTGTCATGACTGCGCTCGCGTACGCGATCAGCTCGGCCACCCCGCGCAACAGGTCGCTCGTGCTCCCGGCCTGCCGGAGCTCGCCGTTGACCCGGCACTCCAGAGCCAGCGCCGAGGGGTCGAGCTCGGTCTCGATCCACGGCCCCAGCGGGCAGAACGTGTCGAAACCCTTGGCCCTGGCCCACTGCCCGTCCGAGCGCTGCAGGTCGCGGGCGGTGACGTCGTTCGCGCAGGTGTAGCCGAGCACGGCCTCGAGGGCGCGCTCGACAGGGACCCGTCGCACGATCCCGCCGATGACCACAGCGAGCTCCGCCTCGTGGTCCACCTCGTTGCTCAGCGCGGGCAGGGCGATCGCGTCGCCGGGGCCGATGACCGACGTCGAGGGCTTGAGGAACAGCACGGGGTCGGCTGGCGGCTCGTCGCCCCCCATCTCACGGACATGGTCGGCATAGTTCTTGCCGACGGCCACGATCTTGCTGCCCACGACGGGGGCCAGGAGGCGTACGCGACCCAGCTGGTGCCGGGTGGTGCCCAGCTCGAACGGCGGCAGGGGGAAACCGGCCAGCTCGGTGATCACCGCCCCGGAGTCGGACCGGTCGGTGGGGTCGCCCTCGATGACGCCGTACCTCGGGGTCTGGTCAGCAGCGGAGAACCGGGCGATGCGCACGAGGGGCCACGCTACCGGTACGGCCGTGGGTCAGTCGGCGGGGCGCCCGGCGCGGAGCAGGCCGTACGCCACCGCGTCCTCGAGCGCCATCCAGGAGGCTGCGATGACGTTCTCGTGCACGCCGACCGTGTCCCACTCGGTCGACCCGTCCGAGGTCTCCACCAGCACCCTGGTCACCGCGCCGGTCCCCTGCGACCCCTCGAGGATGCGGACCTTGTAGTCGACGAGCTCAAGCCGGTCGATCTCGGGGAACGATCGGACGAGGGCCTGGCGCAGCGCCTGGTCGAGGGCGTTGACCGGGCCGTTGCCCTCGCCCGTCGCCACGATGCGCTCGCCACCCGCGTGCACCTTGACGGTGGCCTCGCTGCGTACCGCTCCGTCGGCATCCTGCTCGACGATCGCCCGCCAGGACTCCACGGTGAAGTGCCGGCGTCGCTCCCCCGCGACCTCGTCGCGGAGCAGCAGCTCGAACGACGCGTCGGCTGCCTCGAAGCTGAAGCCACGCGACTCCATCTCCTTGACCCGCTCGACCACCCGGCCGAGCACCTCGCGGTCACCGGCCAGGTCGTAGCCCAAGTCCCGGCCCTTGAGCTCGATCGATGCGCGCCCGGCCATGTCGGAGACCAGCATGCGCATGTCGTTGCCCACGGCCGCGGGTTCGACGTGCTGGTAGAGCATCGGGTCGACCTTGACCGCGCTGGCGTGCAGCCCGGCCTTGTGCGCGAACGCTGACATCCCGACGTACGGCTGGTGCTGGTTGGGCGAGACGTTGGTGACCTCGGACACCGCGTGGGCGATGCGGGTCATCTCGGCGAGCGACTCGGCGGGTACGACGGGGCGCCCTTTCTTGAGCTGCAGGTTGGCGACCACGCTGAACAGGTTCGCGTTGCCCGACCGCTCCCCGTATCCGTTGGCCGTGCCCTGGACATGGGTCACCCCGGCGTCGACCGCAGCCATGGTGTTGGCCACGGCGCAGGCGGTGTCGTCGTGGCAGTGGATCCCCAGCCGCGCCTGCGTGGCGGCGAGCACCTCGGCCACCACGTCGGCGAGCTCGCCGGGCAGCATCCCGCCGTTGGTGTCGCACAGGGCGACGACGTCCGCGCCCGCCTCGGCGGCCACGCGTACGACCTCGAGGGCGTACGCCGGGTCGGAGCGATAGCCGTCGAAGAAGTGCTCGGCGTCGAGGAAGACCCGCTGACCCTCCGCGCGCAGGTGCGCGACCGTGTCACGGATCATGGCGAGGTTCTCGGCCAAGGTGGTCCGGAGCGCGAGCTCGACGTGCCGGTCGTACGCCTTGGCCACGAGGGTGACCACAGCCACCCCGGACTCGCGCAGCGCAACGACCGTTGAGTCGTCGGCAGCGACAGCGCCTGCTCGCCGCGTCGAGCCGAACGCCGTCAGGGTCGCGTGCTTCAGGTCGAGCTCGGTGCGCGCGCGGGCGAAGAACTCGGTGTCCTTCGGGTTGGCCCCGGGCCAGCCACCCTCGATGAAGCCGACGCCGAGCCCGTCGAGGTGCCGGGCGATGGTCAGCTTGTCGGCGACGGTCAGCGTGAGGCCCTCTTGCTGGGCGCCGTCACGCAACGTCGTGTCGTAGACGTGGAAGGTGTCGTCCACGGCGGGGCTCCATCCGGTCGGCGTTCGGGACTGTGGGTTTCTGGTGGTCAGCGGGAAGCAGGGCGGAAACAAGAAGGCCCCCCACGATCGTGGGAGGCCGGCGCGACGGGACGATAGGTCCCGGCGCGCTCTAGATAATCAGCGAGATGGTCGCGGCAACGTGCACAGGCTCAGTCTGGCACATGCCCCCTCCGGTGTCAGCGGGCGCACTGGTCACGAACTCTCAGCTGGCCCGGTCCAACGCGACCCTCGACCGCTCCCCCCGCAGCGGGTGGCGCCGCCGAAGGTCGGCCGCAGCGGCGCTGGCCCGGTCGTACAGATGCTGGTCGATCACGTTGAGGCTGCGCAGCCGCTGCTCCTGCAGCGGGGTCAGCGCCACCAGGTCGGGGTCGTGGACCGAGACGTTGTCGCGGACCTCCTTGGTATGCGAGGGGACCCAGCCCATCGCCCGGCAGCTGGCGACGTACACCGCGTGGAGGTCATGGGTGACGCCCAGGACGGTGACATGGTCGAGCAGCCGGTCGAGCAGGTCCAGAGCTGCTTGCGGGTCCCGGCTGAGATCCCTGCCGGTGCCGCTGATGGCGTCCCTGCCGACCCGGCTGGCGCTGCCGATGGTGCCTGCGCCGACAGCGTCAAACATCAGCCGGACACGAGCCAGCAGCCACGAGCTCTGCCCGTTGGAGAGCACCGCGTCGGTGCTGCCGTCGATCCACTGGCCCATCGACTGCCACAGCAACGGATGGTGCCGGTCACCGGCCCGCATCGCCATGGCGCGGCGGTAGGTGTACCGGCTGCGCCACCAGGCCAGAGGCTCGCGGACCAGCAACGCGGTGACCCAGTCCTCCCCCGGCAGCAGGTACAGCGGCTCGAGGAAGTTGTGGCCGACGAAGAGCTCGTACTGCGACAGCCCCCTGATGGAGGTGTCGGCCCACTGGTAGTCACCGGTGGACAGGAAGCGCCGCTCGACGGGTACGTGGTCCTGCAGCATCAGCCGCAGGGAGGTCCCACCGGTCTTGGGTACGTGCAGCAGGAGCAGCCGGCGCGACGGCGTCGCCTGGTCGGGCACCAGTCCGTGCCAGGACCGGTCCATGTGCAGCTGCTGGCGCCCCAGGCCCGGGAGCGGGTCGGTCGAGAACTGCTCGGTGAGCCGTGCCTCCCGGGCGCGACGCCGCGAGTCGGGGACGGTCCGCCTGAGCTGGGCCAGGAGCAGCGTGGGCTGGGCCAGGACCTGCAGGGACCCGCGCAGCAGATGGTGCAGCTCGGCGAGCACGCCTGAAACCCTAGCCAGCCAGCCCGCCAACAGGTTGGCAACGCGCCCTGGGCACGCTGAGTTTCCTGCGAGGCTCAGCCGGCCGCTGTGCCCCCGGTGCCAGGCGTCGGACGCACCCAGCCGTGCCGGTCGGCGCTGACCCCGGTCTGGATGTCGAGCAGCGCCTGCCGCAGCCGCGCAGTCACCGGACCGGTGCCACCGTCGCCGATGGTCCACTCGTGGTCGGTCGACTTCACCGCCCCGACCGGCGTGATGACCGCCGCCGTGCCGCAGGCGAACACCTCGGTGATGTCGCCGGTGGCATTGCCCTCGCGCCAGTCGTCGACGCAGATGCGCGCGGTCGACGCGGCGTACCCGAGGTCGCCGGCCAGCGTCAGCAGGGAGTCGCGGGTCACCCCGGCCAGCAACGACCCGGTCAAGGTCGGCGTGACGATGGTGGCGGTGTCGCCGGAGCCGCGCACGAAGTAGAGGTTCATGCCGCCCATCTCCTCGACCCAGCGGTGCTCGCTGGAGTCGAGCCAGACCACCTGGTCGCAGCCCTTGTCTGCGGCCTGGGCCTGGGCGATCAACGAGGCGGCGTAGTTGCCGGCGCACTTGGCCTCACCGGTGCCACCGGGAGCAGCGCGGCTGTAGTCCTCGGAGAGCCACACCGTCACCGGCTTGAGACCGCGCGGGAAGTACGCCCCGGCCGGCGACGCGATCAGCACGAACAGGTACGAGCTGGACGGGCGAACGCCCAGGCCGACCTCGGTGGAGAACATGAACGGGCGCAGGTACAGGCTCTTCTCGGCGCCCGACGGCACCCAGTCCCGGTCCTGGAGCACCAGCGCCTCGACAGCGGCGAGGAAGAGCTCCTCCGGCAGCTCGGGCATCGCCAGCCGGTGGGCCGAACGCTGGAACCGCCTGGCGTTCTGCTCGGGACGGAACGTCGCGATGCTTTCGTCCGGCTGCCGGTAGGCCTTGAGACCCTCGAAGATCGCCTGGCCGTAGTGCAGGACCATGATCGCCGGGTCCATCGAGAGCGGCGCGTAGGGGACGAGCTGCGCGTCGTGCCAGCCCTGCCCGGCGTCCCACGCGACCGTGACCATGTGGTCAGTGAAGAACCGGCCGAAACCGGGCTCCGCGAGTCGCAACTCGCGCTCGGCAGCCGCCAGGGGCGAGCCGGTGGGCTTCAATGCGATCAGATCGGTGCCGGTCATGGATGCAACGTTAGTCAGCCCGCGACGGTGCTGGCGAGTGCGTCTCCTATCGCGGACGTGCTGCGTTCGCCGGCGGAGCCGCGGGTGAGCAGGTCGGCGGCCACCGCGGCATCCACCCGGCGGGAGGCGTCGGTGTGGCCCAGGTGGTCGAGCAGCATCGCCACCGACAGGACCGTCGCGGTGGGATCGGCCTTGCCCTGCCCGGCGATGTCGGGCGCCGACCCGTGCACCGGCTCGAACATGCTCGGGTTGGTACGGCTGACGTCGAGGTTGCCGCTGGCCGCCAGTCCGATGCCTCCCGCGATGGCGGCACCGATGTCGGTGATGATGTCGCCGAAGAGATTGTCGGTGACCACGACGTCGAAGCGCTGGGGTGCCGTGATGAAGAACATCGCGGCCGCGTCGACGTGGACGTAGTCGGTGCGTACGTCGGGGAAGTCGACGGCGACAGCGGCGACGGTACGGGTCCAGAGGTCACCCGCGTGCGTCAGCACGTTGTTCTTGTGCACCAGGGTCAGCAGCCGACGGGGCCGCGCCTGCGCGCGGGCGAACGCGTCACGGACCACGCGCTCGACGCCGAACCGGGTGTTGAGGCTCTCCTCGGTCGCGACCTCGTGCGGCGTGCCCTTGCGCAGGAACCCGCCGGACCCGGCGTACGGACCCTCGGTGCCCTCGCGGACCACGACCATGTCGATGTCGCCGGGCTTGACGCCGGCCAGCGGGGTGGCGACGCCAGGCAGGAGGCGTACCGGGCGCAGGTTGACGTGGTGGTCCAGCTCGAACCGCAGCCGCAGGAGCAGCCCGCGCTCGAGCACGCCGCTGGGAACGGTCGGGTCGCCGACCGCGCCGAGCAGGATCGCGTCGTGCCCGCGCAGCTCGGACAGGACGGTGTCGGGCAAGGTCTCGCCGGTGGCGTGCCAGCGCCGTGCGCCGAGGTCGTAGTCGGTGGTCTCGACGGAAAGGCCCGCGGTCGGCGCCACCGCGGTCAAGACCTTGAGACCCTCGGCCACCACCTCGGGACCGATCCCGTCGCCGGCCACCACAGCCAGCCGGAGCGCCCGCGTCGGTACAGCCACGTCGGCAGCCATGCCGCTCAGGCCTCGAGGTCGACGGCGCGACCGGAGTGGGCGCCGATGGCCTGGACGATCCCGGCCATGGTGGGCGCGGGCACCGCCGAGTCGACGGTGAGCGCCATCAGTGCGTGGCCACCACGCTCGTCCCGGCTGACCTGCATCCCGCCGATGTTGACGCCCGCGTCGCCGAGCAGCTGCCCGACCGCCCCGACGACGCCGGGTCGGTCGTGGTACCGGAAGAAGGCCATGTGCTCGGTCGGGACGAGGTCGACGTCGAACCCGTTGACCTCGACCAGCTTCTCGACCCGCTTGGGACCGACCAGCGTGCCGGAGACCGACACGACCTCGCCGGTGGCCATGGTGCCGCGCACCGTCACGAGGTTGCGGTGGTCGGGGCTCTCCTCGCTCGTGGTCAGCGCGACCTCGACGCCGCGCTCCTTGGCCAGCAGTGGGGCGTTGACGTAAGAGACGGACTCCTCGACGACGTCGCAGAACACGCCCTTCAGCGCGGCCAGCTCGAGCACCGACACGTCGAAGGCCGCGATCTCGCCACGCACCTCGACGTCGATGCGTACGGCGACACCGCCGGCCAGGGCCGAGAAGATCCGGCCGAGGCGCTCGGCGAGCGGCAGCCCGGGCTTGACGTCCTCGGCGATGACCCCGCCCTGGACGTTGACCGCGTCGGGCACGAGCTCGCCGGCCAGGGCCAGGCGTACCGAGCGGGCCACCGAGATGCCCGCCTTCTCCTGTGCCTCGTCGGTGCTCGCCCCGAGGTGCGGCACGGCGACGACCTGCTCGAACGCGAACAGCGGGCTGTCCGTGCACGGCTCCTTGGCATAGACGTCGAGCCCGGCGCCGGCCACCCGACCGTCCTCGAGGGCACGGGCGAGCGCGGCCTCGTCGACGATGCCGCCGCGCGCGGCGTTGATGATGCGCACGGTCGGCTTGACCTTGTGCAGGGCGTCGTCGCCGATCAGGCCGACCGTCTCGCTGGTCTTGGGCAGGTGCACGGTGATGAAGTCGGCCTCGGCGAGCAGCTCGTCCAGACTCACCAGACGGACGCCGATCTGAGCCGCGCGCGAGGGCTGGACGTAGGGGTCGTACGCGATCAGGCGCATGCCGAACGCCGACAACCGCTGGGCCACGAGCACGCCGATACGGCCGAGGCCGACGACGCCGAGCACCTTGTCCTGCAGCTCGACGCCGGAGTACTTGGACCGCTTCCAGGCGCCGCCCTTGAGCGCGGCACTGGCGGGGGCGATGTTGCGCGCCGACGCGATCAGCAGCCCGATCGCAAGCTCGGCGGCGCTGACGATGTTGGACTGGGGGGCGTTCACGACCATCACGCCGGCCTGGGTGGCGGCCGCGACGTCGACGTTGTCGAGCCCGACGCCGGCCCGCGCGACGACCTTGAGCCGCTTGGCCACTGCGAGCGCCTCGGCGTCGATCTGGGTCGCGCTGCGGATCAGGACCGCGTCCACGTCGACGAGCGCCGGGAGCAGCTCGCCGCGGTCGGCTCCGTCGCAGTAGCGCACCTCGAAGTCGGGCCCGAGGGCCTCGACTGTCGCGGGCGAGAGCTCCTCCGCGATCAGGACGATGGGCTTGGTCACGGAGCCACTCCGGGTGATCGGGGCCGCACGTTCGGTGGGCCGGACAGCGCAAGAGCCGGGCAGGGCCAAGAGTACCGAGCACCTTGTGAAGCCCTTCACAACGTCCGACATGCGGACGCCCGCGGGACGGGAGTGACTCGTGCCCGAAATGCCGGAATAGTCCCTCGGCCGAACAGTCGAACTTGCGCGCCGACCGGTTCATGATCCACCAGCGCGCCCCTGGGCCCGTTTGAGCCGTCCTAGCCTTCGGTCAACACAAGTCTGGTCGAGGGGACCCGCTGTCATGCTGTGCAAGAAGAAGGCCGTGGCCAGTGCCGTCACCGCGGCCCTGACAGCCTCGCTGCTGGCTGCGGTCACGGTCGGGGCCGTCACGCCGGCGCACGCTGACGTCGATGCGCAGCACGGCACCGTGTCCGTCCGCCCGAGCGACCAGACCGTCTCGTTCGTCGACGGCGTCGTCTACAGCATCGCCCAGGTGGGTAGCAAGGTCTTCGTCGGCGGCACCTTCACCCAGGTCGGCCCCGGCATCCGCGGCGCGGCCGGTGTCGTCAACCTGGCCGGCAGCACCTTCGGCTCCTCGTTCCCCGACATCGCCGGCGCGGTCTACTCCGCTGCCTCCGACGGCGCCGGCGGCTTCTACCTGGCTGGGGACTTCCCGACCGTCGGCGGCCAGGCACGCTCTGACCTCGCGTACATCGACAGCACCGGCACCCTGACCGCGTGGGCGCCCGCAGCCGACGGTGCGGTCCGCTCGATCGCGGTCGGCGCCGACGGCATCTACGTCGGCGGTGACTTCACCACCATCGGCGGCGTCTCCGCCGCTGGCCTCGCCAAGCTCGACGCGACCACCGGTGCGGTGCTCTGGAACGGCCAGGTCGCGGGCGGTGGCGTACGTTCGATCGCCCTCTCCGGAGACGGCAGCATGGTCTATGCGGGTGGCCTGTTCACCACCATCGGCGGAGCAGCCCGCACCCGAATCGGCGCGGTGTCGGCCGCGACCGGCGCCGTGGACACGACCTTCCTCCCCGGCACCGCTAACCAGAGCGTGTACACGGTCGGCGTCCAGGGCGGCTCGGTGTGGCTCGGCGGCGACTTCACCAAGGTCACCGGCGTGACCCGTAACCGGCTCGCCAAGGTGGACGGCACGACTGGGGCCCTCGACCCCCTGACCGTCTCGGTCAACGGCCGCGTCAACACTCTGCTGGTCGACAGCGTCTCCGGCAACGTCTACCTCGGCGGCGCCTTCAGCACCGTGGGCGGGTTGGCGCGCGCGCACCTGTCCGCCGTCAACGGCACCAGCAGCGCGGTCGGTGCGCTCACGCTCCCCACCATCAAGGGGGACGTGCTCGGCATCGCCCTCGACGGCACCACCGGTCTGCACGTCACCGGGAACTTCTCGCTCAACCCCGAGAAGACCGCGCCTGCTGTCCTTGCACGGGTCGACATCGCCACCAGCGCCGTGACCTCCGTCGTCCCGTACCAGCAGACCCCGAAGTCCCTGGCGCGGGCGCCCAAGACCGGCACCAGCGGCGGCATCGCGCTGGTCCGTTCGGGCGGGTCGCTCCTGGTCGCAGGTGACTTCTCCGACTACGGCCTGGTCGGCCGCAACCACCTCGCTGCGTACGACCTCGCGACCGGCGCGCTCGACCTCGGCTTCGATCCGGCGCCCGACGGCGCGAACGTCCACTCGATCAAAGGCAGCGGAGACGGCCAGTCCGTCTTCGTCGGCGGCGAGTTCAACTCGATCGGCGGCCTCACCCGCAACAACCTCGCCAAGCTGGCCGCGACCAGCGGGGCGGTCGATCCGACCTTCAACCCCAACCCCGACTCGTACATCAAGGACATGGCCGTCAAGATCGACGGCAGCGCGCTCTACGTCGGGGGCAACTTCCAGAACATCGCCGGCCAGGGCAGCCTGTTCCTCGCCGGCCTGAACCCCGTCACCGGTGCCATGCTGCCGGACTTCAGCCTGCCACTGGCCGGTCCGACCAACGACAAGTCCGAGGGCGGCACCAGGGCGCTCGCGCTCTCGCCCGACCAGACCAGGCTGATGGTGATCGGCAACTTCAGCCAGATCGGCGGCCTCGACCGGCCGCTCGTGGCCCAGGTCGATGTCTCCCAGCACCCAGCCGTCGTCACGTCGTGGCGCACCGAGGTCTACAACCAGGCCTGTGCGCGCGGCCGCGTCGGCTGGATGCGTGACGTCGACATCTCGCCGGACGGCTCGACCGCGTACATCGTGAGCTCCGGGCACATCTACTACCCCGCGTGCGACACCGTCAACGCGTTCCCGATGGCCGCGCCCGGCCCGGACGTACGCCCGCTGTGGAGCACGAAGATCGGTGACACCATCGAGGCCGTCGCCTCGACCGGGGACGCCATCTACATCGGC